>CALADS010000073.1 GCA_937890825.1 uncultured Bacteroides sp. | reverse complement strand
GCCAATGCGGCTATGTGTATAAAGGATTGAAACTGAGCGAGCGAAGCTGGACTTGCCCGGAATGTGGCACGCATCACGACCGTGACTTCAATGCCGCTTGCAACATCAAGGAATTTGGCTTGAAAGCCCTACCCTCGGAGCGAGGGAAAGTCAAGCCTGTGGACTGTCCAACGGTGGATGACCGACCTCGTGTCCTAAAAAGCCGTGACAGAAAGAAGCAGGAAAAGAGAGGAGGTATTGGTATCTCCGAAGCCGCTAAATCTTTAGTTTAGCGGTAGTTCACTATAAGCTGATTGAATAGATAAGAGGTGTAATCACTTCTTCAGAGGCAAGTGGCTGCACACCTGTTCTATCTGGAAACAGATGCGAACGAAATTGACACAAATTATGCTGAGATCGGGCAATTGTTTTAGGATGTACGATCTGCAAACTGCAGAAGCGTATTGTGTATATTTTCCCAAAGAGGAAGTTTTATATTGCATTACCACGTGTTGACTGGCTAAAGAAAAAGTGATGAGGGCGGGTTGTGGGATTCTTGTCAATAGATTCAAATTCTATGATTAAGAAGAAATATTCTGCTATTCATAATGCTTGTAGGGATATCTTTTTATGCGTTTTCGTAAACAGCAGATAAGAATTTTAGAAAATCTGAAATATAAGAAACAACAATTATACAATGAAGGAAGAATGCTTGATATGCCAAGCTCCACTAGAGTATTTGGAAACGGGAGTGCTCATGGAATGCGAACTTTGTCACCGACAAGAGATAAGCAAAACCCGCTGTATCAACGCACATTATGTCTGCAACGAATGCCATACGAAAGGAATGGACGCAGTAATTGGTTACTGCCTGAATGAAACTTCTAAAAATCCGATTGAAATTCTGGATTACATGATGAGTCTGCCTTTCTGCCACATGCATGGTCCGGAACATCATACATTGGTTGGTTCTGCTCTCCTTACCGCTTACCGCAATGCCGGAGGTGAAATCGAATTACTGAAGGCTCTAAAGGAAATGATGGCACGCGGACAAAAGGTGCCGGGTGGTGCCTGCGGGTTCTGGGGAAGCTGCGGGGCTGCCATCAGTACCGGTATGTGCATGTCCATCCTCTCCGGTGCCACCCCGCTCACTCAGGAATCCTGGGGACAAAGCAACCTGATGACGGCCCGGTCGCTGCTGAAAATCGGGGAAGTGGGCGGTCCACGCTGCTGCAAGCGTAACTCTTACTTGTCCCTTCAGGCGGCTGCCGAATATATCCAAGAAACAAAGGGTGTCACACTGGAAATGAAACCCATTGTCTGCCACCGCTCCGACGCTAACAACCAGTGTATCGGAAAGCGTTGTCCTTTTCATCCCTCACATTCCATCCCTCAGTCATGAAAATACTGATACTTTGTACCGGAAACAGATGCCGAAGCCAAATGGCTCACGGCATCCTGCAACAACTGGAACCTTCGTTTAAAGTCCATTCAGCCGGCGTTCGTCCAGCCAGTGAAGTTCATTCCCTGGCTGTTCAGGTGATGAAGGAAATAGGCATCGACCTGAGCCATCACTATCCGAAACAGGTAAACTGCTATCTGAACCAACCATGGGACTATGTCATCACGGTCTGCGGAGGTGCCCGTGAAACCTGTCCGCTCTTCAGGGGTGAAGTCAGACACAGACTGCACATCGGCTTTGACGACCCCGATGCGTTCACGGGGACACCGGAAGAAATCATCACCGAGTTCAGAAGGGTGCGTGATGAAATACGCATCAGCTTCGAGCAACTGGCACAGGCTATCAGAGAGGAAGAATCCTGACATTTCAAATACGATATGGCTAAGAAGAAACACAAAAAGAAGGTAGAGACTGCTTCCTTTGTGAAGACAGAGAAAGACTTCGGTCTGTGGGAGGACTACATGGCTTTCGGACCACAGAATGATACTGCCAACGACTGTCCGCTTATCCCCGGTGAAACGGAATGTGTACAGGAACTTCCGTTCAAGAAACTAAGTGCGTAAACCAGAAAGGCACTCTGCTCTGCCATGGTCAACCGGGTGGTGGAATACTGGCAAAGTGAAAGGCTCATTCCTGAAGGAGGCATCGTCAAAGAACTGCGAAAGGCGGCCATTCAAGAAACTTACCAGCTTACCGGACAATATGCCAAGGAAAGCGATGAAGTCAAGCATCTGCTGAACGAGAGTATTGTACAAAGTATCAACAAGGAACTGCGTAAAGAAAAGAAAACCCAATCCTGATGATGACGAATGAGAAGCAGAAAATAATCCGGAACTCGGTATCGTACAAGCTGGTGCATGCGATAGCCCTATGGATGGACCGGCGCTTGTTGGATCCATTGATTGGTCTGGTGTTGCCCGGCTTCGGTGATGCGCTGACTTCAGTTTTAGCAGTGCCTTATCTTTATCTGAGCATTGTCAAACTGAAAAGCATTCCCCTGACACTGGCCATTGTCTGCAACATCCTTCTGGATGTACTTATCGGTATCATTCCTTATATAGGAGTAGTCGGTGATGTCTTCAAACGGGCATTTACCAGAAATGCGGCCCTGATAAAGGGATATGTGGAGGGCGACAGAGCCATCATGCAGGAGATAGACCGGAAAGCGGTGGGTATGGCTTTTCTCATCGTGATTCTCTGCGGACTTATCTATGCCATGGTATTGGCTGCTGTAAAAATTGTGGAATGGATTGGTTCCTTTTTCTAACCAAACGGATATGAGAACAGAACGGGTAATTATAGTCAAGCCTTATGCCTCACCTATAGGGGTATTGCTGCTGGGTTCCTTTGAAAACAGGCTCTGCCTGTGTGACTGGCGCACAACAGCTGAACATGGCCGACGGATTGACGAACGGCTGCAGACCAGACTTTCTGCGACCTATTTGGAAGGAACAAGCGAGGTGATTGAAACAGCTCAATCCCAACTGGAAGAATACTTTGCAAGAAAGAGAACTGCATTCCAAATGCCTCTTCTGCTTTCCGGAACTGATCTCCAACGGAGTGTATGGAAAGAATTACTACAGATTCCCTACGGAAGCACCCAAACCTATAAGGAGTTGGCTTGCTGTATCGGAAAACCTGCTGCCATCCGTGCAGTAGCCAATGCCAACAATGCCAATCCTCTCTCCGTCATCGTTCCTTGCCACCGGGTGATTGGTAGCAATCGTAAACTGACAGGATATGGAGGTGGTCTGGAAATCAAGCGGCAACTGCTTTGTCTGGAAACCGGAATGAATGGCTTATGGAAAGAGAACGATGTATCCTACTAAACAGAGCAAATGCACTGGATAGAACGCATAGAACCCATACTTCGCCACCTTGCCATGGATGAACCCGCGTGTTCCATCATAACGAGCAATCACCAGACATGCTAGCAAGTTACTTCTGAAAGTGACGAGGAATACAACCTGCTGGATGTCAATTCAGACGGACTGCTGGATAAGGTATGGAAAGACGCAGGAGACATCATGGTGGCACTTAATGTCGGCAATGGTTTCCTGTCTCCGATAAGTTGGAAGGGTGTAGGTTCGTTGAATGAGTCAGCCTCTACTTCTGAATCGGCTAACGCTGCTTTCACAGTCTCTATTGTCATTCCTATTGTTAGTATCAAAATATCAACAAATCCGGGATTTTCCACCGGTCACAGCATCAGCCGCCCCACGTATGCCTTGCAGGACGTGGACGGTGACGGCTATCTCGACATTGTGGAATCCGAGAAGGAAAGCGAGCTGAAAGTGACCCGTTCCGCCATCGGCAGGACGAACATGCTGAAGGCAGTCACCAACTCGCTCGGCGGTACGTTTACGCTGGACTATGCACATACTGCTCCCACATACGGGCTTCCCGGCGGCAAATGGGTGATGTCTTCCCTCACGGTGGATGACGGTATCCATGACGACGGTCCGCTCATGACCACCGCCTTTGAATACAAGGACGGCAAGCGCGACCGCCACGAACGCGAGTTCCTCGGCTTCGGCGAAGTGATTATCAGGAATCTCGACACAGAAAAGGAAAATGCGCTCTACCGCAAGTCCGTACAGAAGTATGACGTGTCCGGCTACTACACGCAGGGCAACCTTGTCAACGCTTCCGTGGAAGACGCTGCCGGAAAGGTTTACACCGAAACGCGCAACGAATATGACGGCTACTACCTGACCGCCAAGGGTGACGAGTACACCTTTACCGCACAGCCCGTACTGTGCAGCGACCGCGCTTCAGCCTTCGTACCGCTCCGCTATACGGCGAACCTGCAATACGAAGGTGCCGCACAAGGAATGATTACCTCGGAGGCATGGAATGAGTATTACCTCACCGGCCACCACGGTGAGCTGAAATCCTATAAGTTCAGCAACAAGGGCAAGCTCGGCAGCAAGGGAGACGGCAAGTTTGATTACCAGACCTCCATCCGCTATACTTCCAACAGCAGCAGGAACATCCTCGGACTGCCGACCGATGTGACCGTGACCGGAGGAGACGGAAAGGTTTACCACCAGGTATCGGCGGTATATGACACGAAATACCCGAACCACCTGACCAAGATAACGCAGCAGCTCGGAAACGGCGAAGCCGTCACCGACTACCGTTATGACAACTTTGGTAACATCCTACAGAAAACACTTCCGGCCAATGCCAAGGGACAGCGCATGTGGTACAAGTACCGCTACGAGCCAGAAATGAACATGTATGTGGAACGTGTGGAAGATGCGTTCGGCTACCGAAGCGAGGCAGGCAATTTCGATTACTGCTACGGCATCGCCAAGGAACGCCGCGACCTGAACAACTTCTACTACGAGACCGATGTGGACGACCTCGGACGCATCACCGGAGTACGTGGCCCGAACGAACTGGCTACGGGTGTACCTTATGTTATCGCATTCGAATACAGCCCGAAGGCTGAATTTGCGGCAAACGGCATCACCGCCCCGGCATACGCCGTGACGAAGCACTACGACATCCAGCATCCAAACGATGACATGGAAACCGTCACCTTCGTGGACGGCTTCGGCCGGCCCGTGCAGGTAAAGAAGGACGGCGTGGTCACTTCGGCATCCGAAAGAACAGTGTCCGATGCACAGAACGTAATGATTGTCAGCGGACGCAATGTCTATGACGCATTCGGACGTGTCGCCAAGGCTTACTATCCCGTCACGGAAGAGCTGGGCAAGCGTACGGACTTCAACAAGGCATTTGACGGAGTATCGCCGACCGTAACAGTGTATGACGTGCTCGACCGTGCCACGGAAGTGACCCTTCCCGATGAATCCAAGACCCTGACAACCTATACCACGGATGCAGGGAGCCGGGCATTGGTAACTACCGTGACCGATGCTTTGGGCAACAAGCAGGCTACCTATACCAACGGCAGCGGCAAGACTGTCATGACCAAGCAGCTCAGCGGTCCTGACGGAGAAATCACCACCTCCTTCGAATATGACGGCATCGACCGTCTGGTCAGAGTCACCGACACCGAAGGCAACGTGACGACCTCCGTATATGACATGGGCGACCGCCGCACCGAGGTGAACCATCCTGCAAGCGGCATCACGACCTTTACGTATGACGCACTCGGCAATGTGCTGACCAAGCAGACAGCCAACCTTGCCAAGGAAGGCAAGTCCATCACCTACGACTACGATTATCACCGGCTGACGGGCATCAACTATCCCGACCACCCGGAGAACAACGTGAAGTATTACTACGGCGGACGCAACGCCTCGCAGAACCGCATCGGTCGCCTGATGCTCCGTGAGGACGGAACGGGAGCCATCGAGTACTTCTACGGCAAGATGGGCGAAGTCACCAAGACCCGCCGCACGCTGATTGTGCCCAACCAGGCGATTGCCACCTATGTGACGCAGTGGACCTACGACAGCCACAACCGCCTTCTGGAGATGATATACCCGGATGAGGAGAAGGTCACTTACTCCTACAACCTCGGCGGTCAGCTGGAGAAGGTACGCGGCTACAAGTCCTACGGCTATGACTACGTGAACCGCATCGGCTATGACAAGTTCGAGCAGCGCACCTACCTGAAATACTGCAACGGTGCGGAGACCTTCTACACCTACGAGCCCGCACGCCGCAGGCTGCAGAACCTGACGGTCAACGCAGGCGGCAAGTCCATCATGGACAATGCCTATACCTACGATGCCGTAAGCAACGTGCTCAGCGTTGCCAACAAGGCCGCACTTCCCGAAAGCGGAAAGGCGGGCGGACAGATGGCGCATGCCTATACGTATGACGCACTCTACCGTCTGGCAAGTGCTACGGGAACCTATGTCGGAGCGGACAGCAAGACCGCTTCCTACCGGCTGGAGATGGGCTACGACAACATGCACCGCATCGTGTCGAAGAAGCAGCATCTCACACAGCAGGGCGTGCAGTTCGACGGTACGCTCCATGTGGGCTATGACCTGGCCTATACCTATGGCAAGACTGAGGGCAAAAAGTTCCAGCTGGCCGAAGTGAAGGATGCGAACTACCGCACGGAAGAGAATCCGGATTCCGTGGCCAAGGTGGACAACAACCATACCTATACTTACGATGCCAACGGCAACCTGGTCTATGTCAATACAGGCCGCATCAAGCAGGACGGCGCGTTGGATTCCACCGCAGCCGAGCGCAAGCTCCGCTGGGACGAGGAGAACCGCCTGACGGCTTCCGATGATAACGGCTTCGTGACCAACTACTGGTATGATGCCGACGGTGAACGGACGGTGAAGACCTCCGGTGAGGGTGAACAGCTCTACGTGAACTCCGAGTTTGCGGGCGGACGCACCAACACGGCGAAGTTCTCGCTCTACGTCAGTCCTTATCTGGTAGCCAACCAGGGCGGACGCTACACCAAGCACATCTATATCGGCTCGCAGCGCATCGTTTCCAAGATTGGCGACTTCGCCTCCTACGGTTCCGACCCGAGACGCATCCAATATGCCGGCAGTGAGACGGACGGACTTTCTGTTAATTACAAACAAAAATATTCCGCCCAACAGCAGGTAATTAAGGATAATTATGCTATCTTTGAGGTGCCGTACAACGGAACGGACAACAACGACTATGTGGACGGACAGGGATTCTGCTGCGACGACGGTTCTCCCGAGGCGGCGCAGGCCCGTGCCCTGGCACTGGAAAACAACTTCCAGGATCCGGACGCATACGAGAAGTTGCAGTTCTACTACCATCCCGACCATTTGGGCAGCAGCAGCTACATCACCAACCTGGACGGCGAGGTGGTTCAGCACATCGAGTATGTGCCGTTCGGCGAAGTGTTCATTGAAGAGCGGAACAGTATTTGGAATACGCCTTATCTCTTCAACGCGAAGGAATTCGACGAGGAGACGGGACTGTATTACTATGGTGCGAGGTACTATGACCCGAGGCTGAGTTTGTGGATGTCAGTCGATCCGTTGTCATTAGAATTTCCAACATATACTCCTTATCATTTTGTTAAAAACAACCCAATAAATCGAATCGATATTTGGGGATTAACCGATTACGAAGTAAATGGTGAAATAAATAGAATTGATGACGGGCATTCAAATCTTAAAATTGCAGTTAGCAAAGATGAATTTGCATATTTACAAAATTTGTTTAATCAGAATCTTTCGAAATATGAAAAAAATATGAATGATATTTCTTTAAAGAATGGGTTTACCACATATAGAATAATAAATGATGGAAGTATTCAAAATAATATCATCAATACTTTAGAGGTTACGTTTCATATGCCTAATAAGATGTCATATGCTGAATGGTCAATGAGTAATCCTTTAATTGGTGGGTTATCATTATTCAATGACTATTATTTAGGCTTAGAGAATAGCATGACAACACAAAGTTATCGAATGTCTATGATAAGTAGCGCAATGAATGCGCAAATATCAGGAAACAACAGATCACTTAATTTAATAGAAACGCTTAGCAATAGGTATCAATATTCAAAAGTTGTTTCCAAAATTGGAAATTATGGAACATATGTATTAGGATTCTATAATACTTATCAAGGATACAAATTAGACGGTAAAGAAATAGGGTATCACACACAAAGGGCTTTAAGTGGTAGCCTATTTGGTGGATTGGGAGGCTATTTCGGGGCTAATTGTGGTGCTTATGTTGGAGCAGGTATTGGAGCCTATTTCGGTGGAGTTGGCGCCGTTCCTGGTGCTATTATAGGAGGCTTCATAGGAAGTTATTTTGGAGGTTCTTGTGGACAAACATTAGGTGAAAATGTTGTAGATGAATATTATAAATAGAATATCTGCAAATAATTATATGGGGCACGGTTTACTTACCTAAATATGTCGCTTTATTTAGGAATGGGAGCCTTGCCCCATTCAAATATATAATGAAAACCAAATTGCATAATATTGTCAAATAATATGAAGAAAGTATTCTTGATTATAAATATTCTTAATTTTTATATTTACCAATTTGTTGATAAGCATAAAAAGATTTTACCTACTTACCCTACGGACGTGACATCTGAAAAAATTCTTGGATTCTTGTTGATAAATTTATGTTTAATTATTTTTCTTATTATAGATAAATTATACCCTCTCAAAGTTGAATACGTTTTTGTCTTTATCATTCCACTCTGTCTGTTGCATTATTACGCATTGATATATAAAAATAGATGGGTACATTATATGTATTTTATCAAGAAACAGCCTATAGAAATATTAACAAGATGGAAATTCTACGTTATATTATTTTTAATTTCACTGTTTTTGCTTTTAATATTATTATGCATAATTACTTGTAAGTTCTAAATTACTTACATAGACATTTCTTACAAATATACTTATCTGTTTAATATTCAACAAATTAATCTATAAAAGTTTTTTTTGAAAAACCTGCAAGTTTTAGTACATTTAGATCAAGAGACTTGCAGATTTTATGGTAGTGTTTCACTGAATGTATCTGAGGCAAGTTTGCTTTAGAAATGATGATGCAAAGTTAATAGACAATTTTGAATTATACATTAAAATCGCTATTTCTGTGATGTAGCCAGACGGGGAAACAAGCTCTGCTGAGGAGTACCCCGTCAGCAACATGGCTAAGCCTATACCAATAGCTAAAGCTGTCGGGGGAGTGTGTGTCAATACTCCATTTTGAAAATAAATTACCCCTGCTATGACAGGGGTAATTTATTATATGGGGGCATTTGAGACACCCTCATTCTTATATGTATTGTTGCACATTCCTTATGAAATCATTTTCTATATCTTTCAATCCCAAAGTGTTCACATTAACCATCTTAAGCTGTTGTATGGCGACATCAAGATTGTCTGAGAAATTAATCTTTTTACGAAGTTTATTTGTAACTTGAACCGGCAAACCATATTCATCAAATGGTACAACATATGAAGGATAAAAATAACTTTCAACAAATGAGGCATAAAAACTGTAATCACACAACGCATAAACACATTTCCCGAAAACATCATTGACTATTTGGTTAAGGCTACATAAATAACGAGGGATTTTAAAGTTTATGCAATGACGCTTAATGTCAAGCGAAAGTTCTATTATATCATTAATATCTTTTCCAACTTCATGATTATTTCTTATGAACTGCTTAATACTGCCAGAATTTCGGTATGAATTAATTCTAGTATGATGCACTCGGCATGTGCTGACCAATCAGACGGCCAACCTTGCCAAGGAAAGCAAGTCCATCACTTACGACTACGATTATCACCGACTGACGGGCATCAACTAACCCGACCACCCGGAGAATAACGTGAAGTATTATTACGGCGGGCGCAACGCCTCGCAGAACCGCATCGGCCGCTTGATGCTCCGTGAGGACGGAACGGGAGCCATCGAGTACTTCTACGGCAAGATGGGCGAAGTCACCAAGACCCGCCGCACGCTGATTGTGCCCAACCAGGCGATTGCCACCTATGTGACGCAGTGGACCTACGACAGCCACAACCGCCTTCTGGAGATGATATACCCGGATGAGGAGAAGGTCACTTACTCCTACAACCTCGGCGGTCAGCTGGAGAAGGTACGCGGCTACAAGTCCTACGGCTATGACTACGTGAACCGCATCGGCTATGACAAGTTCGAGCAGCGCACCTACCTGAAATACTGCAACGGTGCGGAGACCTTCTACACCTACGAGCCCGCACGCCGCAGGCTGCAGAACCTGACGGTCAACGCAGGCGGCAAGTCCATCATGGACAATGCCTATACCTACGATGCCGTAAGCAACGTGCTCAGCGTTGCCAACAAGGCCGCACTTCCCGAAAGCGGAAAGGCGGGCGGACAGATGGCGCATGCCTATACGTATGACGCACTCTACCGTCTGGCAAGTGCTACGGGAACCTATGTCGGAGCGGACAGCAAGACCGCTTCCTACCGGCTGGAGATGGGCTACGACAACATGCACCGCATCGTGTCGAAGAAGCAGCATCTCACACAGCAGGGCGTGCAGTTCGACGGTACGCTCCATGTGGGCTATGACCTGGCCTATACCTATGGCAAGACTGAGGGCAAAAAGTTCCAGCTGGCCGAAGTGAAGGATGCGAACTACCGCACGGAAGAGAATCCGGATTCCGTGGCCAAGGTGGACAACAACCATACCTATACTTACGATGCCAACGGCAACCTGGTCTATGTCAATACAGGCCGCATCAAGCAGGACGGCGCGTTGGATTCCACCGCAGCCGAGCGCAAGCTCCGCTGGGACGAGGAGAACCGCCTGACGGCTTCCGATGATAACGGCTTCGTGACCAACTACTGGTATGATGCCGACGGTGAACGGACGGTGAAGACCTCCGGTGAGGGTGAACAGCTCTACGTGAACTCCGAGTTTGCGGGCGGACGCACCAACACGGCGAAGTTCTCGCTCTACGTCAGTCCTTATCTGGTAGCCAACCAGGGCGGACGCTACACCAAGCACATCTATATCGGCTCGCAGCGCATCGTTTCCAAGATTGGCGACTTCGCCTCCTACGGTTCCGACCCGAGACGCATCCAGTATGCCGGCAGTGAGACGGACGGACTTTCTGTTAATTACTAGGGTGTCCAGTTCTACGTTCTCGTTTTTGACATTGATTTAACAACTTAAAATGTTGATTATAAACTAGAACAGTGTTGTATTTAGGTGCAATTTTAACACATAAAAAAGTGTAGCTAATTCATTAAGTCAACATATATTGAAGAAACATGATTATCAGTGCTTTGAAACTTGTGTCATATCTATTTTGATCTAAAAACTGGAACATCAAACTGGACACCCTAATAAATAATATAAAAAAGAATCAAATGCACCGGATAGAACGCATAGAATCCATACTTTGCCACTTGACCATGGATAAAGCCTCTTGTCCCATTATAACAGGCAATCACGAGGCAAGCCAGCAAAGCGCCGATTATCCCATAGTGCATCATCAACGGAAAGGCACAGAATAGCTGCGCCTTTCTACCCGAGGGAAAAGAAGGATTGACATTCCCAAACAGGTAGAACACCACCATCATCAGAATCCCCCGCCACTCATAGTCCACACCGGACCAAGTGGCGAAACAAGCAATAGAAAGGATGACAGCCCCACAAAGGATGTCCTCCTTTTTTAATGTCTCAAAAGTAGCTAATGCCATCACGCCCAATGTCAGGGTAAAGAGTACATTGTGCGTCCCATCCGCTCCATTCAGCAGGTACCAGGGCAATTCACTGACTACAGCAAATCCCAGCAGCTGCAGAAAGTACTTCATCCGGTTTCGGGTATGCCGGAAGCCTTCAGTTATGAGAAAGGCGAACACGGGAAAGGCGATGCGACCGAAGCAGCGCATGACCTCATAAAGGAGTGTTCCGTGCTCCATCAAGTAGTAGGCACTGTGGTCTGCCACCATCGAAAGAACGGCAATGACCTTCAGTGCGCTACCACTCAATCGAATTGAAGTATTGTTAGAATGAATCATCTCCATTTCGCTGTATTACAATATTCTACATTCATCTGTAAAGGTGTTACTTCAAGGTGACTATGCCATACCCAGCAGTTCCTTGACCATTTTCTCCACTTCATCGTTCACCCGTTTGAAGTTGCGGTTCAGCATGATTTCCTTCTCGCGGTCGTTCTTGAACTCATAGATTTTCGGCAGCGGCACATAGTGGTCCTCTTCGTTCTTAATTTTCTTCATATCGAAGTGCGTCTTGCAGAAGTACTTCGTGGTCTTGAACTCCTCCGACTGCTCGATGTCGAAATGGTTCAGCATCCGCTCGTCCGTAGCCGTGAAGTCACGGGCAGCCTGACCCGCCAGCCAACCGGTCGCCATATCCGCAATCTTGGCGGCAGGCACCAGGTAGTCCATCTTCTCGGAGATGGTGGTCGATACCTTGTTGTCGTTGATGGAAATGGACCGGGAAGTCTGCTTCGCCTTGCCGAACACATCATTCTGCGCCCATTCCAGGGTTTCCTTGTTACGGGCAGCACCCATGAAGATGTTACCGCAGGTCGTGATAATCTTCTGCATCCCCACCTTGCCGTAGTCCGCTTCCAATTGGGGCAGTTCCTGAAAGCCCAGGGTCACCGCCACCTTGTTGGAGCGAGCCGTACCAATCAAGCGGTCTATCTTGTGGAAGTAGAGCGTGGGCAGCTCATCCACGATGATGCTAACCGGGAAGTTTCCCTTGGAATTGACTCTTGTAATCAGTCGGTTCAGCACCAGTGCATTCAATGAACCGATGACCTGTTCCTTCTCCGGGTCATTGGCAATCACCAGATAGCTTGGATTGGACTTGTCCGAAATCTTCAAATCGAAGTCATCCCCCGTAAACACCCAGTAGGCCTCGGGAGATACCAATCGGGCAGCATTGACACGCAGTGTACCCACCATACCTTCCAGCTGGTCGTTCGCCTTATTCTCGTAGGCACTCTTGAACGGAGCCATGAGCGAAGCAATCTTGTCGTCCTGCATCAGAATGTTGAACACCTGGTCGTAGGACCTGCCTAAGAAGGAAAGCACATGCGGCATGTCCGAGAACTCCCCGGTGATGGTGTCCGGCTCCACCTCCTTACCGTCTTCATCCTCGTACCAGCAGCGTTCAATCTTCACCTGCTTACCCGTCCGGTCCTTGTAGGAGAAGCCGTTTATTACACCAAAGTACGCTACAAACTGAGCGATGCTACCGCTTTGGCAGAATTGCTTCCGGAATTAGACTGGATGGACACACCACCGGAAGAACCGATACGCCCCCATGCCTTACGGGGCATTGAAGCTGTGGATGCACACCTTTCGGGCGTGCCGTTCAGCCACTATTTGCAAATTGAAAATTACTACCAAGGCTATCTGCAAACCCAGGAACCTGAAGCTCTGGAGGCACTGATGCCTTTGCTTTATCCGGGATGGGACGGCAAACGAATGCATGAGGCCGAGCACGTTTTGGTGCTGTGGTGGCTCGTGGGGTTGAAAACTGCCTATACGCAACTTTTTCCTGACCTTTTCAGCCGTACTGCACCAACAGACAACAACCAACCCGATATGCGCGAATTGATGCTGGCTGAAATCAGGGCTCTGACCGGAGGAGACGTGACCAAAAATGAGGCGGTGCTACATGCCGACACCATGGATGCGTTGGCTGAACTGAACGCTAAAGCTCGCGAGGCGCGTGAAATGAACGAACATTTGAATAAAAAGTAAGGCTATGACACACTCTCTCACCCACTACATGGCGCGGATGGCTTCGGAATGCCGTTTGTGCGCGCTAAACAGGTTCAAGGCTGTGACGTGCAGCGGCCCGGAACATTTGGAGGGACTTTTGCAGAACTTTCAAACCACGGCAAACTTTGTATGTACGGCCGATACCTCGCAATGTACAACCTTTGAGCGCGGCGGCGGATGGTATGAACGTAGGGTTTACACCGTGTTCATCTTAGCGCGTTTCCGCTTCGGAAGTACCGATGATTACGCACGCGCCATGAATTTGTGCCGCGAAGTGTTCCGACAGTTCCAAAGCCGCATGATTCACGACCGCGAACAGGCCAATGGCAGCATGCTTTATCTTGACACCGCCGACATACGCAGCAATGAACTGGGCGGCATGTTTCTCAACTCGGCCACGGGATTGTACTTTATGTTGACCATGGAACAACCACTCGATCTTTGCTTCCGCCCTGAAGAATGGGATAACTAAACACTCACACCGGCTATGAATAACAACACCAACACCACCCCACCCATGCCGGAATATGTGAACAGATGGACGGCCAAAATGGTGGAAATATGGCGCGACCGCCTCGACCTTTTGGGCGTGTACCACACGGGGAATTTGCGCCAAAGCGTAACGAAAGGAAATGTGAACGTAAACGGACTGGATGCCGACATTTCGTTTCAGTTCCTGCGATACGGTATCTATGTAGACCGGGGTGTGGGCAATGGTTACACGCGCGGTAACGGGGGCGACCTTGCCTTTTTGGGTAAAGCTTACCGAATGGAGCATAAATTGGGACGGGCACGCGAAAAGCGGCCGTGGTTCTCGCGTTCGTGGTACATTTCGACCGAAGTAATGAAGGATTATATGGCACAACAACTGGGGAGCAGATTCAGGGCTGCATTCGACAACCTTTAAAAAGGATTATTTTAGAGCGTAAATTTTGCAAATGCGCGAAAAAGTTCGTATATTTGTTGCAGAAACATTTCTGCTTCTAAGTTTATGTCGGATATTATTAAAAATATTTGAGCCATGTGGGATTTCTTTATTTTTTGGTTGGTATTACATGCTGTTTTTGCCTTATATCTTTTCATCCGTTCTCTTATTGACCCGAAGTTTGCTGAGAAATTGTCGGAAATGAATCGGAGAGAGAGAGAAAGGAAAGCGAGAAGAAGAAAACCAATTAACCCATACGAAACAGACATGTACGGGAATCCCATGTACCCGAAAGCTTATGCAGAAGCTGAAAGAAAAAGAAGAAAAAAGGAATTTTGTCGAAGTTGTTGACAGGATTACGCACAATGCTTTCTTGTCTTTTATACAATCATGAATGCGTGTTACTTTTGGAACATCAACCCAAAAGTAACACGTTTTTTATGAATGCACAAGACATTAAGACGGTAAAGTTGGTTATCAATTCTGACCAAGCACAACAAAAGTTAGACGACATAAATAAGAAACTGGAAACGGCACGACAAAAACGTGCCGAAGCCTTTGAACGTGGAGATGGAAAGGCGTTGCAAACCTATACGCGAGAAATCAAGATTTTGGAAAGACAGGCCGAGCGTATGCAAAGCAGGGCGCAAACCGTGGAAAAAGTGCTGAAGAACTTGGACAAAGCCACTCCCAAAGAACTGAAAAAAACAATCAAGGAATTAAATAGGGAACTTGAGAATGGCAATGTGGAGCGAGGGTCGGAGCAGTGGAAAACGCTAACACGAACTTTGGCTAAAGCACGGGCCGAACTTGATAAGATCAACTCGGAAATGAAAGTCGCCAAAGAAAATGAAGAGACAGGACTTGCAGCCTTTGGTAAAAAATGGGTAGGCATTACAAGTATCGTCAATACCGTTTCACAAGCCTTTGAGTCAGCTTTGGATTCCATGCAAGGCTATGTAGAAGAGTTTGCCGAAATGGACGAACACCTGGCCAACGTGACGAAATACACCGGCATGAGCCGTGAAGAAGTGGAAGAACTGAATGAAGCGTTCAAACGGATGGATACCCGTACCAGCCGCGCAGCACTCAATGACTTGGCAGCTGATGCCGGACGCTTGGGCATACAGAGCAAACAGCAGGTGCTCGACTTTGTGGACGCTGCCAATGTGCTGAATGTGGCTTTGGGTGAGGATCTGGGCGAGGGCGCGGTGAAGAACATCGGCAAACTGGCTCAGCTATTTGGTGATTCGGAACGCATGGGACTGAAACAGGCCATGCTGGCTACCGGCTCAACCATCAACGAACTGGCACAAAGTTCATCGGCAAACGAAGGATACATCATGGACTTCACGGCACGCCTCTCGGGTATGGCCCGACAGGCCGGCATGACGCAGGCTCAGGTAATGGGGCTGGCTTCGGTCATGGACCAGAGTATGGTGAATGCCGAAGAAGGTAGCACGGCATTGAACCGCCTGATACAGGAACTCTACACCAAACCGGCTGAAATGGCAAAAGCCGTAGGACTGGATGTAAAAAAGTTTACTACGCTCGTAAAACAGGATGCCAATGCGGCCTTGTTGGAGTTTGCCTCTGCCGCACAAAAGTTGGGCGGTATGGACGCGCTCGCTCCACGCATGGCCGAATTGCAACTAACGGGGGTTGGCGTTACAAAAGTGATTACTTCGTTGGCAAACAATTTGGAACTTGTCAGAAACACCCAGCTACAAGCCACGGAAGCCTTTTCACAGGCCGACAGCGTGCAAAAAGAATATGACAAGGCTAACAACACCACACAGGCTCAGCTCGAAAAATCAAAACAAAAGCTGGCCGACTTGCGCACGGAACTGGGCGAGAAATTGATGCCCGTGTTTACCACAGCCACGAATGGGCTAACTGCTTTTTTGCAGGCATTGATGGCGGTTGGAACGTACGCGGTTCAGAACATTGGAGCAGTCAGTTCGTTGGCGTTTTCTATTGCCACATACACAGCTGTCGCAAAAGCAGGAACAATAGCCGAAACTGCCAAAAATACCGCCATAGCCTTAGGCACACGAATCGCAGCCACCGCACGTGCAGCCGGATTGATGCTCACTGCCAGCTATGCCAAACTAACCGGAAATGCCGTATTGTTACGCGCCGCACAGATGAAACTGAACGCCACCATGCTGGCCAACCCTTATGCTGCAGTGCTGGCCGCTGTAGTTGCTGTAATCGGGGCGGTGTATCTGCTGGCTTCGCGAACCAAAGAACTGACCCGCGAACAACGATTGCAAAAAGAAATACAGGCCGATAGCCTGGAACTTGAAAAACAGGGCACAGAAGCAACGGCTAAAACGCAAAACAAAATAAAACTGCTTACAGCCATTGTGCATGACAACACCCGAAGCCTTGCTGAACGCAAAAAAGCCATTAACGCGCTGCAACAGATTGCGCCTCAGTATCAGGCCGAAATCAACGAGGAAGACCGCATCATGCGCGAAAATACAAAAGCACTCACCGACTACATCGAGCAACTGAAGAAAAAGGCCATAGCGCAAGCTGCCATAGCCAAAACTGATGAATTGACCGGACAGCTGCTCGACCTTGAAATGAGCCGTGACCGCCGACGCAATGCCGTTAGCATACGAAAGGTTGTCATTGAGGTTGGGTATGATAAAGAGCTGAGCATTCATCCCTTCGCCTACGGCCTGACGGAGGCGGTCCAGAAACAGGAGAAAACTGGCTGTGGAGGGGATGGTCACCAAATCATAGTGAAATGGTACCACGATGATGTCTGAATTGACGAACATGTGAACCAGTCCTTCAGCATGCAGACTGCCCGGTGAATCCATCAGCACCACATCCAGTTCGGGGTCGTTGTGCAGTTTTTCCACCAGCGAGGTCATCTCCACTTTGTTGTTGGGTTCGTATGACCAGACTTCATAGGGCAGTTGTTCCTCTCCATACTTCTTGATGTCTGCCTTGCGGCATTTCAGGATCGAGTGTTGGAAATCGCAGTCGATGACAACCACCCGGACACCTTTTGCCACTAAGTAGTTGGCAAAGGTGACGCAAAGGGTGGTCTTTCCGACTCCTCCTTTCTGGTTGGCAAAGGTGATTATGACCGGGGTCTGTATCATGTTGTTTTCCGTTTATTAAATTCGCAAGCAAAAGTAAATGCTGGAACAGGGAAAACCTAAATGCACAACATCAATGTGCTTTCGGTTGCTGAAACCGAGGGTTAAATGGACTTCGGAACAAGGGAATCTGAGAAAAATTAGCCAAAAAAGTTACAACTAAAAGTCCCCTTTTCGCCTTTAGCCATATGCTTAAAACATTAAACATCATGTTATTCATCTCCTAAAGTATCAAAATTCTTAAATCCAAACTTAGACAATTCCTTTACCTTTTATTGTTCAAATAAGAAGGTTTCAGGAGAATCATGTGCTATAATTTTGCTATATTTGTAGTTAGCTTACACTTATGACTTACCTATGATCAAACTTCGCTGCGCAGTAGAACGAATTACCTACCTGAACCCCGACAACGGATACACGGTATTGAAGGTAAAGGTTTCCGGTTACAAAGATCTGGTTACCTTGATTGGCTACCTGTTGGACTTACCTGCAGGTACGATATTGTTGTGTGAAGGCGAATGGAAAGTAGACCGGAAATACGGCAACGAGTTTGTAGCGGACACCTGGACAGAAATCATGCCCTCTACGCTCTACGGCATCGAACGCTACCTGAGCAGTGGTCTGGTGAAAGGTATCGGCCCCAAGTATGCCAAACTCATCGTCAAACAGTTCGGTCTCCAGACACTGGAAGTCATTGAGAACAACATCGAAGAACTGCTGAAAGTGCCGGGTATCGGCAAAAAGCGCTTTTCCCAGATTCAGGAAAGTTGGGAGAAGCAGAAAGACATCAAGGATGTGATGGTATTTCTGCAGAGCTATGGAGTAAGCACGGCCTATGCAGCAAAAATCTACAAGAAGTATGGCAAGGACAGCATCGGTAAGGTCCGGCAAAATCCTTACCGGCTGGCAGATGAAGTGTGGGGCATTGGTTTTAAGATGGCCGATGATATAGCCCACAACATGGGTTATCTGGATGATGATCCGCACCGTTGCAGAAGCGGTATTCTACATACCCTGCACCAACTCTCTACAGAAGGACATGTCTATGCAGAAAGGGAGCAACTGATCAAAGCTGCCCATGAACTGCTGACTACCGATGAGTCCCTCATTATCCACACCTTGAAACAGATGGAAACGGATGAGGAAATCATCGCTGAAGAAGATGCCATCTATCATCCTTATTATTACTATGCAGAAGTCGGCGTAGCTAGAGACCTGCTTGACCTGCTGCTTCCTGCTGAACAAGACCTCTTCGCAGAAACCCTTGAAGTCAAATCACTCAGCAAGGAAACGGGTATAGAGTATGACGAGATTCAGTTACAGGCCATCGAACAGGCCATCCGTTCCAAAGTCATGGTGCTGACCGGTGGCCCGGGTACAGGTAAAACCACTACAACCCAAGGTATTCTTGCCGCATTCCAGCACATGGGATTGAAGATTCTGCTGGCTGCCCCTACCGGACGTGCGGCCAAACGAATGAGCGAAGCTACTGGAAGGGAAGCAAAAACCATCCACCGTCTGCTGGAATACAATCCGCAGGAAGGCTGCAAGCGAAACGAAGAGAATCCTTTGGAAGGAGATGCGCTCATTGTGGATGAATGTTCGATGATAGACATCCACCTGATGATGCATCTGATGAAAGCCATCCCCTCGAACATGCGCCTGGTCCTGGTGGGTGACGTGGACCAACTGCCCAGTGTGGGACCCGGAAACGTACTGCGCGACATCATTGAAAGCCGGAGGATACCTGTTATCCGCCTGACCCGCATCTTCCGTCAGGCGCAAAGCAGCCGGATTGTGATGAGTGCCCATGCCATCAATCAAGGCAATTATCCCGATACGAGCAACGGCAAGAATACCGACTTCTTCTTCATCAAACAGGAAAAGCCCGAAGCTGTGGCTGAAACTATTGTAGAACTGGTGCAGAAACGGCTTCCTCATGCGTATGAGGTAGATGCCCATCAGATTCAGGTACTGACTCCCATGCAGAAGGGGAATATCGGAGCCATTGCACTGAATGCAGCGCTGCAGAAAGCCTTGAATCCCTCAAAGGTTGGACTGACTCGTGGAGTCAACACCTTCAAACTGGGTGACCGTGTCATGCAGCTACGAAACAACTACGAAAAGAAAGTGTTTAACGGTGACTTGGGCTATATCGAATCGGTAGATACGGATGAGAATACACTGAGTGTGAATTTCGAAGGAACACTGGTATCTTATGAAATCTCAGAATTGGAAGAACTGACGCTGGCTTATGCCACTACCATCCACAAGTCGCAAGGCTCAGAATATCCCATCGTGGTGATGCCCGTCATGATGAACCACTACATCATGCTGCAACGTAACCTTATCTATACCGGTATCACTCGTGCCAAGAAAATCTGCATTCTTATCGGCACACCCAATGCTCTTCATTATGCCATCAATAACATGCAGGTTCTAAAACGAAATACCAAACTAAAAGAGCGGTTAAATATGTAGATAAGTATGTTACAGGTAAACTTTATTACCCGCAACATAGCTTATCTGGTCGTGTACAGCAGTACATCCAAGTATCTTCCTAAGAGTCAAGAATTTTATATTTTCATAGAGTGACCGTTGTCCACCTCATCGTAGTTCGTCTTTTTTCCAACTTCCCATTCGCGGTTGGCGCTGTGGCTGCCGACACCTTCTTTCCGTAGCTTGCCCAATCCCTGATGCGATTTGCGCTGCAAACTTTTGATTGGATTGAGCGTCTTCTTCTTGGATTTCTTAAACGGCACTCCCTGGCGCTTTGGCTTCTTGGATTTCTTCTTCACCCGTTCCACATCGAAGCCTTCTTCATTCAGGTTGATGAGAATATGTTCCTTGAAGTTGATGGCATAGTAGGTATCATCGACCTGACGGATGATGAAGCCTTCCTGGTACATGGCGCTGCGGGGGGACTTCACTTCGGGATCATTGAAGATTTCATGCAGGCGGCCGACGGAATCGGCATACTTGGGAGGACGTTCCGTAGAGATGTCCACCAGGTCCGGCCGGTCCACCTTGAATACCTTGCACAGCAATTCCACTTCGGCTGCGTTCTGCGGACGGAACTTCTCGATGAAACTGATGCGGTTGTTGCGGTCAATGGCCTTGGCCATGAAAGGCGGCAAGGGTCTGCTTTGGCCATCGTAGTAGATGACACCTTTCTTTATATAGGCACGCTGTTTCTTGAGTTTCTGGAAAATTTCTCCCTGAGTGATTTTGGGATTGAGGGTCAGCAGCTGGTCTATGAATGCTTCTATCCGGTCAAAGCGTTGTTCGGGAGTAGCAAAGTCGAGGAGTTCTTCTACGGCTAGAACCCGGGCACCATGAATGACGGTCTTGTTGGCATGGTCAATCAGCATGTACCCGTAGGGTTTGTCTTTCTTGCCGAAGAAGACCACATCCACGCCGAAATTCTTCTTCATTTCCTTCTGTAGTTCCTCTTTGTTAGCGCATACGTCCCGGTTTTTTTCAGATAGGCTCTCAGCTGTCGGTTGCGTGACTTGTCTTGATAACCTTTCTTGAACAGGGCTTCAATCTCTGTCAGGGGGAGTTTCTTTTGGATTCTACCGCCTTGCTTGACGAAGATGTTCCCGTCTTTCTGGAAGACTTCATAGCCCATGGTTCCCATCACGGCCTTGAACTGGGCAAAGGAGGAGAAGCTGTACTGCTTGGCGGCCTCGATGTCTTTCTCTGTTTTTTGTGTTCTATCGGTTCCAAGTATCTTGTCAATGACCGCCTGCGAGCGTCTGCGCTCATGGTCGTGCTGTATCTTGTGTCCATCGGGCGCAATTCTTGAAGTCACAATGTGCAAGTGCGCATTGTCTGTATCGTTGTGGGAATAGATGAGCCAGGGTTGTCCGGGTTCGGCATAACCCATTTCCTGCAGATATTGGTGCGCGAAATCAAGTAACTGCTGTTCCGACATCTCATGTCCCTTGCAGGAGATGGCTACATGGAACTGGGCTTTCTGTATTCTGGGATTCATGGAGGAATATTCCATGAGAAACTGAGTCAACTCTTCGGGGGTTGGCTTGCGTACTTCACCGAGTGCTCCGAAGTTTTGTATCTCCAGTAACCGGGCTACACCTTTCGCCACCTTCCGTTCATTGTAATCTACGGCATGGAAGTTCGAACTTCCGGGTAAAATGGTTGCAATCATCTAAATTGTCGGATTAGTTGGGTTCAACGGTCAAAACATATACCGCACAAACGCTACTTCGGCATTTTGGTCTTTATACACTTGAGTGTAATCAGTTCCAAATCCCGTTTGATGCGGTTCATCGTTTCCTGTGTTTCGCGGATGGTTGGAAGCACTATCTCCTGGATATAGCTGGGTGCAAGCAACCCGGCTACCGCCAGTTCATTGGCTCGTTTGACCACCTGATTCAGGTTGCCGCCTGCCCAGGACAGTTCGTTCTGATTCTTTCGGTAAAACTCACCGAGTTCTCGGATCAACTCGATGCGTTCCTTCACATCCACATTGGAAAATTCCTGCACTGCCGACAGGATATAATGGCTCACAGAGTGGAATGAGCCTGATTTTTCCTTCAACAGTTGGGCTTCCTCCGGGGTAAGCCGCAACTGAAATACTTTGGTCTTCTGTTTCATACTTCCTTGGATTACTTGTTAGCCGGGTTCTCCGGACACCTATTTCGCAGAGCGAAACAGCGATTTATCGCCCCGTTGCGGCAGCAATCGGCAAGTGACCCTTGTGAGGACAAAACTCCGTTTTGTAATGACAAGGGTACAACTTGCTTGACAAATCCTGCAACGCAGTTCGATGCCTTCCCGGTAGCTTTAGAGACCTCAAAGAAGCACAAAAAACGGCGAAACGCAAAAATTCACAACATCATTCTTTGGAGAAATCTTCGGTCGATTTATCTTGATTATCAAGCATTCAAGGTATATTCATCTGAATGCTCAGATGCTCCAGATTATCCTATCCTAATATTCAAGGTTACTTGTCTTTGTTTCTTCCAATGCCTATCTTTCATGGTCTGTTTTTCGTTCAATCCTTGTCATGCCTGATGCTCCAGCCCGACAGACTTCAATCATTCGGATGACCTGGTCCTGACTTTCGAAAGACTGAATGCTCCAAAATGATAATAACTCTGAGTAAAGCTGCTCTTGATAAATGAATACCATTTCTTCGATGGTATAACAACACGAAGACTTCTTACACAAGGAGGGAAGAGATGGGTTGTTTCCTATCTTCAGATGCAAATTAACTGGCAAAGCTGTAGCCTCGGATAACACGTTATGCTATAACCAAAAAAAATGATTTTTACCATACCGATTTTCACTGTATAGCATGATGAAAGTCGCATGGTAGATGAGATTACATTTCTCACACATCATGAGCCAATCCAACCCTTATTTTTCAGTGTAAACAGCTGAAAACAATGACTTAAAATATACTAACAAGCCAAATAAAGAAGATGATAAATTTCAGTATCTCGCTGATTTTTAGTATATTTGATTACGAAAAACACTCATCAGAGTGCTATAATAACTTAGAACATGCTGCTATGGCTGAACTCTTGCTCATTATATATATGGTACCGGTACTCATTGTATTCGGTCTGTTGCTTAGGCTGGTCATGTGGATTATCGGTTTGGCTATCCGGCTTACCTGGTGGTTGGTAAAAAACGGATTCGTGCTGGCATGGAAGGTGCTGCTCTTCATCGTTATAATGGTTATTGCCAATCTACGTGCAACCGGACCCAGAAATTATTGAGTCCACCCCAAGGGAGCAAAATGCCGTACCTGCGAGAAGTAGGTAGGTTATCGGGGGTATGAGTAAGTGTTTTCCCTCTGGTCAAGTTCAACTTTTAAGGTAGCATAAAGTAATTTGATAGGGAACCTACCAAAATAGACAATCCGCACCAATCGTATAGACTGATGCGGATTGTTCGCTATATATAAGGTATAGGGTGCTTAGAAGCCCTTACCTTTGCTGCGTTCATAAACCACTTCTTTGTGATTGTCACAGTTGGTTAGACGAATCTGGACGGTGCATCCCACAGGAATGTCCTTCGGAAACATTTTCACGATTCTACTTATGACCTCATCCACATTATTGAAACCTATGTCTGTAAATTCGGCTATGATTTCACCTTTGAAGTAAGCACGAGCATATATCATCATCTTGGCAGTGATGCGGAACATCTTATCACCTGATTCATCCAAATCTTTGGCAAGTCCTTGTTTACTGGGCTTGTTGCTGAAGAAGATGAAGTCGATAATACGGGCGTTCAGTTCCCAAGCCGGAGTGAAATCCACCTTTACATAGCCACGGGTTACTTTCAGACCATGGCTGTGATTCATACCGAATGCCACTTCGTAGAGATTGGCATTGCAATCGTTCTGTGCTATGGTAGCCCACGTATGACGGAAGGTATAGAAGCAGTAGTAGTTCTCCTTGTTTGTCATACCCATATCCATGCAAATTTTACGGATGCCGATATTGACATTGGCATTGAAACTGTCGGTATTTCCATAGCGTTGGTGGAAAGTGAAAAGGAATTCATCCTCTTCGTCTGACAAGTACTTGTTGAATGTATCCTGAATGAATGGTTCCACACGCATTTCGATGTAGGCTTCATCCTTGCGGCTATGCCGAGTTTTTGCACGCTTGTAACCGATAACTCCGTCACGGTAATCCGACTTCTTCAGATGGTACAAGTCAACCGTATTGATTCCACCCAGACAAAGCGAAAGCAATGCAACATCTCTGCCCAGTTCCGGGAGGGAAGAAAGCATCTTGGTTCTAGGCAAAGGCCGATTGAAGAACTCTCGGCATTCTTCCGCACTGATGGCCAGTTTTTCACTTGGTTCAGATTTGGGTATCTGCACCTTGACCCATGGATCAAACTTGATGCGCTGAATACCTTTTTCATCGTCATTCATATCCGCAATTGCCGAACGGAAAATCATTCGGATATTAGTAGGGTACATTTCCTTCGCACGATAGGGCTTTGCCAATGATTCAATCCATTTTTTGAGGACGGCAGCAGTCAAATGCCCAAACATAACTCGTGTAGTTCCCATATAGCGTTCCAGATGTGCCACTGCAAGCTGATAGTTCTTGGCATTGCGTTCATGTCCGTCAGCCCGCATCTGACGGATGAACATACGAGCATACTCACTGAAGCACACCTCCTCATCCGTTTTGAGAAGATACTCTATAATTTCACTGACAGACCAAAGTGAAGTGTTGGTTCTGTTCAGCCGGTCTGTGTACTGTCGTACCAGCATTGAACAATACTCATTAACGACAGGGTCGGTCGGTTCATTCTCCTTAGAGATATGATCTGCATCGACAATCTTGTTGGTCTTGATGTAACCGGGTTTCCGGTTGTGTACGATTCGGATGTACACTGCGTAAAGGCCGTCCGTTCGCGGCTTCCTTACGATTGCTTTTAATGTAGTTGTCATAAGCCTTTCTTTTTTACGCTGCCATAGGCTTTTTTGATGGTGTAAGCAACATCAATTTTAGTGTAAGCAGGGAGTAAGCCAGTACGCACATTTGGCGCGGTTTCCGTTGTCAAGTGTACGAACCGTATAAGAACAACTCAGGCTGTAACTCATGTATTTCAATGAGTTACAGCCTGATATAAAAATTAAGCTAATTCAGAGTTATTCCTCAACGGCGGCTTGGGCCACTCTAAAACGCATCTGATAATCACTAACTTATTGATTTAGTGTATGTATAGTGTA
>CALADS010000072.1 GCA_937890825.1 uncultured Bacteroides sp. | reverse complement strand
TGCCGTTCTGCTCCTAAGGAAGTGTTAAGCATTCATTAGTTTAGACGACTTCATACTAAGATCTTTGGCTTATAAGACAACAACCAAGCAGCTTTTATGTGGCTTTACATTAATTTCAGAAGGACCATTTGACTTTGCTAGTATATATAATTCGTTAAGAGATAATGGTGCTTTAAAAGAAGATGGGTATGAGTTAAAAAGGATAGCAAAGATAATAAATGAATCGAGTAAAAGTGCTATATATCAAGGTGCTTTAGTATATAAAAGAAAAAGTGTTGGGCGTATAGAATTCATTAGAACGGAACAACGTGACGTTTCATTTATAATGAAAGAAATCGAACAAAACAAATGGCAAGTTGAAGTTGATGGAGGAAAGTCTAATGATGGGAAAGCCGTGTATGGTTTGCTTGAAAAGGCCATTAGAGGACAATCCATTCAAATAGAATCATTACGAATTGACCATCTTACAAATTCTGAGACCATTTCGTTTTTTGATAAATTAGCAAAAGAAGGATTGGATAAAGATGAATGGGTAATTGATGATATAGAAGGAATTACCTTGAAACGTAACGCTGGGACAAAGAATCATGATGAAATTGATCCTGAATATGAAGAAGTTTCAAAAGAGCAACTAAGTGGTATCTCACGTGCTATTCTTGAAGGCAAAAACTTGAGAGAAAACGACTTTATTAAACAAGCGGAAACATCAGGTTACGCTTTTACATCTATGGTTTATGTTTTTCATTCAAAAATTAATTCAAGAAAAGTTAGATTAAAAGCAGAGTTCAAAGGAAATCCAAAGATATTTGAAGTTTGCTTGGAATCATTTTTAGAGCCTTCTGCTAATAATGAAGATTCTTTCGACGACATTACATCATCTATGTCAGATAATGATAATATTAATATCCGATCTGTATTTTGGAATAACGCAAAATTAATATATTTGAATATTACAACGGGAAGAATACAATAAATAACTGATTTCAAACTTTAAAATTACTAATATGAACGAAAAACTCATTACAGTTACAGGAAAAGGCGCCATCCATGTGGTGCCGGATGTGACCCGGGTAGAATTGACTTTGCAAAGCATCCATGACACTTACGAAGATGCTTACGCACAAGCCAAGAGCAATACCGAACGGCTCAGCCAAATTATGAAAGAGGTTTCGCTCGATGTTACGCTGCCTAAAACCATCCGGCTCGATATCGACAAGAAGACTCAAAACGAATACGATAAATTTGGAAACTTCAAATCTAAAAAGTTTCTCGGCTTTGAGCTGGACCATAAGGTCCGCATAGACTTGGGTATGGACAACGTGCTGCTCAACAACATCATCAAGCGAATTGGAAAAATGCTGAAGCAGGCTGAAATCAGTATCGGCTATACCGTTCGCGACCCACGGCCATCGCAACTGAAGATGCTGGAAAGAGCCGTGAAGGATGCAAAGGAAAAGGCTACCATTATGGCCAAGGCCTGTGACTGCAAACTGGGACTGGTAAAGGAAATCAACTACTCAGTACAGGAGCTGCACGTCTATTCGCAGGCGCGTATGATTCATGGTGCCGATGAAGCTCTGTGCTGCAACGAAGAGTCGCTGGACATTACTCCGGCAGACCTTGCGGTTTCGGATGACGTGACCGTTGTATGGTATCTGTCGAACAATACAAAGGAACTGTGATATGAACAAAACCGGATTTGTGATTGTGCACAATGAGGCCGGACTGGCAGGTTTGCAGGACGAGAACGGCCAACTGGTGGTGCCTTGTCAGTACGACCAAATTCTGGACTATGACGACGATGGCTACATCCGCGTGTTGAAAGGCAATGTTTACGGCACGCTGGACTGGAACTGCCAGGAGGTGATTCCTCATTCCATAGGACTGACCCACCTGGGAGTGTTCTATAAAGGAACGGCCCGTGCAGTTAAAAACGGCTTGTGGGGACTCGTAGACGAAAAGGGAGCAGAAGCATCTGATTTCTGTTTTCAGGAAATCAAGGCACACCGGAAGTGGGGATATGATGCCATCCGAAAGGATGGTGTAACGGGCATCCTGGCAGAAGACGGCACATTTACGCCCGGAAAAATTAAAACACCCAAAAACAAATACCAAAGTGTCCGCGTCTTCCATAACGATGTGGCACCAGCTTATACCTGGCAAAACAAGTGGATATTTGTAGATAGAGACCTGAATAGGGTGAATGACTACGAATACTACGGCATGGATCCGGTTTTACGTCATGGCATTTACAATATCTTTTGGGCTCCTTCTTCTTTTGGCGCTGCCTTCTATGACGGAAAGCCCATCATTGAGGAACAATATGATTATCCCCTGCATTTTGAGAATGGCCTGACCATCACCCTAAAGAAACATTGGGACAAAGAGGGAAAGGAAGTTCTCCTTGCCAACGGACAACCGCAGTATGATATGGGCATCCTGAAAGATACGGGCGAATACCTCTTTAAGCCGGTCTATTATGAACTGCACTGGAATGACTATGAAACGAAGGACTGCTGGTATGCAGAGGACCGAAAGTCGGCTTACCTGCTTTTCCCCGATGGAACCCGCCATGTGTATGACAAGAGATGGGTAGACCGGACAAAATTTCGTCCTTCGATTCCTGCAAAAAACAGGGACAAGTATATGAGCGAAACGGAACTGGAAGCACGTTACGTGCCGCAAGAAATCTGCTCTAAAGCAATCTACCAGTTCAGTCTAGAGCGGGTGCTCTGCCAACTTTCCTGCTGGACTGGTTCCAGCTACGACCCTTTGCACTTTTACTACCGGGACACGGACGCTCCCATTCAGGTAAAGAAGCAGTATAAGATAGGTACCATCCTGCGCTGCGGAAGCACGATGGCAGCGACTCAGTCGCTGCTGCGTCCGGTCCATAAATACCGTTTCCTGATAGCTACCCGAAAAGCCATCGAAACCAAAAGACTCTCTGAAATTCATCGAGGAAAGTACCAAAATCCGGATGCTGACACCTATGTCCTGCACAAAAATTCCTTCTTTCTGGTGTACGATGTCTACACTTATGCAGGCATCACCCAGATTGTACTGCTGCAGCTGCCCTGCGGTTTCACGAAACTGGCCCAAACGGAAGGCATCAACCTCAAGAAGCTAAAGGCCTATGGCCCGGATATGGAAAATCTGAAGCAGTATGCCCGCTGGGACCTGCAGAACAAACTGTCGGAAGAGGTGCACGGCTACTCACTATCGGAGAAATGGGAAAAGAAGATGTACCAGCCAATCGGTCTAACAGATGAGTTGAAACCCGTTCCGCTGGAGAAGGAGGCGATGGCCGATGAAACCTGCTACGGTAATCCGGACTACATCCTTGACAGCTATTACAACATCTGCATGGACGACCGTGAAAATGCCTGGCGCAAGGAATCTTTTATGAAGGATACGCATAAAACCATCCAAGTGGTACTGGGCGACATTACGCGCCTTCACGTGGATGCCATTGTCAACGCTGCCAACACTTCGTTATTGGGAGGTGGCGGCGTAGATGGAGCCATCCACCGAGCAGCCGGCAAACAGTTGCTGGAAGCATGCAAGAAACTGAACGGATGCGCAGTAGGCGAAAGCAAAATGACCGATGCGTACCAGCTACCCTGCAAGAAAATAATCCATACGGTTGGTCCGGTATGGAAAGGAGGGAACCAGGGAGAACCGGAGTTACTTGCCCGCTGTTATGAAACGGCATTACAACTGGCAGAGGAGCACGGAGTTTCTTCCATCGCATTCCCCTGCATCAGTACCGGGGTGTACCATTACCCCAAACAAGAAGCCGCTCAAGTGGCCCTAACTACAATCCGCGACACCATCAAAGAAGGATGTTACAAAGGAGATGTCGTATTATGCTGCTTCCAGGAAGAGGATGCAGCAGTCTACAAAGAATTGTTGACATCCCGAACGTGGTCTTTTTAAATGACACGATTGATATTCAAGAGTATTTGGCACTTTAGGACATCTAATTTTAAGAAGAAAGCTATCCTGGCATTGAGCAACAAAAACGGAGCAGACTGTAACAGCTTGCTCCGTTTTACATGTCCTCACTTCGCCTTCGGCAACCGGATTTTCTTGTTCTTCTCCTCCCAGGCATCCACATAGTTGTTCAGTGCTTCTGAGATAACGTCCTTCAAGAGGATGCCTTCCACGAGGGAAATGTACTTCACCTTACGGACTAAATCCGGATCCACGATGAAGGTGGCTCGGATTTCCTGGGGCTTCTTGGCACTTTTGGCTGTTTCGCCTTTCTTGGGACGACCCACATTCTCCCTGCGTTTGGCTTCCAGTTTGGACTTCATTTGCTCGGTAGCAGCCGTTTCGGTTGCTTCCTGCTTAGAAGATACTTTTGCAGGTGCTGCCTTCGGAATTTCCTGCTTATCATCTTGTACTGCTGGCTGTTCCGCTTGTGCTGCGACTTGCTCAACAACCTGTTCCTTAGGCTGTTCCTGTACAGAATCAGATGAAGTAGCTTCACCCATGAAGCCGTCCATCAATAAGGATAAATTCTTCTTACTCATATTGCTTACTTTATTACTTGTTTACTTGCTGATTTACTTACTGAAGTCATCTAAACTTATTGAGAAAATATAAAATGGGAGATTTTTGTATCTTTG
>CALADS010000071.1 GCA_937890825.1 uncultured Bacteroides sp. | reverse complement strand
GGTGGCGCACTTTTCAACTGGAATATTGGCGCACTTTTCAATTAGTATATACACAAGGTATAGTCGTCGTACTGATATGTTTTACTAATGCTTCAAAGCTCATAGTCATAAAGATAGGTCTTTTATGATGCCAGCTTATATGTTCTGCATCTATAAATAAATCGCATCCAATAAAGAATATTTTGCATAGTAAACTCATCACTGCTGAAGGGTTCACCCCTTTCATCCTGATAATCAGGGGGTGAAAGGTGAAGGGTGAAAGGTGGTGCCGGCAACTAGTACACCGGTGAAAGGTGATTGGACGGCGGTTTCTGAAAATCTAGCTGTAGGTTTTTGAAATTTTACCTACAGCTAGAATTCTGCCAAGCTGTAGGCCTCCGTAAATCCATGGATTTACGATTCTATTTCCATGGAGTTTTTATCCTGAATCCATGGACAGAATTTCGGAAATCCATGGAGTTATTTTTGGCGAAAAAAACGCGAAAAAATCCTTGAAAAACTTGACAAAATAACCGGCGAAACACTTGACTTTTGCCTTTGAAAATCGTATTGGAGGGAACGTTTCAATTCGCTGAACCTGGTGAAGAAGGTGCCCACCTGTTGTCGGCCGCTCAAATCTATACGAGCCTGAAGAGCAAGCATCCGGCAGCTTTGCAGGATTGCACCCCGTTGGCCTTCAGCAAGCTGCTGGCACAGATAGGGAAACGTGTGCATACCAAGTATGGCAACGGATATTGGGTAAAATCCTGATTTCTCTTTTTTACATGAATGCAATTTTGGTTGATAGAGAAAATAACAGGTTGAAGTCATAAGCCCAAGTTTAGTTGGTGCAAAAAAAAATATAGCGGTAAGTCATTATTTGCATTCGGGGTATGGATACAGATAAGGTATAGCTTCCCTTATGAAGGTTGTCACACTGCTTTCATGCGGTTGTCGTTTGTTTGTCATATAGAACGTGTTCTTTTGTGATGTATTTTAAACGAAGCATGATGACTTATAGAAAATACTATCCTACCATTGTCCTTTCGGACATCCATTTGGGTTCGGAACATTCTCGTACCGAAGAAGTGACACGTTTTTTACAACAGGTAGATTGCGACCGCCTGATTTTGAATGGCGATATTATTGATGGTTGGCAATTGCGAAAATCGGGCAAACGCTGGAAGCAGAAGCATACCGATTTTTTTAAGGTGCTTATGAAGATGATGGAAAAGCAGGGTACCGAGATTATCTATGTAGTGGGTAATCATGATGATTTCTTAGACAGCCTGGCTCCTTTCCAGTTTTCGAATATCAAGCTTGTTAAAGAGTATCTTTTGACCTCGCGCAGTGGCCGGAGATATTACGTGACTCATGGCGATATATTCGACAGCATTACCACTCATATGCGCTGGCTGGCACATTTGGGCGATGCGGGTTATACCTTTCTGCTTTGGCTGAACAAATGGTATAACCGCCGGCGCGAGCAGCAGGGTAAATCCTATTATTCGCTTTCGCAGCAGGTGAAGCATCGGGTAAAGCGTGCGGTATCTTATATTTCTCAGTTCGAGTGCGAACTGGTGAGGTTGGCCGAGGTGAAGCATTTAGATGGAGTTATCTGCGGGCATATTCATCAGGCTGCGAATACTTGGTATGGGTCTGTGCATTATTTGAATTCCGGTGATTGGGTAGAGAGTCTCACGGCTTTGGTAGAAAATGAAGCGGGCGATTGGGAAATACTTTCCTACGATGCCTTGGCAGTTTATGCAGAAGCGGTATGAGAATCTTGTTTGTTATTCAAGGAGAAGGAAGAGGGCACTTAACGCAAGCGCTCTCGTTGCGGCAGAAGTTGGGGGCCGAAGGACATGAAGTGGTAGCGGCATTGGTAGGTAAGAGCCCGGCCCGATGTCTGCCTTATTTCTTTTTACGTAAGATAGGGGTGCCCATCCATACGTTCGAAAGTCCCAACTTTCTGCCAACGGCTCAAAACAAGCAGGTGCATTTAACCCGCAGCGTTGCCTATAACTTGCTTCGTCTGCCTAAATACATGCGCAGCATGCATTTTATAGCTCGGATGATTCGGGATACCCAGGCTGATGTGGTAGTGAATTTCTATGAACTGCTCACGGGGCTTACGTATGCGTTATTCCGTCCTAAGGCCGCGATGGTTTGTGTGGCACATCAATATCTGTTCCTGCATCCGGATTTCCGTTTTCCTACGGGTTGCGCTTTGCCTTTAGCTTCTCTACGTTTCTTTACCCGCCTTACTGCGGTTGGAGCGACCCGGAAATTGGCTTTGTCATTTCGTAAGATGCCGGAAGTAACCGGTAAAGGATTGGTGGTTGTTCCCCCGTTGCTTCGTCAGGAGGTGCTGAATCAGCGTCCGCTGCGTGGCAACTACTTGCATGGATATCTGCTCAACAGTGGTTTCTCAGAGGAGGTGCAGCATTGGCATGCCAAGCATCCCGAGGTGGGGTTACACTTCTTTTGGGACAAGCGGGGGGCGAATGCAGAGGAGCGCGTAGACGACACCCTCTCTTTTCATGCGTTAGACGACCAGCTTTTTGTGCAGTATATGGCTGGGGCAAAGGCTTATGCCACTACGGCAGGATTCGAGTCGGTGTGCGAAGCTATGTTTCTGGATAAACCCGTGCTGATGGTTCCCACGCACATAGAGCAGCGGTGCAATGCATACGATGCTTCTCTTTCGGGAGCCGGTATAATCTCTGAAAATTTTAATCTGGACAAGCTGCTTTCCATTGCAGAAAAGCCTGTAGAACATGCTGAATTTCGGCATTGGGTGCGTCAGGCGGATTGGTTGATTCTGCGTGAGTTTCGGGAGGAACTTTTCCGGGAGAAACATGCTGCCGCCGGATGGAAGCGTGCAACTGCCCGGTGGGCAGAGCGCCTATGGACTTGAAGTTTTCCCTGTATGTGGGGTGTCCTTTCTGCAACCGAGCCTTATTTGCTCCGTAGCATCTCCGTAGTTTCTCCGTGTAGAAGTACCTCTGCACGGAGAAGCTACGGAGGTGATGTGCCTCAGAAGCGGTTCGGCTACGGTGAGGGTAGTAAATAATGTGCTAGGTTTACAGCCACTTCTTAATGGCGTCAATCAATTCCTGATACTCCTCTTCAGTCAGATAAACTTTTCCGGGATTCATTTGGAAGGTACCTCCGTAGTCGGGTCCGTCTACATATTTGGGAGCCAGATGAAAGTGCAGGTGAGAGAGCTTGTCGGAATAAGCACCGTAGTTGATTTTTTCCGGATTAAAGGCTTTCTGCATGGCACGTGTCACCCGGGCTACGTCGGCCATGAAAGCATTGCGCTGTTCGTCGCTCAGTTCGTTGAGGTCGTTCACATGTTCGTTGTAGGCCACTAGGCAACGGCCGCGGTAGGTTTGTTCCTTGAAGAGGAATACGCGTGATACACTGAGGTGGGTTATTTCAATCATCAGATTGTGCAGTGTCTCATTGTTCTGACAATAAAGACATTCTTTAGGATCGCTTTTCATATAGTTGCAGTTTTCTTAATGTTTTTAGAGTTGTATGTCTGCAAAGATAGATATTATTTCGAAGAAAGAGCATGCATTTGTTCAAAAGATGCGTCCGCTGGGGCTTGCTTGTTCACCGAACAGGGTGAATCGCTGAAAAATAATTCTGTGTGAGGGTTTTTCTTACTAATATTTTGTACTTGAACAGATTATTTATATCTTTGCAATCGGAAACGGATGAATAGGTGGAGGGGCAGTAAGGCTCCTCTTTTTTGTTCTTATTGCTTTAATCAGTTTTATGATAGAAAAGAAAACAGTTTGTCAGATTGTTGACGAGTGGCTGCAAGACAAGGATTACTTCCTGGTGGAAGTGACCATCAGCCCGGATGATAAAATCGTAGTGGAAATTGACCACAAGGAAGGGGTGTGGATAGAAGATTGTGTAGATCTGAGTCGGTACATTGAGTCGAAGCTGAATCGCGAAGAAGAAGATTATGAGTTGGAAGTAGGCTCGGCAGGTATCGGACAGCCCTTTAAAGTGCTTCAGCAGTACCTCAATTATGTGGGTAGCGAAGTGGAAGTGCTTACCAAGGACGGACGCAAGCTGCAGGGAGTGCTGAAGGAAGCCGACGAACAGCACTTTGTACTCACAGTGCAGAAGAAAGTCAAGGAAGAGGGAGCCAAGCGTCCTAAAATGGTAGACGAGGATTTATCCTTCGGTTATGAAGATATAAAATATACAAAATACTTAATCAGCTTCAAATAAGAGTTATGGCTAAGAAAGAAGAGACTGTTAGCTTGATAGATACATTTTCAGAATTCAAGGAACTGAAAAATATCGATAGAACCACCATGGTGAGCGTACTGGAAGAGTCGTTCCGCAGTGTGATTGCCAAAATGTTTGGCACAGACGAGAATTACGACGTAATTGTCAATCCCGACAAGGGTGACTTTGAAATCTGGCGGAACCGTGAGGTGGTGGCCGATGAAGATTTGGAAAACCCGAACCTGCAGATTTCGCTGAGCGAGGCACAGAAAATCGATGGTTCATATGAAGTGGGCGAGGAAGTGACGGATGAAGTAAACTTTGCCAAGTTCGGACGCCGTGCCATCTTGAACCTGCGCCAAACGTTGGCTTCCAAGATTTTGGAATTGGAAAAAGACAGTCTTTATAATAAGTATATTGACAAGGTAGGTACAGTAATCAGTGCTGAAGTCTATCAGATTTGGAAGAAGGAGATTCTGCTGCTCGATGACGAAGGCAACGAACTGTTGCTGCCCAAGACCGAACAGATACCGAGCGATTTCTACCGTAAAGGAGAAACAGCCCGTGCAGTGGTGGCTCGCGTAGACAATAAAAACAATAATCCGAAGATTATTCTAAGCCGTACGTCACCCGTGTTCCTGCAACGTCTGTTCGAGATGGAAGTACCCGAAATCAACGACGGGCTGATTACCATCAAGAAGATTGCCCGTATCCCGGGCGAGCGTGCCAAGATTGCGGTGGAATCTTACGACGACCGTATTGATCCTGTAGGCGCTTGTGTAGGTGTAAAGGGTAGCCGTATTCACGGCATTGTGCGCGAATTGCGCAACGAGAATATCGACGTCATTAACTATACGTCGAATATTCAATTGTTCATCCAACGTGCTTTGAGCCCGGCCAAGATTTCTTCCATTCGCCTGAATGAAGAAGAACGCAAGGCCGAAGTGTTCTTGAAACCGGAAGAAGTATCGTTGGCTATCGGTAAAGGCGGCTTGAACATCAAGCTGGCCAGTATGTTGACAGAATATACGATTGATGTATTCCGCGAACTGGACGAGACGGTTGAAGACGAGGATATCTACCTCGATGAATTCCGTGATGAAATAGACGGCTGGGTGATTGATGCCATCAAGAATATCGGTATCGATACGGCCAAGGCTGTGCTGAATGCGCCCCGTGAAATGTTGATTGCCAAGACCGACTTGGAAGAAGAAACGGTAGACGAGGTGCTGCGCGTGTTGAGACAGGAGTTCGAGGAAGAAGGAGAAAACCAATAACCGCAATATGCGGCATTCTCCGTAATTTATTAAATTTGTAATATGACGATAAGGTTAAATAAAGTAACAAGAGACTTGAATGTGGGAATTACAACGGCTGTTGAGTTCCTGCAGAAGAAGGGGTTTACCGTAGAGGCAAATCCTAATACAAAGATTACGGATGAGCAGTTTGAACTGCTTAAGAAGGAGTTCAGTACAGATAAGGACCTTAAGATAAAATCGGAGCGCTTCAGCCAGGAACGCCAGAGCAAGGACCGTAACAAGGCATCGGTGGCTATCGATGGATACGATACCGAGACTCAGGAAAAGGCTAAAAATGAAGAAATCAAAACCGTGGTTCCGGAAGAGGTGCGCCCCAAATTTAAGCCCGTGGGTAAAATCGATTTGGATAAACTGAATCGCAGACCTGTTGCAGAAAAGGAACCTGAAACGGTGAAGGAAGAGGAACTGAAGCCTCAGGAAGAGGTAAAGGCCGAAGCTGCCCAGCCCGTACAGGAGGAAGTGACTGTGAAGGAACCTGTGGCCCAACCGGAACCTAAAGTGGAGGAAAAACCAGAGGTGGTAGCTGAACCTGAAAAAGAAATGCCGCAGGTAGAAATTGAGGTGGAAAAGAAAGAAACAGAAGAAATGAGCGTAGAAGACTCTACAGAAAAGAAAGAAGATGAAATCTTCAAAATCCGTCAACCGGAATTTGTGTCGAAAATCAATGTAATCGGACAAATCGATTTGGCCGCTTTGAATCAGTCTACACGTCCTAAGAAGAAATCGAAGGAGGAAAAGAAGCGGGAACGTGAGGAAAAAGAAAAGCAACGCCTGGATCAGCGCAAGCAGATGAAGGAAGCTATCATCAAGGAAATACGCCGGGAAGACAGCAAACTGAAAGATAAAGACGGAGAAGGAAACGGCAAGAAGAAGCAGCGGGTACGTATCAACAAGGAAAAGGTAGATATCAACAATGCTTCTAACTTCCAACGTGGCGGAAATGAACGTGGCAAAGCTGCAGGACAAGCTGCACAGCAGGGCGGTAAAAAGAATAAAGACCGCTTTAAGAAACCGATGCTGAAGCAGGAAGTAAGTGAAGAGGATGTAGCAAAGCAGGTAAAGGAAACCTTGGCACGCCTTACTTCGAAGGGTAAGAACAAGGGAGCAAAATATCGCAAGGAAAAACGTGAGCAGGCAGCCGACCGTTTGCAAGAACTCGAAAACTTGGAAATGGCAGAAAGCAAGGTGCTGAAGCTGACGGAATTTGTAACGGCCAATGAATTGGCTAATATGATGGATGTATCGGTTACTCAGGTCATTGCTACTTGTATGAGCGTGGGTATCATGGTATCTATCAACCAGCGTCTGGATGCCGAAACCATCAATCTGGTGGCCGAGGAATTTGGATTCAAAACAGAATATGTAAGTGCAGAAGTAGCACAGGCTATTGTAGAAGAAGAGGATGCGGAAGAAGATTTGGAACCGCGTGCTCCGATTGTAACCGTGATGGGTCACGTAGACCACGGTAAGACTTCGTTGCTGGACTATATCCGTAAGGCCAATGTAATTGCCGGCGAGGCGGGTGGTATTACGCAGCACATCGGTGCTTATCACGTAACGCTGGAAGACGGAAGAAAGATTACTTTCCTCGATACTCCGGGTCACGAGGCGTTTACGGCCATGCGTGCCCGTGGTGCCAAGGTAACCGACGTGGTTATTATCATTGTGGCTGCGGATGATGATGTGATGCCGCAAACCAAGGAGGCTATCAATCATGCCATGGCTGCTGGTGTACCTATCGTTTTTGCCATCAATAAGATTGATAAACCGACCGCTAATCCCGATAAGATTAAAGAGCAGCTGGCTGCCATGAACTTCCTGGTGGAAGAATGGGGTGGTAAGTATCAGTCACAGGATATTTCGGCCAAGAAGGGTATCGGTGTGCCTGAATTGATGGAAAAGGTTCTGCTTGAGGCTGAAATGCTGGATTTGAAAGCTAACCCGGACCGCCGGGCTACGGGCTCTATCATCGAGTCTTCATTGGATAAGGGTCGTGGCTATGTAGCTACAGTGCTGGTGTCCAACGGTACACTGAAAATGGGAGATATCGTATTGGCAGGAACCAGCTATGGTAAGGTGAAAGCCATGTTCAACGAACGTAATCAGCGCATGAAGGAAGCGGGTCCGTCTACTCCTGCCTTGATTTTGGGACTGAACGGAGCACCTGCTGCAGGTGATACATTCCATGTGATTGAAACCGAACAGGAGGCGCGCGAAATAGCCAACAAGCGTGAACAGTTGCAGCGCGAACAGGGCTTGCGTACACAGAAGATGTTGACACTGGATGAAGTAGGTCGTCGTTTGGCATTGGGCGACTTCCACGAACTGAACATCATCGTGAAGGGTGACGTGGACGGTTCTGTAGAAGCGTTGAGCGACTCTCTTATCAAGCTGTCTACCGAACAGATTCAAGTAAACTGTATCCACAAGGGCGTGGGACAGATTTCGGAATCCGATGTATCGCTGGCTGCTGCTTCCGATGCTATCATCGTAGGCTTCCAGGTACGTCCTTCGGGCTCTGCAGCCAAGTTGGCTGAGCAGGAAGGGGTAGATATCCGCAAATATTCCGTAATCTACGACGCTATTGAAGAGGTGAAGTCGGCTATGGAAGGTATGCTGGCACCTACCTTGAAAGAGCAGGTTACAGCTACTATCGAAGTGCGTGAAGTGTTCAATATCAGTAAGGTGGGTATAGTAGCCGGTGCGATGGTGAAGACCGGAAAGGTGAAACGCAGCGACAAGGCTCGTCTTATCCGCGACGGTATCGTAATCTTTACTGGTTCTATCAATGCTTTGAAACGCTTCAAAGATGATGTGAAAGAAGTGGGAACCAACTTTGAATGTGGTATCAGCCTGACCAACTGTAACGATATTAAAGTGGGCGACGTGATTGAATCTTACGAAGAAATCGAAGTAAAGCAGACGTTGTAATAGCTCATAAACCATATAGCAATGGATAATTGATGATTGATGATGGAAGAAATTATCAATTATTGATTATCCATTGTTTGTTTTTAGGAAGATGGTAACACTGGATATTGTAATGCTGACCGTATTGGGGCTGGGAGCTGTGCTGGGATTTATGAAAGGATTCATCAGACAACTGGCTTCCTTGTTGGGGCTCATCGTGGGATTGCTGGCTGCCAAGACGCTGTATGCATCGTTGGCTGTGAAGCTGTCGCCGGTTTTGGGCGATTCTCCGACTTTTGCCCAAGGCTTGTCTTTCGTTTTGATATGGCTGGCCGTACCTCTGTTGTTTGCTATAGTGGCGTCGCTGCTCACCAAACTGATGGAGGCCATTGCTTTGGGAGGAATCAACCGCTTACTGGGAGCACTGTTGGGATTGCTGAAATCTTTGCTACTGGTCAGCATCGTGGTGGGTGTCATAGAATTTGTAGACACAGACCATCATTGGATAGATAAAGCATCTAAGGATGATTCAACATTGTATTATCCGATAGTATCATTGGCAGATTTGTTCTTTCCGGTTGCCAAGACTGCTTGGGAGGAATTTTAAATAGTATATATAGATAGTTATGCAACAAGAAGAACCGAATAAATATGTAAAGGAACTTACACAGGAGAAGTATAAGTATGGCTTCACCACGGATGTGCATACCGACATCATAGAACGTGGCCTGAATGAAGACATCATTCGACTTATCTCCGAAAAGAAGGGAGAACCCGATTGGCTGCTGGAGTTCCGCCTGAAGGCATACCGATACTGGCTGACGCTGGAAATGCCTACATGGGCACATCTCCGCATTCCGGAGATAGATTATCAGGCTATTTCGTATTATGCCGACCCTACGAAGAAGAAAGACGGGCCGAAAAGCATGGAGGAAGTAGACCCTGAACTGATTAAAACGTTCAATAAGTTGGGTATCCCCTTGGAAGAACAGATGGCTCTGAGCGGCATTGCCGTAGATGCGGTAATGGATTCAGTGTCGGTGAAGACTACTTTTAAGGAAACGCTGATGGAAAAGGGGATTATCTTTTGTTCGTTCAGCGAGGCAGTGCGCGAACATCCCGACCTGGTGCAGAAATACCTGGGCTCGGTGGTGCCTTACCGTGATAATTTCTTTGCGGCATTGAACTCGGCTGTCTTTTCAGACGGTTCGTTTGTATACATTCCGAAAGGGGTGCGCTGTCCGATGGAATTGTCTACCTATTTCCGCATCAACGCCAGCAATACGGGACAGTTTGAGCGTACGTTGATTGTGGCCGACGAAGATTCCTATGTGTCCTATCTGGAAGGATGTACGGCACCCATGCGCGATGAGAATCAGTTGCATGCAGCCATTGTGGAAATCATGGTTCACGACCGTGCAGAGGTGAAGTACAGCACCGTGCAGAACTGGTATCCCGGCGATGCCGAGGGCAAAGGAGGCGTTTATAACTTCGTGACGAAGCGCGGACATTGCAAGGGGGTGGACAGCAAACTTTCCTGGACCCAGGTAGAAACGGGCTCGGCCATCACTTGGAAATATCCTTCGTGCATCCTCTCTGGCGATAACTCGGTAGCGGAATTCTACAGTGTGGCGGTGACCAATAATTATCAGCAGGCCGATACGGGTACCAAGATGATTCACATCGGTAAGAATACCCGTAGTACCATCGTAAGTAAGGGTATATCGGCCGGTAAAAGTGAAAACTCCTATCGGGGATTGGTACGTGTGAATGCCAAGGCCGATAACGCCCGTAACTATAGTCAGTGTGATTCTTTACTGCTGGGCGACCAATGTGGGGCGCATACGTTTCCCTATATGGATATTCACAACGAAACAGCGGTGGTAGAGCACGAGGCCACCACCAGTAAAATCAGCGAAGACCAACTGTTCTATTGTAATCAGCGGGGTATATCTACGGAAGATGCCATAGGCTTGATTGTGAACGGATATGCCAAGGAGGTAATCAATAAACTTCCTATGGAATTTGCAGTAGAAGCTCAGAAATTGCTGGCCATTTCATTGGAAGGGAGCGTAGGATAAGAGGGTGTTAATTAATTTAGAAGAACGATGTTAGAAATAAAAGATTTACATGCCAGCATTAATGGCAAAGAAATATTAAAGGGTATCAATCTCACTATCCGTGATGGGGAAGTGCATGCCTTGATGGGACAGAATGGTGCCGGTAAGAGTACCTTGAGTAATGTACTGGTGGGGCATCCTGCCTATCAGGTCACCAGCGGTACGGTAACTTTCAATGGCAAGGATTTGCTGGCCATGTCGCCCGAAGACCGCGCACACGAAGGTATCTTCCTGTCGTTTCAGACGCCGGTAGAGATTCCGGGAGTGTCGATGGTAAACTTCATGCGTACGGCGGTCAACGAGCAGCGTAAGTATCGTCATCTGCCGGCCTTGAATGCCAGCGAATTTCTGAAACTGATGCGTGAAAAACGAGCAGTGGTAGAGCTGGACAACAAGTTGGCCAATCGTAGTGTGAACGAGGGATTCAGTGGCGGTGAGAAGAAACGCAACGAGATTTTCCAGATGGCTATGCTGGAACCTACGTTTACCATTCTGGATGAGACAGACTCCGGACTGGATGTGGATGCTTTGCGCATTGTGGCCGAAGGATTCAACAAACTGCGCACGCCGCAGACCAGTGCTATGGTGATTACGCACTATCAACGTCTGCTGGATTATTTGAAGCCGGATATTGTACACGTGTTGCTGAACGGACGCATCGTGAAGACAGCAGGCCCTGAATTGGCGCAGGAAATCGAAGCACGCGGCTTTGATTGGATAAAGAAAGAAATTGCAGAATAATGGAATGAGTATGAAACCTGAACAACAATATATTGACTTGTTTGCGCAGACGGAAGCGATGCTATGCCGGCATAGTGCGGAGGTGCTGAACGCACACCGGGCGAAGGCTTTTGCCGATTTTGAGCGTATCGGCTTTCCTACGCGTAAGCAAGAAAAGTATAAATATACAGATATAAGCAAATTCTTTGAACCGGATTATGGATTGAATTTGAACCGGCTGGAAATTCCGGTAAATCCTTATGAAGTGTTCAAGTGTGATGTGCCCAACATGAGTACGTCGCTTTATTTTGTAGTGAATGATGCATTTTGCAAGGTAGCTCCACCGGCAACTTTACCCGACGGGGTGCTGTTTGGTAGTTTGAAGGAGATGGCTGAAAAGCATCCCGACCTGGTGAAGAAGTATTATGGAAAGTTGGCCGATACCTCGAAAGATGGAGTCACGGCTTTCAATACGGCTTTTGCGCAAGATGGTGTATTCTTATACGTACCGAAGCGGGTAGTGGTGGAAAAGCCTATCCAGTTGGTGAATATCTTGCGTGCCGATGTGAACTTCATGGTGAACCGTCGCGTGTTGGTGATATTGGAAGAAGGGGCACAGGCACGTCTGTTGGCTTGCGACCATGCTATGGATAATGTGAATTTTCTGGCTACGCAGGTAATAGAGGTGTTTGTGGGAGAAAATGCGGTGTTCGATTTATATGAATTGGAAGAAACGCATACCAGTACGGTGCGTATCAGTAATCTGTATGTGAAGCAGGAGGCCGGCAGTAATGTGCTGCTGAATGGCATGACGCTGTACAACGGTACTACTCGCAATACTACGGAAGTAACGCTGGCCGGTGAAGGGGCGGAAATCAATCTTTGTGGAATGGCTATCGAAGATAAGAATCAGCACGTGGACAATCACACCAAGATAGACCATGCGGTGTCGCGCTGTGTAAGTAATGAACTCTTCAAATATGTGCTCGACGACCATGCCGTAGGTGCGTTTGCAGGACTGGTACTGGTTAGGCCGGGCGCGCAGCAAACCGTTTCTCAGCAAACCAACCGGAATCTGTGTGCCACGCGTGAGGCCCGTATGTATACCCAGCCTCAGTTGGAAATCTATGCCGACGACGTGAAGTGCAGTCATGGTGCCACGGTGGGCCAGTTGGATGAGGCTGCTTTATTCTATATGCAGCAGCGCGGTATTTCTGCCCGTGAAGCGCGTTTGTTATTGATGTTTGCCTTTGTAAACGAAGTGATTGATACAATTCGTATGGATGCATTGAAAGAACGTCTGCATTTGTTGGTGGAAAAGCGCTTCAGAGGAGAGTTGAACAAGTGTAAGAGTTGTAAGATTTGTAAGTAAAGGCTATGTATGATGTATTGAAGGTGCGGGAAGATTTCCCGATTCTTTCCAGAGAAGTGTATGGCAAGCCGTTGGTGTATTTTGACAACGGAGCCACTACGCAGAAACCTCGGTCAGTAGTAGATGCCATTGCCGACGAGTATTATTCCGTGAATGCCAATGTGCATCGCGGTGTGCATTTCCTTTCTCAGCAGGCTACCGAACTGCACGAGGCCAGTCGCGAAACGGTGCGTCGGTTCATCAACGCACGCAGTACGAACGAGATTATCTTTACGCGGGGCACTACCGAGAGTATCAACCTGTTGGCTTCCAGCTTTAGCGAGGCTTTTCTGAACGAGGGCGATGAAGTAGTGGTGTCGGTGATGGAACATCACAGTAACATTGTGCCCTGGCAACTGCAAGCTATGCGTAAGGGAATTGTACTGAAGGTGATTCCTATGAACGACCGGGGCGAACTGTTGCAGGAAGAATATGAACACTTGTTCTCGGAACGTACCAAATTGGTTTGCGTGGCCCATGTCAGTAATGTATTGGGTACAGTCAATCCGGTGAAGGAAATGATAGCCACGGCACATGCTCATGGAGTGCCTGTCTTGGTAGACGGTGCGCAGTCTGTGCCCCACATGGCTGTGGATGTACAGGCCTTGGATGCCGATTTCTATGTGTTCTCCGGGCATAAGGTATATGGTCCCACCGGTGTAGGGGTGCTTTATGGCAAAGAAGACTGGCTGGATAAACTTCCGCCTTATCAAGGAGGAGGCGAAATGATTCAGCACGTATCTTTCGAGCGTACCACATTCAATGAACTGCCTTTTAAGTTCGAAGCAGGTACACCCGATTATATCGGTACCACAGGATTGGCTAAGGCCTTGGATTATGTATCGGCTATCGGTATGGAACAGATAGCTGCTCATGAGCATCAACTGACGCAGTATGCCATGCAGCGTTTGAAAGAAATTCCGGGCATGCGGATATTCGGTGAGGCAGCCGATAAAGGCAGTGTGATTTCTTTTCTGGTGGGCAATATCCATCATTTTGATATGGGTACCTTGCTCGACCGTCTGGGCATTGCTGTACGTACCGGACACCATTGTGCACAGCCGTTAATGCAACGGTTGGGTATAGAAGGTACGGTACGTGCTTCGTTTGGCCTGTATAACACCCGTGAAGAAATCGATGTGCTGGTAGCAGGTATCGAGCGGGTGAGCAAGATGTTTTGAGTATTTCTAGAGAATATGTTCATCGTTAGTAAGATGGACGTATTGGCTTCTTAAGAAGGAGTACATCGCTTTTTGGGGCGGTGTACTCCTTCTGCTGTTTTTACTGCTTATATGGTGGCTTCTATAGGTGGAGGGCTTTGCTTATTTTTTCCATCATGGCGTATGGATTCGATGTGCAAAATCCATGGGTACCCATTGCTTTTCTTACCGGCGGTTTCTTCTCGGGTCTTTCCGGTTTTTTGGGCATGAAGACGGCTACCTATGCTTCGGCGCGTACGGCCAATGCGGCACGCACCTCGCTGAATGCCGGACTGCGGGTGGCTTTCCGCAGCGGGTCTGGTTTTCGGGGTATCCGGTGTGTTAGGTCTCTTGATTGGAGGTTTGAGTAGCGAGGTTCACAAGGCTACTGTAGTAGGTGATACCGTGGGCGACCCGTTTAAAGACACCTCCGGCCCCAGCCTGAATATCCTTATCAAACTGATGAGCATGGTGGCCATCGTGATGACCGGACTTACCGTGGCTTGGAGCCTGTTCTAGTCTGGTTTCATCAAGATTACAAGGAGCAGAACAAGGTGACCAGAAAAGGTACGGTAAAGTCCACCACAAATCCGTGGAAAATGGAAATGAGCGTAAACTCTTCGCCGGCGGTACGGGTAATGATGGGAAGCGTAGTATCTTCCGTCGTTGCCCCACCCGCTGCGATAGGAGCCAGGTTGCCAAACCAGCGCACCAGAAGCGGGGCAAAGAGTAAGGTGAAGATTTCGCGGCCGATATTGGCCAACAAGGCAATGGCACCCAGTTCGGCTCCTTTGTATTCAGTAATGAAGATGCTCGATAAAGAATAATAGCCTAGTCCGGAGCCTACAGCCATGCATTCAGCAGGCGTGCGTTCGGGTAGCAACAAGCCTACCACAAAACAACCTGCCAATGTGCCTAGGATGGTCATTACAGGTAAAAGCAGGATGCGTGGATTCAGCGAGCGGAAATTGCGCAGATTCTGCGGGTCGTTTCCTACACTGATACCTACACAGAACATCAGCGCACAGAGCGCATAGAAACTTACATTGTTTTCACTGAAATCAAAAGGGATAAGATGCAGAAAACCGCAGATAGTTCCCAAAATGAAAAAGAGGGTAATGATGATGCTTCCTCGCATGATTATTCTTTTTTCTTGTTTTTACAATAGATTAAATACCACAATAGCCAAGAAGCCAGTACACTGCCCAGGATGGCAGCCAATGAAATAAGTATGGCTTCTACTCCAATGGTATGCAGCCCTTGGGTGATATCAGGGTTGCTGCCCACCTCTACCCCCAGCAGAAATAAGAGCACCCAAATAAGGGTAGTGATGATTTGTGATATTCTAGGTAGTCTTTTATGTCGTATCAGATACCCAATTAGCATGCCTGTCAGCATGATTCCTATAACAGTAAACATAGAGATGTCATTGATTGATGTGTACAAAGATAGAGTATTTCTTTTTTGTGTGCAATATTTGTATTCTCCCACTGTTATTTCCGGCAGAAAAGTTACCTTTGTTTTTAAAAAAGATATGTTACTACCCTATTTACATAAAGATTTACAGGAAGCCGGGTGCGATGAGGCCGGGCGCGGCTGTTTGGCAGGTGCCGTGTATGCCGCAGCAGTCATTCTGCCGAAAGATTTTAAGAACGAATTGCTGAATGATTCCAAGCAGCTCACCGAGAAGCAGCGATATGCCTTGCGCGAAGTCATCGAACAGCAGGCTTTAGCTTGGTCGGTAGGCATAGTAACGCCCGAAGAGATCGATCAGATTAATATCCTGAATGCTTCTTTTCTGGCTATGCACCGGGCCGTAGATGGGTTGTCACTGCGTCCGCAGCATCTGCTGATAGACGGCAACCGTTTTAAGCCTTATCCGGAGATTCCTCATACCACCGTTGTGAAGGGAGATGGTAAATACCTCTCTATTGCCGCAGCTTCCATCCTGGCCAAGACTTATCGTGACGACTATATGAACCGGCTGCACGAGGAGTATCCTGTGTACGACTGGAATCATAATAAAGGCTATCCCACTTCTAAGCACCGGGCAGCCATTGCCGCCCACGGTATCAGTCCGTATCATCGGAAAAGTTTCAATCTCTTGGGCGACGGACAGTTGTCGATTCCTTTCGCTTGAAATACTTCCTCGTGGGTTTCTTCAGTCTCTTTAAGTTTGCTAAACTTCTGCAACTTGATAGAGTATCTTTTCTGAAAATACACGGCTTTTTTGTACCTTTGCCACCGTATAACAAGTAGATTATATATAATTCTAAATATTGATAGATTATGAGTAAAAAAGCCCTTTTAATGATTCTTGATGGCTGGGGTGTCGGCGATCAAGCAAAAGATGATGTGATTTTCAATACACCTACTCCTTATTGGGATTCTCTATTGGCTAATTATCCGCATTCACAGTTGCAGGCCAGTGGTGAAAATGTAGGTTTGCCCGATGGTCAGATGGGTAACTCTGAAGTGGGTCACTTGAATATCGGTGCCGGACGTATTGTTTATCAGGATTTGGTAAAGATTAACCGTGCTTGTGCCGATGGTAGCATCTTGAAGAACAAGGAAATCGTTTCTGCTTTCTCCTATGCTAAGGAGAATGGTAAGAATATCCATTTCATGGGCTTGACTTCAAACGGTGGTGTACACAGTTCTTTCGACCACCTTTTCAAGCTTTGCGATATCGCTAAGGAATATGGTATTGACAATACGTTCATTCATTGCTTCATGGATGGCCGTGATACCGACCCCAAGAGTGGTAAGGGCTTCATTGAACAGCTTACGGCTCACTGCGCTCAGTCGGCTGGTAAGATTGCATCTATCGTAGGTCGTTTCTATGCTATGGACCGTGATAAGCGCTGGGAACGTGTGAAAGAGGCTTATGATTTGCTGGTAAATGGTCAGGGTAAGGTGGCTACCGACATGGTACAGGCTATGCAGGAGTCTTACGACGAAGGCGTGACGGATGAATTTATCAAGCCGATTGTCAATGGTAATTTCGACGGTACGATTAAAGAAGGCGACGTGGTTATCTTCTTCAACTATCGTAACGACCGTGCCAAGGAGTTGACCATCGTATTGACACAGCAGGATATGCCGGAACAGGGTATGCACACCATCCCGGGCTTGCAGTATTACTGTATGACTCCGTACGATGCTTCTTTCAAGGGCGTTCACATCCTTTTCGACAAGGAAAACGTACAGAATACTTTGGGCGAATACCTGGCAGCCAATGGCAAGACTCAGTTGCACATCGCTGAGACAGAAAAGTATGCTCACGTAACCTTCTTCTTCAACGGTGGTCGTGAAACCCCATACGATAACGAAGAACGTATCCTAGTACCTTCGCCCAAGGTGGCTACCTACGACTTGAAGCCTGAAATGAGTGCTTACGAAGTGAAAGATAAATTGGTAGAAGCTATTGGTACGCAGAAGTTCGACTTCATTGTTGTGAACTATGCCAACGGCGACATGGTGGGCCACACTGGTATCTACGAAGCCATCGAAAAGGCTGTTGTAGCTATCGACAACTGTGTGAAAGACACTGTAGAAGCTGCCAAGGCCAATGGTTACGAAGTAATCATCATTGCCGACCACGGTAATGCCGACCACGCGCTGAATGCCGATGGTACGCCGAACACAGCTCACTCTTTGAATCCTGTTCCGTTTGTTTACGTAACCGACAATAAGGATGCAAAGGTAGAAAATGGTGTATTGGCCGATGTAGCTCCTTCTATTCTTCATATCCTGGGTATGGCCCAACCTGCAGAAATGACAGGACGTGATTTGATTAAGTAATCAGTGAAGTAGCTGGACTTTTATTATTTACGCAGATGATGCGGATGGCACGGCTGTGTCGTTTGTGTCATCTGCTTTTTTGATTTTTCAAAACTCAATTATTTAAGCAGTGATTCAGATAGACGACGTAGTAGTTTCATTGGATGTGTTGCGCGAAAAATTTCTGTGTGATTTGGGTGCCTGCAAAGGCGAATGTTGCATAGAAGGTGATGCAGGCGCACCGGTGGAACTGGAAGAAGTGGAAAAACTGGAAGAGGTGCTTCCCGTGATTTGGGATGACCTGGCACCTGAGGCTCAGGAGATAATCAATCGTCAGGGGGTAGTGTATACCGACGAAGAAGGCGATTTGGTTACTTCTATAGTGAATGGAAAAGACTGTGTATTTACTTGTTACGACGAAAAAGGCAGCTGCTATTGTGCCATAGAGAAGGCTTACCGTGCCGGAAAAATTGATTTTTATAAGCCGGTATCCTGTCACTTATACCCCATTCGGGTGGGCAATTATGGTCCGTACAAGGCTGTGAACTATCACCGCTGGGATGTGTGCAAAGCTGCTGTGCTGTTGGGACAGAAGGAAAACCTGCCTGTGTATAAGTTCTTGAAGGAACCGCTCATCCGCAAGTTCGGTCAGGCTTGGTACGATGAATTGGAAATCGCCGTAGAGGAGTTGAAGAAGCAAAACTATCTATAAGCCGGCATAGTATGCAGGCATACATAAAAAAAGCCCCGGCCCACCCAGGATTTTCCTGTTGCGCCGGGGCTTCCTCGTTGTAAGATGTGAGGGGTAAATAAAAAATAAATAAAACTATGCGTCTATGTTTGCATAGGTTGCATTCTTTTCAATGAATTCACGGCGCGGTCCCACGTCTTCACCCATCAGCATGGAGAAGATATAGTCGGCTTCGGCTGCACTTTCCAGGTGAACCTGTTTCAGCATACGGTTTTCCGGATTCATGGTAGTCTCCCACAGCTGTTCCGGGTTCATTTCACCCAAACCTTTGTATCGTTGTGTGTGGATAGCATTTTCAGAGCCGCCCCCGTACGTATCGATGAAGCGCTGGCGTTGCTGGTCGGTCCAGCAATACTCTTTCACCTTACCTTTGGTACAGAGATACAGCGGCGGTGTAGCGATGTAGAGATATCCCTGCTGAATTACCTGCGGGAAGTAGCGGAAGAACAGCGTCATGATCAGTGTGTCGATGTGAGAACCATCGACGTCGGCATCGGTCATGATAATCACCTTCTTGTAGCGCAACTTCTCGATATTGGCCTCTTTGCTGTCTTCGGTATTCACTCCGAAGCGGATACCCAATGCTTGAATGATGTTGTTTACCTCTTCGCTTTCGAATGCTTTGTGCCACATGGCTTTCTCCACGTTCAGAATTTTACCGCGCAGGGGCAGGATAGCTTGGAACTGGCGGTTTCTTCCTTGTTTGGCCGAGCCGCCTGCCGAGTCACCCTCCACCAGGAATAATTCACATTCTTCCGGGTCTTTGCTAGAGCAGTCGGCCAGTTTACCCGGCATACCGCCGCCCGACATCGGCGATTTGCGTTGTACCGATTCGCGGGCCTTGCGTGCGGCTACACGGGCTGTAGCTGCTAGAATAACCTTTTCTACTATCAGCTTGGCTTCTTTCGGGTGCTCTTCCAAGTAGTAAGTCAGTGCTTCGCCTACGGCCTGATTTACGGCACCGCTCACTTCACTGTTGCCCAGTTTTGTTTTGGTCTGTCCTTCAAACTGGGGCTCGGCTACCTTCACCGAGATTACTGCAATCAGACCCTCGCGGAAGTCCTCGCCAGAGATTTCCACTTTCGCCTTTTCCAACTGTTTAGAGCAAGTCTCTTCGCCGTATTTCTTCAATACGCGGGTCAGGGCAGCGCGGAAACCACCTTCGTGCGTACCACCTTCTTTAGTATTGATATTATTTACATACGAGTGCAGATTTTCCCGGTAACCTGTATTGTACATAATGGCACATTCTATGGGTACGCCGGCTTTCTCTGTGTTCAGGTAAATCACATCGTCGAATAGGGGGATATTGTTGCTGTTCAGGTAGCGTACAAATTCTTTCACACCCTCTTCCGAATGGAATTCTTCTATTCGGGGGGCCGGGTTCCCTTCCTCATCCTTGGTGCGCATATCCGTCAGTGTGATACGGATACCCTTGTTCAGGTATGCCAGTTCACGCAGGCGGCTCTGCAGGGTAGAGTATTTATATTCAGTTACGGTAAAGATGCTGCCATCGGGCCAGAATGTCTGCTTGGTACCGGTTTCGCTGGCATTGCAAGTACCTACTTCCTTTACAGGATACAGCGGTTTGCCGCAGGCATATTCCTGCTGATATATTTTCCCGTTGCGGAATACCTGGGTAGTCATGTGCGTAGATAATGCGTTTACACACGACACACCTACACCGTGCAGACCGCCCGATACCTTGTAGGAACCTTTGTCGAACTTACCGCCGGCATGGAGTACCGTCATTACCACTTCCAGAGCAGATTTCTGTTCTTTTTCATGAAAGTCCACCGGAATACCACGGCCATTGTCGCGTACGGTAATAGAGTTGTCCTCGTTGATGGTCACCTCAATGTGGTCACAGTAACCTGCCATGGCCTCATCGATGGAGTTGTCTACCACTTCGTATACCAGGTGGTGCAAACCGTTTTCGCTGATGTCACCGATATACATGGCTGGACGCTTACGTACAGCCTCCAAGCCTTCTAGTACTTGGATATTACTGGCTGAGTAATTGTTTTCGCCGTTTATCTTTTCTTCTTCCGTCATAGTCTTTAAAAACCTTATTGTAATAACTTAGCAAAGTTAGTGAAAAAGTTCCACATAAGCGCTTAAAAGTCAGTATAAAATCGTCTATTTAACAGCTTTTCTTATTCGAGATTCTCAGCTTGGTGGAAAACAAAAAAAGCCGAACTTTAAAAGTTCGGCTTTTGGATATATAGGTTTAATCAACTTATGCAAGTTTGTTGATATAGATAGCCAACTTAGACTTCAAGTTGTTGGCTTTGTTCTTGTGGATTACGTTAGTCTTTGCTAATTTATCCAACATCTTTGATACACCCGGAAGCATAGCAGCAGCTTCATTCTTGTCGGTTGTAGCGCGAAGCTTACGAACAGCATTTCTCATGGTCTTACCATAATATCTGTTGTGAAGTCTTCTTGTTTCTTCTTGTCTGATTCTTTTCAGTGATGATTTATGATTTGCCATCTCGACTAATCTTTTATTAATTCGTATATCTTTTTAATTGTAGCCCGTGGGGGAATCGAACCCCCCTTTCAAGAATGAAAATCTTGCGTCCTAACCGATAGACGAACGGGCCATCCTTTATTGAGCGTTTCCGCTCGGCAAGCGCTTTTGTTTCTCGTTTGCGGTTGCAAAGGTAAGAACTATTTCTGAATTACCAAAACATCTGAGAAAAAAAACGCATTTTTTTATAACTTTTTTTTCTTGTGTTTTGTAAATCACTGAATATCAGTATATGTATAATTTTATTCTTGATATCTGGCCGAAACATGCATTTTTCTCCATACACCTATATTAATATAATATATCCGTTTTCGTTGGGTATCCTTTTCTGTATTTGCACAGGCGGTAGATTTTTTGTAGCTTTGTCCGGATGTTACGATTGATACGCAGAAAGACTTATGCTACAGACCACCGAAGGCATCATCCTTCGCACTACGAAATATAAAGATTCAGCTTTGCTGGTCGAGGCTTATACCGAAGCTATGGGCCGAGCCAGTTTTTTGGTAGTCTTGCCACGCAGCCGCAAGGCCACGTTGCGGGCCGCTCTGTTTCAGCCCCTGTCGCTGGTAGAACTGGTGGCAGAGGTGCGTCCTTCTTCCAGTCTTCATAAGGTGTCCGAGGCCAAATTATCTTGTCCCTTTGCCAGTATTCCTTTCGATCCATTTAAGCAGGCCATCGTATTGTTTCTCTCGGAATTTCTCTACCGTGCTGTGCGTCACGAGCAGGCCAGTCCTGCTTTGTTTGCCTACCTGAAGCATTCTATTTGCTGGCTCGATGCCTGCCGGAAGAACTTTGCCAATTTTCACTTGGTATTTCTGATGCGCTTCTCCCGGTTTCTGGGCCTATATCCTAATCTGGACGATTATCGTCCCGGTGCCTATTTCGATTTGTTGAATGCCTGTTTCACACCGCTTCGGCCTCAGCAGCATGCTTTCTATATCGGTACCGAAGAATCCTCGCGCCTGCTTACTTTGATGCGTATGAATTACGATACCATGCACCTGTTTGCCATGAGTAGGGCAGAACGTACCCGTTGCCTTACGGTACTCAATGATTACTATCGGCTGCATCTGCCCAATTTTCCTGTACTTAAGTCGCTCGATGTATTGAAGGAGCTGTTCGATTAGGCTTCTTATTCTCTGCCAACCTGCCGGAAAAAGCGATGCACCTTGGAGAAAACTATAAACGGCAGTGCCGTTTGTATAAACAACGCTGCCGTTTATATAAACGCCGTCGCCGTTTGTACAAGCGGCACCGCCGTTTATAGTTTATAGATAAGTAGACTGCCTTTGTCAGTCGGGTGTTCACCTTTTGTCAGGTAGATGCCTGCAATTGAAATTAATAGTTGGTTGTTAAAGTCAATGTATTATTTCCGGTACCACCGTTGATAATGTCACGCACGCTGATGGAACCGCGGTATGTTGTGGTTCCCCACCAACCACTTGACTTTTTGTACTGGAAGTACAATATATCATCGTATGTATGGCCTGCAAATGTTTCCAGGGTGATAAATCCTTGGTCGTCTGTAACAAATGTTTTCGCAGGTCTTCCGCTATAGTTGCTGTCATTATAGAGTTCTACTTCGCCCTTGTTGATAGGCGTGTCATCTCTTCCATATCTTAACTGCAGCTTGATGGGAGAGTTCCGATAGGTGAAGTGAATCATCTCATAATTTACAGAGTATAGCTGGAAAGTACTTCCTACCACATTGGCTGTTGTCTTGAATTTCAATACCTGCTGTTCAGTAGGATTATTCGGACGATATGCCAAGCCGCCGTTGCTTTCATGTTCTACTGCGGAGCCTGTATTGCTGCTCACAAATTCCAGATAGTCACCCGGTTGGATGCCTACTGTGTATTGATGATTGGGCATCAGATTAAATTTCAGGATTACTTCCTGACCTATACCGATAGGTATCTTAGTGTACAAAGGCTCGGCTACTACATTCTGCTGTTCGCTTTCCGTACCAAATGATACATTGGTGAAACGTCCCAGCGTTCCCTCGGTGTTGGAAAAACGGCAGGTGTTGTTGCGATCTTCAAAGAATGGATTGCTCACCTTAATGCTGGTTTCACTCTCCTGCATGTTGGTCAGAAAATGCAGGTAGCACGAACGGCTTTTTCGGTAGTCATTATATGAAATTTCTACTTCATAGGTGAAGGTCTTTACCCCGTCGTGTACAGGAAGTGTGTTCATTTCCGGATTCGGATAGAAGGACTTCCTTTCCACGGGTTCTATCTGAAGCGTTAAAGGAAAGGCAGCTGCAGGCATGTTTTGGGGTAATCGGATACCCATGCCTAGCTGGGCGTTGATTTTCTTTTCCACTTTTTCCTGACAGGTTACCAAATCGAACACATAGGGCTTACGCACCTTGATAGAGATACGTCTGGATAGCCCCGACGGTGTAGACACCACCAGTTCTTGTATCTGCATGGTAGACGGCAGGTTATCTGCCGGAGTAATGGTGATGTTGCCTTGCTTATCATAGCTTACAGCCTTCAGTGCTGCTGTGTTTAATTCCGGCACAGGGGTTACGATCACTTTTCCGGGCGTAGGCTGCTTCTGTTCCGTATAATTCACCCGTAGCGTTATCGGGGTGGTATGTACCAGCATGGTATCAATGGTCTGTACTTCCAGCATATTGCCTACCCCATCTTCTATGCGGTTTACTTCGCTGACTTCTACCGATGCCGCCAGGTTATTGGAAGCTGCAGAACTCATGGCTGTTTCTATATCGGTAGACCCTTTACCAGCTACCTTGTTGATGCGGATGGTATAGTGGAAATTCCGGAAAATATTGAGATACGAGGTGATGTAGTTGGCATCATCCGTGCGCACAATGTCCAGTTTATAAAAGCATTCTTGATTCATATAAGAGGCTTTGACTATCACATAAACCGGATTTGGATTGTTTACCTGCTGTTGTTCATAGATATACTTGGGCGTTAGTGTGCAACTTGTTGCTACTGCTTCGGGTTCCACAGCTGGAATTCGTCCCATGGTTTTACCTGAGAAATCGGGGTTTTGTTTGGTAAAGAGGGTGTATATATCCTCCTGGGGATTATTAGGTAGCTGGAAATTGGCAAATTCTTCAGAAGTGCCGCCTAGGTAGGGAGCCACGGCACCGGCATCCCGATAATTTACTACCGCATACCCCAACATCTGGAATTTACCGTCGCTCTCCACTTCCTGGCTAACAGCCACTGAAATCTTGGCAAAGTTTCTGAGCAGTTTCACGGTGCCTATCGTGGTGGATAATTTTTGGTCTTTATGGTCTACTTTATCTACCTCTATGCGTTGCCAGTAGGCATCTTCTTGGTTGGTCGAAGATAATTTACTGAAGATTGTGCCTTCGGTATCCTTTCGTGAATAGGTGTCATACGTCACGTTGCCGGCTATGAAATGCAGTATTCGCTTCACGTCCGACTGTGGAATATTAACTTTGAACGTTCCCGTAGTAGGGGTATTGAGGGTGACATCTGTAGCTTCTTGATTGGCCAAGTATAGCCCGTTTTCATCAAACACCAGTACATGCAGTTTCTTTAAGGATTCTTTAGAAGGTTGTTCACCCATGGCACGAGTGGCTGCCACCGATTCTGAAATGCTGAATGAAATCAGATGTTCGTCCGTCTTCAAGTCTCTCTGTGGATTCATGATTTCATCGTCCTGACAGCTAACCGTCAGAAGCAGCAGCAATACACTGAAATATTGAAAAATATGTTTCATAACCAACGCATTTTTAATTTTGACTACTCAATGGGAGTATCCATCCATTGAAATTCGTTTTTATTTACTGCAGGTTCGTCCCCCCAGTACCATACATCGTATACACAGCGAACTGCATATTGACTTCTCGCTGGTGCGAATTGTTGGGAGCTGGAACTGTAGTATCTTCCCGAGGCACTCCAATATTCTCCGTCAAACAATTCCGGAATTTTTTTCTCAGCCGATAGATTTACAATAAATTGAATCTCAGCTTCTGTAGGAACCCGCCAGCGACCTGCTGGGAAACCGTCTTCCTGATAAGCCGCACACCGGCGCTGTGCATTCTTAAAAGTAACAGGCAGCGTCTTTCCTCTGGATGAAGCTATCTTGAATCGGGGAGCAATGATTTTCTCCGTATCTTTTTCCCGAGTTGGGCGATAATTGGTGAGCACTGTTCCCAAGTCTAAATCATTATTCGACAAAGAACGTGGGTCGCCGATGGCATAGTCCTGTCCTTCCTTAAAGGCTGAAACGGCAATGGTATAATTGTTCCAGTTGTCATTACCTGATAAATTTCCATGTATGGTTCCGGGATTTTGTACCGAACCTAAATAATATTGTTTATAATCGATTTTTTCATATTCTCCATTTGTACAAGAAAATCCCGCCACATACAATCCTCCCTCTGCCTTCTGACCTGTAATATAAATACTTGGATATTGGGTAATTTCCCAGATTCGTGTAATGCCTTGGTTATTGCCTACCTGCACGGTAATGGTGTAGGGGGCATACATTTCTTCCGAAATGGGGTGCGAGAATTTTAAGTGGTTGTTCACCACTTCCACCTTATAGCCTTGATTGATGATTTGCTGCTGTGTCAGGCCGGCTTTGCAATTTTCTATTGTACCGGATAGGGAATAGTCCATGTATTCCACACTGAGAATTTTGGTTTGGTTGTTGCCGCTGCCCACTACCACTTCACTGCTGCTGATGAATGGCAATAGATACTCTTCTTCATTATAGAGCACCGACTCATATTCATCCAGTACCAAATACTGATATTGGCTCATTTCTGCATCTACCGTCTGGTTGTACCAATCCATTACCACAAAGTCGGGAGTCAGTTCCACTTCTTCACGCGGATTTAAGCTTCCCAATACCCCTACCTTTACATTCACTTGATAGTAGCGATTTGCTTCCAGCGTAACGTCTCCGAATGTAATAGGAACATGATAGTAGTAATCCACAAACTGTTTGTTGCCGCCTTGAGTCATTCGCCAAGGCACACACAATATCAGGTAGCTGTCTTTTCTATCCTTTGTATCCAGCGGATTCGGATAAGAATAGAAAGGGATATGCTCATAGTTCGTGGTTCCTGGTTTATAGGCTCTCTTGAGTCTGGACAGGTAATCGGTGGCAGCCTTTACCTGGTACTTGCCATCTAGCTGCATGCGGTTTACCGCATTGACAAAGGTCACTTCCATGGCAGATAAGTCAGGTTCGTAGGTCACTCCGTCAATGGTAATGCTTTCTTCTACGGTAGGGGTAAGTACTACCTTTGCCATGGCTCTTTTTAAGTCGATGGTAGAAGACTGCCCTTTTAGCACCTGTACGTTTTCTTTCTGTCCGTGCATCCATAAAGATTCTTCTTTCAAATCTCCTTCTCCCGCAGGCAGCCCTTCTTTCCAGGCTGTATGAATGACTTTCGCTTGCAGGCTGGCCAGTGATTCCGCTTGCGTGGAATACTGTTTGCTTCCGTTGGCTATTACGTATAAGGTATAAGATTTGCCATACATTTCTTCCTTCACCTTCACCTTTAAGCTTCCATCACTGCCCACCGGAATGTCTTGCTGGCAGAAGATATAGTTTTGTGCGATGTCTTCAAAGAAATAGACATCCACCTTTTTAATCAAGTCTTCATTATACGTCGGGTCTCCCGGCTTTTGCGTATCAGTAGCTGCCCGGGTCTGCAAATGCAAAGTCCAGGTATCCGCATTTGCGGCAAACTGTTCCAGTTCGTTCTCATGCTGGCAGGCCGTCAGTCCGAAAAAGCCCAGCCAGAAGATAATCCTATATACAATACGTTTCATAACCTTAATTACTTTGGATGATGGTAAACCTTTCGTCGGTAGTGGAAGAACCTTCGCCTACCAAATTTATTTCGTAGCTCTTACCAGCTATGATAGCATGCACTTTTAGTTGCGTTTCATAAGATTCTTGCGAATCCGGGTCTTTTACGCGAATCTTGATGGTTTGTTTCACCGGTTTACCAGTTTCGTCTACCGCTTTTCCACTGTCAAACCCCTCTACAAATTCAAAGTGCATAGGATCCGTTAATGAAGCTTGCCAGGTGGCGGTATTGGGAGTTTGGATGGTGAAGGTAATCACTGCTGGTGTTCTTTCCGGATTTCTAAACAGTTGGATTTTATTGCCTTCTCTATTTAAATAGGATTGTTTGTCCCATGTGCCCTGAGTGTAGCTCAACTGAGTTTCATAGTCTACCTCCGTTTCAGTATAATCCCAAGGTAGAACGCTGCATTTCAGTTCCCAACCACTGACTTTGGCAGTAGCTGTAACCCGCAGACAGGTATTCCGCCACAGAAATGCAACGGGTTGTTTGGTTTCGGTATCTATGATGTTGGTCAGTGGAAAATCCGTCAAATCATTCAGCCCCAATTGATAGTGACCTGCACCGGCATTTGATTCGCAGAAATAATCTACCATTATACCTTCTCCATTCATAGGCAGTATTGCACCACCCGTTGCCACATAATTGTCATTATAAACGGTACCTTCCGGCAGCTGATTTTCTTTGGGGAATAAGAACGTTTTTGTGGGCGAAGGGCCTTTGCCAAAATGAATTTTATCGATAAGCAAGTCGGCTCCCGTTTCATTTTTGAAGGTAATTTCCATTTTGGCCACCATGCGTGTCAGCTCCACAGAAACCTGCTGTTCTTTTTTCCCTGTCACCATTTTATATTCAGCTTTTCCGGTCATGGGCAAATAACGGTTGGCTTCTGTCAGCGCCTCTTCGGTTCTCGGGAAGAACTTACGTCCGGTATTGTCTATCACAGTGCCTGTCAGGTTTTCCCGGGCTATGTCATCAAATACACTGCCTACGGAAATCCGGCTGAAATCCAGGTTGACACTTTTTTCATTGGCAATGGCATAGATAGAAATATCTTTGTTGGGTATGCCCAGAAAAGTAATGGTCTTTTGAATCACGGGCTGTCCATCCGCTCCAAAGTCTTCTTGGTAGTTACGCAGCACCTTTCCTTCTTGAATCAGGATGAGGCGCAGGGTGCGGATGCCTTCTCTAGAACGGAGCAAGGAGTCTGGTTCCGAAGCCCGGGTGCTGAATGTTACGTATAAGGTAGAAGTGTCGTTGACTTCTGTATTTTCCTCATTCTGTGTGCAGGAAGCAGTGGAAAGCCATGCTATCCAGCAACAAACGATTGACAGGTATGTAACTAGCTTTTTCATAAGCATATCCTTTCTTCTTTAATTCCATTCCGGTTGTCCGTCCACAATGACCCATCCCGGCACCTTAATCTCTACGCCTACCGCTGTAAACTCTATTTCGATGGGCAGCAAGGCTTCCTGTTTGGTTACATCGATATGCTGAGGATGGCTCAGGATGTATTCGTATATATTGCTGCGATACAATTCTTTTCCTGCCAAGTCGGTCAAGATTAAGACATGTTCGCAGAGTGTTTTCTCTAATAGTCCCTCTTTGTCCATGCGGAAGAGGCTCAGTCCTTCGGTGTGATACAGTTGTTTTTCTGCATCATACACCAGTGCAGGCTGACAGATTTCTTTGCTTGTTGTAGATACTTGGTTCAGCACATTGGTCTGTGCATTGGCTTTTTCAAAACTCAGTTTCACTCCGGGCGCTGCCCTGGTGGCGGCGGGAGCCAGGTGAGCCAGCCCTTTGATTTCCACGCTGACATTGATGTGTGCGCTAAACAGCTGCACGGTGTGTTCTATCCCTGTTCCGTCGAATTCCGGCACGTCAATTTCCAGTTTGCCTAAGTAATTGTCATCATGACCATCGGTTATGTCCAGCCCGCTGTTCCAGTCCGGATGCTGCAAATACATCCGACCGAAGTCTGCCTGATCCATGTTGACTATTCTAGTACGGTTGTAGGCATTTCCTACAGCCACTAACGTATGTTTGCCTTTTTTCAAGCGGAAGGTATGTCCTTTTGTCTGGTCTGCCAATTCGTCCTGTCCGTATGTGAATTTTTCTACCAATCGGTTGCTTGAGTCGAAAACATACAGGTCTATTTTATGAATATAATGGGGCAATACATTCTGGTTCCCATCCGCCAAGTAGGTGAAATGGAGGGTAGTAGGGGTCTTACAGTCTTCAAGATCCTCTTTAATACAACCGGCACCCAGGACGATAGCGGCCAGCAGTAAAAATATCTTCTGTAAATGTATGATTCTTATTTTCATAATCTTCTGGAATATGCACTGTATGTTTGTCTGATAAAAAAGAGAGTATTTAGAGCAGCGGATTTAACCGCTGCCCTAAATGAATGATTAGTATGGGATTAGTTCCATTCTACGGTTCCGGAAACAAGTTTCCACGGATTCACTGTTACTTCTACTACCAATACGTTTACGTCTTCACCACCGGCAGGTGTAGGACCCCATGCTTCATCAGGAACTACGATGTCCTTGATTCTATATACATAGCCTGCTTTGAATTCTGTGATGTAACCTTCATCGTTAGCACCAAGGGCTTGTTTCTGCTCCGGAGTCATTTTCGTTACATCCAGTTTATACCGAGCTACGCGGGCATAACCATTCGTAAGCAAGGCATCAAATCCGTCATTGGCTGTGATGTTGCTGGCAGCCAATACCAAGCTGGCGCAAGTACCCGGGAACATGTTGTATGCATAGCATTTTGCTTGTTGTTCTACAGCTGCCGGCCATACCTTATCAGGTGTCATGAAATCTTCGTTGATTACTTCGAAAGTAGGAACACCATTCTGTGCGGCATTCCAGGAATCATATGTAGCACGGTTGCCACCTTCTGCTGTTTGGATGTTATCCATGAAAATACCATCCAGTCTAATGGACTTAAAGGCACAAGGCTTTCCTTGGTGATCTTTATGTTTGATGCCAGAGAATTCCACCAAGGCTGTTTCGTGTTGAGGATTCAACGTTACTTTATAAGTCATTACTTTTTTCCCTTTATATTCTTCTTTAACTGCTTGGCCAAACTCTGCACCTGTCTTAACTGCATACATCGGAGCTGCCAAACCAGTTTCAACCACTTCTTCCAATGTCAGAGGTGCAGCTTTACCGTCGTTGATGAATACTTCCAGTTTACTAGGATTTCTGACAGCTTCAAACATAACGCCTTGGGCTTGCTCTAAGACTGTTTCGCCCTTCTCATTAGGCTTATCAATAGTTATACTCTTACCGCCTTTTTCTGCAGTCAGGGTCAAAGTTAGTTTGTTAACTACCACAGCTTGTTCTGACAAATCTTCTCCTGCTACCGGAGTATCCACCGCTCTTGTGCTACCTGCTGTTACGATGTTAACCCGAACTACAGCATCGCCGTCCAAGCCAGCTGATGACACTTCATCATCACTACTACATGCTGCGAATGCCAATCCAGCCAGACCCAGCATAAAGAATTTGTTTAGTTTCATACTATTAAAATTAAGTTAGTTAATGAATATGTTTATTTTCACTTTATAAGTCGTTGATGACTTCCTGAATCTCTCTCAGGTTGATCTTGGCATCCTGGCTGCCGGCCTGTTCTGCCTGTTGGAACAGTTCCTGGGCGCGGGTGTACTGCTTCTCGTGGGCATAGGCCACGCCGAGGGCATTCAGTACCTGCGGAGCTTGGGCGGCTTCCGAGGCTTCCATTAATTGAATGGCTTCGCCTGTCTGGCCTTCCTCTATCAGCAGGTGGGCAGCGTTGACGATGGCTGCCGGATTGGCCGGATACGTGCGGGCGGCGGTCAGCATGGTTTCGTGATATGCGGCACTGCCTTTTTCATAGCTCTGCGCCACCGTGTAGATTTCTTCCACGCTCAGCAGGTCGGGGCGGGTCTTGATTTGCTCCCGTGCTTCTTCCAGATTGAAGCCGCGCACCTCGTACTCTATGCGGTATTCGTTGCGGCGCAGAGGACCGTACACCTCGTCCATCAGCCGCTGGCGCTTTTCGCCGGCGGGTATCAGGAAGCGGATGCGTCTTTCGCATTCGTCGGGGTCGTCCTTGCAAGAGTCGTATATCTTCAGTGCCTGTTCGGGATCCAGCAGGTCGGGATGTTGCGTCATCTCGCGGCGGAAACCTTCCCAGTCTTCACCGCCTCCCACCACATGCCACAGGCTGGCCTGGGTCTTGGTGTCTTTCTGCGCATAGCGGGCCAGCGCTTCGGCACGCTGGATAGACAAGCGCTGGTTGTAGCTGGCCTTACCTTCGGGCGAAGCGTAGCCAGTGATGTAGATGCCCTTGATGGTGAGGTCGGGGTTATCCTTTACCAGTTCGATGGATTCGCTCACGGTGTTCAGCTCCTGCTGGTTGCCTTTATACTTGGCCTCTACCCGGTAGCTGTCCCAGCGGAACTGCAGGCGGGCCACCCGTACTTCGTTGCGCACCTTTACCTCTTCTTTTTCGGGGGTCAGGTAGGTAGTGGCATAATGCGGCACATAGGGGGTGTAGAACGGTTGGCGCACGGTCATCTCTTCCCGGCCTTCTTCGCATTCCCGGCAGCCGGTCACCTGTTCACGGATCACCAGGCGGCTCTGCGTCATCCAGGGCTCGTAGGTCACGGTGGCCCGGTAGCGCAAGGTGTCGGGCAGCGTCTCGCCACTCTTCAGTACGGTATAAGCCCCTTCAGTAGCTTCGGAGCGGCCGGTCAGGGCTTGCTGGCGCTGGTGTATGCGGCTGCGGATGCGTCCGTCTATCACGATGGGCTGCAGCACCACTTCCTGGTTGCCTTCCTGCTGCACGATGGCCGGCGTAAGGCGCACGCTGCGCTGCCGGCTCACCTTCAGCTGGCTGAAGTCCAGTAACAAATCTAGCTGCATGGTTCTGCCTGTCTTCTGTACGGATTCCCGGTTCACCTGCACACGGGTGAGGTTTCCTTCCTGTGCCTGCGCACCGAAGCAGGCAGCAGCTATCAATAAGGTAGTATAGATGGTTCTTTTCATGCGTGTGTCCTCCTTTACTTGATTACATAGATAAGTGATACGGCGGCTTTGGTTACGCTGAAGTAACCTTTGTCGTTCTTTTCTTTCCATTCACCGCATTTGGGGCAATCGTATTTGTCGTATTTGGCATGTACGTAGCCCAGACCGATGCTGGCTTCCAGGTTCCACCGTTTGCCCAGCACCCATTGGTAGCCGTACACCAAGCCGCCTCCCACGTACCAGCCTTCATAGCGGTAGTCTTTGGTAGAGGGGTAGATGCCCAGGGGAAACTTCACGTTGCCCACATTGAACTGGCCGCCCAGCAGGTGTATGCCTGCAAAGTGGCCGTTGAAGCGTTCGCAAAACCAGTAGCGTGCTTCGGGTTGTGCCATCCAGTGTTTCCACTTCTTGGCATCCGAAAAGGTAAAAGGATTATAGTTGGCAGAAAGATCGAGCGTCCACTGCGGAGCCAGGCCGATTTCCGCTCCTAGATTAAAGGTAGTAGTGAGGTCGTAGAGCAGGTTGCTCTTTACGGCCACTTGCTGAGCTGCCAGATTGGAACAGATACACAGCAAAACAGCTACGAAGGTTTGTTTAATTATGTTTCTCATTTTCGTACTATTTGGTTGTGACAAATGTATAAAAAATGAGAAAATATCTTCGTTGGTTTATGTGCGTTTGTTAAGACAATTTGTATAATTCCAGACGACGATTTGTACGGTTTTAGATACTATTTTGTCCTAAATCAACGGTTTTATGAGGTGACTTTTTGTCGCTTTTGCTCGTAATCTATTGAAAGACAAGTATTTCTACCCCCCCCCATTGTACTGTTCTTTAAATTCAGTAAATGTCATGCCTGTAACGGATTTAAAATTGCGTTGAAAGTTGCGTATATTCTTAAATCCGGATTCTTCGGCCAGGGCTTGGGTAGAGAAGTTGGGCTGTTCGTTCATCAGCTGGATGGCATGTTGTACTCTGAGGTAGCTTAAATATTCCGGTAGCGTCATCTGTAGGTGTTTCTGCATGATGCGGCTAAAGAGGTTTTTGTTGATGGAGAGTTGGTTCAGGATGTCTTGTCGGCTGAGGTTGGGATTCAGGTATAGTTTTTCATCTTTCACGAGTCGTTCTATCCGCTTGAATAGATACGTGTCTGTTTCTGAACTTTCAGTGAAAAGTCCTGTCGGTTCCGGTATCTCATCTATGGTTGCTTCTTCGCTAGGTTTTAATTGCCTGTTATTGCATGGCAGGTCGTCAAAGTTGGCATTTGTTGGTTGCAATTTGTTTTTGTGGGTGCGTAAGTGCCTCCATCCTACCCAAAGCAATAGGCTGCTGGATAGAATCACACTGGTCATGATGCAGATGGTGATGGCCATTCTTTTTATAAGAGTGCGGTGTCGCTGCATCACTATCTCTTTCGCTTTCAGTTTGTATAGTGTGTCCAGTTGGGTTATGGCTTCTTGGGTCAGGGTGTCGATACCTGCTGTATAGGTTTGCTGTGCCGATATATGCAATGTGTCGGCTTGTATGGCAGATGGTTTTGTACTGTTTATAACCATCCAAATAATAAAAGTAATAAATCTAATCATGTTTTGTTTGTTGTAGGCTTAATCAATCTTTACAAAAATAATAATAATAAACGAGATTATGCTTAGATTGAGAGCGTTTTTATTTACATGGATGTTTTTTTTATGTGTTGTTGTGTATGGATGTGTGTGTGAATGAAAGGTTGATAACTGATTTTTCAAGGAAATATAATCTCTTTTTCTTTGGATTCTTCCCGGATTTCCTGTTACTTTGTTCATCGTTGAACTTTAAATGAATGAATGATTATGAGAAAGAATAAGAAATTAACTCATAGCCGCAAAGAAGAAGAGCAGGGTAAGAAGGTATTGAAAGTAATGGGGGTTATTGCTCTCATTTTGGTATTCCTCATGTTTGTTCTCTATTCTTATTGGGGCTAGTGTTTTCGTTGTGTGCTTATGTCGCTAGAGATTGAACGGAAATTCCTCGTTAAGGGAGATGGGTATAAGGCTTTGGCCGAATCGCAAAGTAGGGTAGTGCAAGGGTATATTTGCAGTGCCCGAGGCCGCACGGTGCGGGTGCGTATTCGTCAGGGTAAAGGCTATCTTACGATTAAGGGCGCCAGCAATGTGGCCGGTACTAGTCGCTATGAGTGGGAAAAAGAGATTTCTCTGCAAGAGGCGGAGGAATTGATGACCCTTTGCGAGCCGGGTATCATTGATAAGGTGCGTTACTTGGTGCCTAGTGGTGGCCATGTGTTCGAGGTAGACGAGTTTCATGGAGAGAACGAGGGGCTGGTAGTGGCTGAAGTAGAATTGGCCGACGAAGATGAGGCGTTTGTGAAGCCGGATTTCATTGCGGAGGAGGTGACAGGTGATGTGCGTTATTATAATTCGCAGTTGATGAAGCATCCATTCAGTGCTTGGTAAAAAAATAAGGTGTATCGCTGGAAAAACGATACACCTTATTTTTTGTGCGGGTGATAGGACTCGAACCTACACGCCTCACGGCACCAGATCCTAAGTCTGGCGCGGCTGCCAATTACGCCACACCCGCAGTGGCTTCTTTGTTAAGCGGTGCAAAGATAAGAAGATTTTTTGTTTCTGCAAATTCTTTTGGAAGAAATTAGAGATTACCTTTCAGTAACTGTCTGGCTTTTTCTATAAGGGTATCGATGCCGTTGGCTGCTTCTTGCAGGTTCATATCCAGATGTATATCCGGGTCTATACCAAATTCGATGTGCTCTTTCCGGGCATTCAGGTGTGGGCTGGCCGAGAATCGCACGGTCCATCCGTTGGGTAGTTCCGAGGTAAACGGCAGTCCGGCTCCGCCGCCACTTTTATCGCCCAGTAAGGTAACATTGGGCAGGATGCTCATCATATTGATAAATTCGTTGGTGGCACTGTAGGCATGCCGGTTGGTCAGCACCACCACCTGCTTTTGCCAGCGTATGCTGTTCGAGGGTTCCAGATAAATGGGGTAGGGCTCCGAGAAGTCGTTGTGTCCTTTGCCTGTTTTATGCTGTATATATCCCGTCAGCACCTTTTCATTGGTGAATCGGGCTGCCAGTCGTTCGGCATACGTCAGGTTTCCTCCGCCGTTGTTTCTTACGTCTATAATCAGTCCGTTGCAGATGGACAGGTGTGCCAGTACTTCATCCAGGTTTCCCTCTCCGAATCCGTGCGAGAAGTCGCCGTAATAGATGTAGCCGATGTTGTCTTCCAGTATTCTGTATTTCAGTCCGCCGGCTATGTAGTAGTTTCTTCCCAGGTATTTTTCCACCACCGCCTCGTTGAAGTTACGTGGATAATCCAGGTACCAGTCCCAGTAGCGTGCCGAGTTGAAGGTGCTGTACAGATTCACGTGTCCATCTTTCAGTTCTGCCAGCATATCTCCCAGTACCTCGAAGAGACCTGTATGGCTCATGTTGGGGCTGATGCGCCGGGCATACTGGTCGTGTATGGCATCCCAGTCTATCTGTTTACAGGCCAGAAAGCAATATTGCTCATCAATGATTTTCCACAGTGCTTCGAAGTTGCCCTGTGGACTGTTGTCGTAATCTTCTTCACGGATGCAGCTGTTCAGTCCCAGCAGCAGGCAGGCTAGGGCTAGTATAGATAGGATGTTCTTTATGCGGTTCATGGTTATTTGTCAGGGTTTATCAGGCAGAATTTCTTAACGAATCCTACCATAAATACATGTGAATAGGTGTGGTTTTTCAGTCCATTTACTTTGGCTTGCTGTGCATCCCAGGTATAGCCCAGCCGCAGGGTGGCGCGCCCCACCGGAAAGTCGGCTGTCAGCCGTTGCCGCAGCGAGGGTTGGTTGTGTAGCGAAGTAAATTTCACTACTCCTTCGCCATGTCCCAGCGAAAAGATTTCGTAGTACGACTGTCCGTAGTGGGGTGAGAACATTACCCCCATCAGCGGCATGTCTAGCTGATAGCGCAGGGTGATGGGGTAGTTTTTGATGCGCACTTTCCAGATGGCCATTCCCGATGCTGCCAGGTTGGCATAAGCCCTGGCCTGGGCCGGGTTGTTGCCGTTGCGCAGATTGTATAGAAATCCTCCGTTTATGTCCCCCGAGGCACCTGCCAGCAGGCGGAAGTTCTCGGTTAGTGGAAAGTGATAATGCACGCCATAGCTCCAGTGTACCAAGGCCGAGAGCATGTGATTGTTGTCCACGCGGTTTTCTGTGTAGCCCACGTTTCCTTCAAAGAACACCTGGCGTGAGAAATTGCCGTTTCCCCAGCGAGTTATGCGCATGCTTTCGCGCGAGATGCGGAATTCCACCCCTTTATATTCTTGCGGAGAGAGGTACGTGTCGAATACATTGGTGAAGCCGGCTCCGTAGAGCGTGGCACGGGTAATGGGCCGTTGCTGCATTTCTTGTGCTGCTGCGGTGTTCCCTGTTCCCAGCAGGCAGCTTGTCAGTAATGCTGCGATAATCGTTCTTTTCATGAAAGCGTTCCGTTAAAATAATTTCATCTGACCAGTCAGTTCATCTAGGATGTCCCCCTCGCTTTTACCGTGGTCGGGGTCCAGAATCTCCGGCTCCTCTTCTTCTCTGTCGTCCTCGGCCTTAGGCTCCGGCTGGCGGGTGGGCTCCAGTTCGTTGATGGTGTCCAGGGTATAGGTGGTCAGTCTCTTTCCTTTCGCCTTGAATCCTTTGATGCCGATAAAGTCGTCTGCATCTACAATCATCGGTTCGCGGAAAGCGTCGTGTCCGCCGAAGATTACCTCCAGTCTTGGATAATATTCGTCGGTCAGTAAGATGAGGCGGCTGTTTTTATTTTCGCCCAAGTAATTCTGTTTCCGGTTACTGGCTTCAAAGGAGAAGCGTTTGATATAGGGGTAATTCTGCTGGTCGGCGTCATACAGTACGGCGGTCCACACCTTGTTGGGGTCGTATTTCTCCAGTACGCGTATATTATCTTCGTAGTGGTTATTGGCGTCGAAGTTGGTGGTATAGAATTCACCGTTGTTCAGCACCACCAGGATGAGGTCGTCGCTCTGGAATTCCCCCAGAAATTCTCCGCGCTCGTCGTAGTTCAGTCGCAGCACATCGTTGTCGAACCACACCTTGCGTCCGCCCAGTGTAGAACCTCCCCGCTGCTTCAAGGCAATCTTGTGTACCGGCAGTTTGGTCAAGATATTTCCCATGGCCTGCCGTCCTTTGATGTTTATCTGGCTGAAGTCCTCTTCAAAGATGATGCGCCGCACCCGCGGATTGGGTTTCAGCGTCACTTTGATGATTTCCGCTTCTCCGTTGGGGTTGGCCGAGAAATACGTGATGCGAGAGTCCGGCGTGCCTTGTGTCACGTCGTATTCACGGTCGCGCACCACACTGGTTACGGCAAAGCGTTTGATGTAACTGGTTCCGTCTTTTCCGTTGCGGTAGCACACATTGTAGATGGTGCGCTTATCGTTCTTCTTGAATACATTGGCATAGAGTATGTTCTTTCCTACAAACTTTTTGTCAGCCACCGGTGTCACCAAGTAGCGTCCGTCGCGGAAGAACAGAATTACGTCGTCCAGGTTAGAGCAGTTGGCCACAAATTCATCCTTCTTCAGGCCGGTGCCTATGAAGCCCTCTTCCCGGTTGATGTACAGCTTCTCGTTGGCCTCGGCCACCTTGCTGGAGTCGATGGTGTCGAAGCTGCGCAGCTCCGTGCGGCGCGGAAAGTCCTTGCCGTATTTGGCTTGCAGCATCCGGAACCATTCCACCGTATACTCCACGATGTGGGCCAGGTGTTGGTTTATCTCTTCCACCTCTGCTTTCATGCGGGCAATGAGTTCTTCTGCCTTGTCGGAATTGAATTTCAGGATACGCGCCATCTTGATTTCTATCAGTTTCAGGATATCCTCCTTGGTCACTTCCCGGATAAACGTGGGGTAATAAGGCGTAAGCCGCTCGTCGATGTGTTCGCAGGCAGCATCCATATCCTTGGCTTGTTCGAATGCGGTATCCTTATAGATACGTTCTTCGATGAAGATTTTTTCCAGCGAAGAGAAATGCAAGTTTTCCAGCACTTCGCCTTTGCGGATTTCTAGTTCCTGTTTAAGCAAATCCAGGGTGTTGTCTACCGATTTCTTCAGCACATCACTCACCGTAAGGAAGTGGGGCTTCTGGTTGTCGATGACGCAGCAGTTGGGCGAGATGCTCACCTCGCAGTCGGTAAAGGCATAGAGCGCATCAATGGTCTTGTCCGACGAAGTTCCCGGAGCCAGGTGTACCAGAATCTCCACGCTGCCCGATGTCAGGTCTTCCACCTTCTTCACCTTGATTTTCCCTTTCTCGCTGGCCTTTACGATGGAGTCGCACACACTGGCCACGGTCTTCCCATAGGGAATCTCGCGCACCGCTAGGGTCTTGTTGTCCACCTTCTCTATCTTCGCCCGGATGCGCACGGCTCCCCCTCGTTCTCCGTCGTTATACTTACTCACGTCGATACTTCCCCCCGTCAGGAAGTCGGGATAGAGCTGGAACTCCTCCTGATGCAGGTAATGGATAGCCGCCTGGCACAGTTCATTAAAGTTGTGCGGCAATATTTTAGACGATAATCCCACGGCAATACCCTCTACACCCTGCGCCAGCAAGAGCGGATATTTTACGGGCAGGGTAACCGGCTCCTTGTTTCGTCCGTCGTAAGACAGTTTCCATACCGTAGTTTTAGGATTGAATACCACATCCAGGGCAAATTTGGAAAGTCGTGCCTCGATGTAACGTGGCGCAGCAGCGCTGTCGCCCGTCAAGATATTCCCCCAGTTTCCCTGACAATCTATCAGTAAATCTTTCTGTCCCAATTGCACCAGTGCATCTCCGATGGAAGCATCTCCGTGCGGGTGAAACTGCATGGTATGCCCCACGATGTTGGCCACCTTATTGTATCTTCCGTCTTCCATGCGGCGCATGGAATGCAGGATACGTCGCTGCACAGGTTTCAGGCCGTCCATAATATGGGGCACGGCGCGCTCCAGAATTACGTACGAGGCATAATCCAAGAACCAGTTCTGGTACATGCCGCTCAGCTGATGCTTCACATTGGCATCTTTCTTGTCGGCAGGCTTGTAGTCAGAATGACTTTCTTTTCCATTGGGTAATTCACTATTCAACTCTTCGTTTGGGCCTTCAAAATCTTCGCTCATAGATGTATTGGGAATTGTCTGTTTATGATTCACGGTCTGATAAGACTGTTGCAGGCAAAAATACAATTTTTATTTCATTTTTCGAAAACTACGTGCATGATTTTACCTCACCGTTGCCCTACTTCTAAGATAAATACCTATCTTTGTGGCGTTTTATCGTAAAAAAGAAGACTATAAATACATTAAGAAATAACAGAAATGGCACAAGAAGACGTTTTTAAAAAACTCGTATCACATTGTAAGGAATATGGTTTCGTATTTCCCAGCAGTGAGATTTACGATGGTTTAGGAGCCGTATATGATTACGGCCAAATGGGTGTGGAACTGAAAAACAACATCAAGCAATACTGGTGGCAAAGCATGGTGCTGCTGCACGAGAATATCGTGGGTATCGATTCGGCTATCTTCATGCACCCCACCATCTGGAAAGCCAGCGGACACGTGGATGCATTCAACGACCCGCTGATAGACAACCGCGACTCTAAGAAACGCTATCGCGCCGACGTGCTGATAGAAGACCAGATAGCTAAATACGAAGAGAAAATCAACAAAGAAGTGGCCAAGGCTGCCAAGCGTTTCGGCGATGCCTTCGATGAAGCTCAGTTCCGCAGCACCAATGCTCGTGTGCTGGAACATCAGGCTAAGCGCGATGCCCTGCACCAACGCTATAGCGACGCTATGAATGCAGGTCCCGACTTGAATGAATTGCGTCAGATTATCCTGGACGAGGAAATCGTATGCCCCATCAGCGGTACCAAGAACTGGACGGAAGTACGTCAGTTCAACCTGATGTTCTCTACCGAGATGGGTTCTACTTCCGACGGCGCTATGAAGGTATATCTCCGTCCCGAAACGGCGCAAGGTATCTTTGTGAACTACCTCAACGTGCAGAAGACCGGCCGTATGAAGATTCCTTTCGGTATCGCTCAGATAGGTAAGGCCTTCCGCAACGAGATTGTGGCTCGTCAGTTCATCTTCCGTATGCGCGAGTTCGAGCAGATGGAAATGCAGTTCTTCGTGAAGCCGGGCACCGAGCTGGAATGGTTTAAGCAATGGAAGGAAACCCGCTTGAAATGGCACAAGGCACTGGGATTCGGTGATGATCATTACCGCTATCACGACCATGAAAAGCTGGCTCACTATGCCAATGCTGCTACCGATATCGAGTTCCTAATGCCGTTTGGTTTCAAAGAAGTGGAAGGTATTCACAGCCGTACTAATTTCGACCTTTCTCAGCACGAGAAATTCTCGGGTAAGAACATCAAGTATTTCGATCCTGAAACCAATGAAAGCTACGTGCCCTACGTTATCGAAACCTCTATCGGTGTAGACCGTATGTTCCTCAGCATCATGTCGGCTTCTTACTGCGAAGAAAAGCTGGAGAACGGCGAAACCCGCGTAGTATTGAAATTGCCTGCTGCCCTGGCACCGGTGAAGCTGGCCGTAATGCCGCTGGTAAAGAAAGACGGACTGCCCGAAAAAGCACGCGAAATTATCGATGGATTGAAATTCCATTTCCACTGCCAGTACGACGAGAAAGACAGTATCGGAAAACGTTACCGCCGTCAGGATGCTATCGGTACACCCTACTGTATCACGGTAGACCATCAGACCTTGGAGGACAACTGTGTGACGCTGCGCAACCGCGACACCATGGAGCAAGAACGCGTAGCTATCTCCGAACTGGATCATATCATTGCCGACCGTGTAAGTATCACTTCCCTGCTGAAGACACTGTAAATCCACGCCTATGAACAGATACCTTATATATATAATGTCTCTGCTGTTGTGGGCAGGTGTGCTGGCCTCTTGCGACGAAGTGGAAGAGGTGAGCATCTACGACAACTGGGAGGCGAGGAATCAGGCTTTTACAGACTCCATCCACGCTTTGGCAGCCGACCGTCTGGTGCCGCTGGGCTCTTCCGAGACCACGGGCAAGGTGAAGGTGGAAGACATAGCAGACAACGTGGTGTTTGCGCTGGAGACCACAGCCAGCACCAACGAAGCCAAGCAATACGTGTATTGCAAGAAGGTGAAGCGTGCCGGGGTTTCTTTGGGCGATCCTCCCGTGCTCACCGATGCCGTTTCGGTGTTCTACTACGGCACCAACATCCTGGGCGAACGCTTCGACGGAAACTTCAAGGGATTCAGTGCCACCGATAAAGGTACGCTGGATGCTGCCCAAAAGGCGCCTACCGCCTTCGATTCACCGGCTGAATTCAAGGTTAGCGAGGTGATAGCCGGCTGGACGGTTGCTTTGCAATACATGCACGAGGGTGAACGCTGGATGCTCTACATACCTCATCAGAGTGCTTATGGCACTTCCGATAACGGTAATATCCTGGGCTATTCAGCTTTGACTTTCGACCTTCAGCTCGAACAGGTGAAATAATCATTTTGCCAAATTGCCAAATTGCCACCGGCCCCTGAAAAAAGCCGGTATACTCTATGAGGAGAGTGCCCCAAGGTGCTCTCCTTGTTTTTTTATAGAGGCTCGCATTTGAAAACCCCTAAATTTTCAGTTTAGGGGATGAAAAATGCGGGGTAGCGCAGCTACCCTTGGTTTTCGATGTACTTCTTGATGGTTTCCTGACTAACATTTCCGATTGATGACACAAAGTAATGAGTATGGAGGGCGACGAACAGCCGTTCTCTAAGAACAACGATTGGAACCGGGTGGTGATTATTATGGCCGATTGAGAAACTAGTCCGCTTTCCTGGGCAATGCCGACATCTTCAGGTGGAAACCGACATTGCCCCTATACTAAAATAGGGTGTATCACTTGTGCGATACACCCTATTTATGATGATAAGAATGGGTTGATTATTTCTGCTTAATCAGCCATTCTGCTATTTGTACGGCATTCAGTGCGGCCCCTTTCTTAATCTGGTCGCCTACAATCCAGAAGGTCAGTCCGTTTTCGTTGGTCAGGTCTTTGCGGATACGGCCTACGTATACGGGGTCTTTTCCAGCCAGGAAGAGCGGCATGGGGTATTCCTTTTCGGCAGGGTTGTCCATCAGTACCAGCCCGTCGCCTTTACTGAAGGCTTCACGCGCTTCTTCTACCGAGATAGGACGTTCGGTTTCCACCCAGATGCTTTCAGAGTGAGAGCGCAGGGCAGGCACGCGTACACAAGTGGCACTTACCTTGATATCGGAGTGCATAATCTTACGGGTCTCGTTGAACATCTTCATTTCTTCTTTGGTGTAACCGTTGTCGGTAAACACATCAATCTGGGGAATCAGATTGAAAGCCAGCTGATAAGCAAATTTCTCTACTTTGACGGGTTCGCCTGCCAGCACTTGGCGGTATTGTTCGTACAGCTCGTCCATGGCTGCGGCTCCTGCACCGCTGGCTGCCTGATAGGTAGACACGTGTACGGTTTTGATGTGAGAAAGTTGCTCAATGGCTTTCAGGGCCACTACCATCTGAATGGTGGTACAGTTAGGATTGGCGATGATGCCGCGCGGACGGTTCAGTGCATCTTCAGGATTTACTTCGGGCACTACCAAGGGTACATCGCTATCCATACGGAAGGCGCTGGAGTTATCAATCATGATGGCTCCATGCTTGGTGATGGTTTCGGCAAATTCGATGGAAGTGCTACCGCCTGCGGAAGTGAAGGCAATATCTACTCCTTTAAAGTCATCGTTGTGCTGCAAGAGTTTGACCTCGATTTCTTTACCGCGGAAGGTGTATTTGGTACCTGCGCTACGTTTGGAACCGAAAAGAACTAACTCATCCAGCGGAAAATTTCTTTCATCGAGCACTCGCAGGAATTCTTGTCCTACGGCTCCGCTTGCTCCAACAATTGCTACTTTCATTTTTTTTTGTTTTTTATTTTTATGATGATTTTCGCTGCAAATTTATAACAATTTGCTGAGGAAGCCCGCGGAATTGAAAACTTTTTTGTTATTTTGCATCGGTAAACTTAATACAGTTGCTTATGGAATGGCTTGACCTGACTTTGAAACTTCCCATTACTGACCCTACTTGGATATTTCTCCTGGTACTTTTGATTATCTTGTTTGCACCTATCTTACTGAATAAGTTGCGCATTCCTCATATCATAGGAATGATTTTGGCAGGATTGGTGGTTGGTGAGCATGGTTTCAATATTTTGGTAAGAGACAGCAGTTTTGAGCTGTTTGGCAAAGTGGGGCTCTACTATATTATGTTTTTGGCAGGACTGGAAATGAATATGGGAGACTTCAAGCAGAATCGGGGCAAGGCCCTGGTGCTGGGATTGCTGGCTTTTGTGGTACCTATTGTCATAGGTTTTGTGGCGAATGTGGCTTACCTGAAGTATGGAGTGCTTACTTCTGTCTTGCTGGCCAGTATGTATGCTTCACACACGTTGGTGGCCTATCCCATCGTAATCAGGTATGGCGTGTCCCGGCATCGCAGTGTGAGCATTGCAGTAGGGGGTACGGCTGTGACTGATACGCTGACGTTGCTGGTGCTGGCCGTTGTCGGGGGAATGTTTAAAGGAGAGTCTGACGGACTGTTCTGGCTTTGGTTGGTTATTAAGGTGCTCTTTTTAGGGGCCGTGATTATCTATAGTTTCCCGCGCATCGGCCGGTGGTTCTTTCGTCGGTATGACGATAATGTGATGCAGTTTATCTTTGTATTGGCCATGGTCTTTCTGGGTGCCGGACTCATGGAATTTGTGGGTATGGAGGGCATTTTGGGAGCTTTCCTGGCCGGACTGGTGTTAAACAGGCTGATACCTCATGTGTCGCCATTGATGAATCACTTGGAGTTTGTAGGTAATGCGCTCTTTATTCCTTATTTCCTGATTGGGGTGGGCATGCTTATTGATATCCATGTAATATTGGGAGAAGGCGATGCATTGAAAGTGGCTGGCGTGATGATTGTAATGGCATTGTCGGGCAAATGGCTGGCTTGCTGGTTGACGCAGAAGATTTACCGCATGTCGGCTGTAGAGCGTGAATCGATGTACGGTTTGAGTACTGCACAGGCAGCCGCTACGCTAGCTGCGGTACTGGTGGGTTATAATATCATTCTGCCTAATGGAGAACGGCTACTGAATGATGATGTGTTGAACGGCACTGTGCTGCTGATATTGGTGACGTGTGTGGTGAGTTCTTTTGTTACTGAGCGTGCTGCCAAGAAAATAGCGATGGAGGAGGCTCAGCCGGAAGTGGACCGTTCGCGCGAACCTGAAAAGATTTTGATTCCCATAGCCAATCCGGATACTATAGAAGATTTAATCAGTCTGTCACTGGTTATTCGCGACCCGAAGCAAAAGGATAATCTCTTGGCGCTGAATGTGGTAAATGATAATAATCAGTCGGAACAGGTGAGTGTACGTGGCAAACGGTATCTGGAGAAGGCTGCTATGATTACAGCATCTGCCGACGTGGCGCTGCAGCAGATTAGCCGCTACGACCTGAATATTGCGGCGGGCATCATTCATACTGCCAAGGAGTATGGGGTGACGGATGTAATTATCGGTCTGCACCGGAAGGTGAACATTGTAGACTCCTTTTTCGGTATGCTTACGGAAAGCTTGCTGAAGGGATTGCACCGGGAAGTGATTGTATCCAAGTTCCTGATTCCCATCAATACACTGCGTCGTATCATAGTAGCAGTGCCGCCTAAGGCTGAGTATGAAGCAGGTTTCCAAAAGTGGGTGGAGCACTTTTGCCGTATGGGTGGAACGTTGGGATGCAGGGTGCATTTCTTTGCCAATGAGGAAACAACCGTACGACTGCAAGCGTTGATTAAAAAGAAACATGGCCAGACGCTGACCGATTTTTCGCTGCTGGATGACTGGGATGATTTGTTGATTTTGACTGGGCAGGTGAGCTATGATCATTTATTGGTGATAGTCAGTGCCCGTAGGGGCTCCATCTCGTACGACAGTTCGTTCGAGAAGCTTCCTATGCAATTGGGTAAGTATTTTGCTAACAATAGTTTGGTGGTAGTTTATCCCGATCAGTTGGGCGAACCGGATGTGTTGTCATTTTCTAACCCCCGGGGGGATAATGAACATTATGAAAAGGTGGGCAACTGGTTGTATCACTGGTTTAAGAAAGAATAAAAGAAAGAGATGATGAACGGAGATTATCCAGAATGGCAGCAGCGCACGCAACTACTGCTGGGAACTGAGAAAATGGAACGTCTGCGCCGTGCACATGTGTTGGTGGTTGGGGTAGGCGGTGTAGGAGCGTATGCTGCCGAGATGATTTGCCGTGCGGGGGTGGGACGGATGACCCTAGTGGATGCCGATACGGTGCAACCTACCAACATCAACCGGCAATTACCTGCGCTGCATTCCACTTTGGGACAGCCTAAAGTGGAGGTGTTGGCCACCCGGCTTCGTGATATCAATCCAAAACTGGAACTTACGTTGCATCCGGTGTTTCTGAAAGACGAACAGATACCGGCACTGCTGGATGAGGCTTCTTATGACTTTGTGGTGGATGCCATTGATACGCTGGCTCCTAAATGTCATTTGATTATGGAAACCATGAAACGGCATATCCGGATAGTGTCTAGCATGGGGGCAGGAGCTAAAAGCGACATTACGCAAGTGCGGTTTGCCGATCTGTGGGATACGTATCATTGTGGATTGAGCAAGGCTGTGAGAAAGCGGTTGCTGAAGATGGGCTTCAAACGGAAGCTGCCTGTGGTATTCAGTACTGAACAGGCCGATGCAAAGGCGGTGATTTTGACCGATGAAGAGCAAAACAAGAAGTCTACGTGTGGCACAGTGAGTTACATGCCGGCAGTATTTGGCTGCTATTTGGCAGAATACGTTATCCGTAAAATTTGAATCTCTTTGTTTACATTTAATTCTCACTATTATACATGATACAGTTACGGGGAATAACCAAAAGTTTTGGCAGTTTGCAGGTATTGCGAGGAATAGACTTGGAGATAGAGCAAGGTGAAGTGGTGAGCATTGTGGGACTCAGTGGGGCCGGAAAAACGACTTTGCTGCAGATTATGGGTACCTTGGACCGTCCGGATACGGGACTGGTGGTAATCAACGGCATCGAGGTGAATCGTATGAAGGAAGCTGAACTGGCTGCCTTTCGTAACCGTCACATTGGCTTTGTGTTTCAGTTTCACCAGCTTTTGCCGGAGTTTACAGCGGCAGAGAATGTTATGATTCCGGCTTTGATAGCAGGCATGAAGCAAGAAGAAGCACATGCAGCAGCCGTAAAAATGCTCACGATGTTGGGCTTGGCTGAAAGAGCAGACCATAAACCCGACGAGCTGTCGGGAGGAGAAAAACAGCGGGTGGCTGTGGCCCGTGCTTTGATCAACCGTCCGGCTGTGGTGCTGGCTGATGAGCCATCGGGCAGTCTGGATACGCATAACAAGGAGGAATTGCATCAGCTCTTTTTCGATTTGCGCGACAAATTGGGACAGACTTTTGTTATTGTGACACATGATGAGGGACTGGCACAACTGACCGACCGTACCATTCATCTGAAAGATGGTGAGGTAGTGAACAGTTAGTACAATAATACTGATTTTACCATGTTGTATTATATCAAAAAGTATCCGGTATCACTGTTGGTTATTGCTGCGGTGATTTACCTGTCGTTTTTTAAACCGCCCGAAGCGGAATCGGTAAACATTCCAGGCTTGGATAAGGTGGTGCATATGTGTATGTATATGGGCATGTCGGGTATGCTTTGGGTGGAGTTTTTGCGGGCACACCGGCAACGAAGGGTGCCTCAGTGGCATGCATGGGTAGGAGCTTTTCTCTGTCCGGTATTATTTAGTGGTGTGGTGGAATTGCTGCAGGCGTATTGTACCACCTACCGCGGAGGTGACTGGTGGGATTTTGCAGCCAATACAAGCGGAGCACTGCTGGCTTCGCTCGTAGGCTGGATGGTGCAGCGCAGCACTCAGAGATAATCTACAATGCTGCTCAGTTTAATGCCGTTGGATCCTTTGATCAGGATGGTTTTACCTTGCGGCTTCTGCTGCTGTAGGGCGGTTATCAAAGCCGGGGCATCGGGATAGGTGAGGTAGGTGTGTCGGGTAGCGGCAAATTGGCTGCCTACCAGAATGACATCGGTAAACCGGCAACTTTCCAGGTAATCTATGATGGCCTGGTGTTCGGCCGCACTTTCTGCACCTAGTTCTCTCATATCGCCCAAAATGAGCATCTTTTGTTCGGCCTGCATGCGGTAGAAGTTGCCGATGGAGGCTTTCATGCTGGTGGGGTTGGCATTATAGGCATCGATGATGAGCAGATTATCGGCCGTCTGCTGCAATTGCGAACGGTTGTTGCGTGGGGTGTATGCTTGCAGAGCATGGTTAATCTTTTCGGGCTCTACCCGGAAGAAAGTACCCACGGTAATGGCTGCCAGTACGTTGCAGAAATTATATTCACCGATGAGGCGGGTATTTATCTGATAAGAAACAGCCTCTTGAGCCGACTGCCACTCCAAGGATAGATAGGGTGACTGTCCGATAACTCGACCGCTCACGGTATTCTCTTTTCCGGAACCATAGTATTGAATAGCCAGTCCGGTAGCCATGTTGGGTAAATAGGGGCTGTCGTGGTCTACGAAGACCGTGGCTTGACCGCGGGTTCTAAGGTAATCGAATAACTCTCCTTTGGTGCGTATCACCCCTTCCAATGATCCGAATCCTTCTAAATGGGCTTTCCCTACATTGGTAATGAGTCCGTAGTTAGGTTCTACAATGTCTACTAGTTCTTTGATATCGCCGGGATGGCTGGCCCCCATTTCGATGACTGCCAATTCATGGTTGGGCTGAAGCCGCAGCAACGTGAGTGGCACGCCGATATGGTTGTTCAGATTACCTTCTGTGAACAGTAAATTGTATTTTTCAGCCAATACAGCTGCTAACAGTTCTTTTGTAGTAGTTTTTCCGTTGGTACCGGTTATGCCGATGACGGGAATACCCAACTGTAGGCGGTGATAGTGGGCCAATAGCTGCAAGGTATGCAGTGCATGATCTACCAGAATATAGCGTGTATCATTTTGAGGCACGTATTCTTTTTCGTCTACGATGGCATAGCGGCAGCCGCTTTCCAGTGCTTTGGCTGCAAAAGCATTTCCATTAAAATGATCGCCTTTGAGAGCAATAAACAGTGAGCCCTCGGGGCAATGACGGCTGTCGGTAGTTACTCCGTGGCACTCCTTGAACAGCTGATAGATTGTTTCCAGTTCCATTTGATAGGGTTGTTTTTTTAATCGGGCAAAGATAGCATATCTTTTTTGCTTCTTTGTGACGGCTGAACCGCTTTTTTGCCTAAATTTGCAGAAGTATTGAAACTGAAATAGAAACGCTTATGCAATCATTGAAAGCCAATAACAATATAAACGTGAATGGTGCTTTGCTGGACCTTTCTTCTCCTTGTGTGATGGGTATTCTGAATGTGACACCCGACTCGTTTTATGCAGGTAGCCGGATGCAGACCGAGGCAGATATTGAGCACCGTACGCGGCAAATTCTGCAGGAAGGGGCAGCCATTATTGATGTAGGAGCTTACTCTTCCCGCCCGAATGCTGAACATGTGACACCGCAAGAGGAAATGGAACGTTTGCGTTGGGGGTTACAGATACTTCGCCGCACGGCGCCCGATGCTGTGGTATCTGTAGATACTTTTCGTGCAGATGTGGCCCGTATGTGTGTAGAGGAATATGGGGTAGCTATTATCAATGATATAGCTGCCGGCGAAATGGATCCGGATATGTTTCGTACGGTAGCCGAACTGAATGTGCCTTATATCATGATGCACATGCAGGGTACGCCTCAAAACATGCAGTTGAACCCTCATTATGACAACCTGATGAAGGAGGTATTCCTTTATTTTGCTGAAAAGGTGCAGCGCCTGCGCGACTTGGGGGTAAAAGACATCATTCTGGACCCGGGTTTTGGTTTCGGTAAAACGCTGGAACATAATTATGAATTATTGGCTCATCTGGAGGAATTCAGAATTTTTGAACTGCCTCTGCTGGTAGGTGTATCGCGTAAATCTATGATTTATCGTCTGCTCGACAGCACGCCTCAAGAGGCATTGAACGGCACCACGGTGCTTCATACCATCAGCTTGCTGAAGGGGGCAGATATTCTGCGCGTACACGATGTGCGCGAAGCGGTGGAAACCCTGCGGATTGTAGAGGCGATGCATCGCAATGCCTGCCATGAATAATTCCGTTTCTTTTTTTTAACCATACATCTTTACTGCTGTGTTTATCGAATTTGGAATAAAAGATTTTATCGACATCTTGCTGGTGGCTTTCTTGCTTTATTATACTTATAAGCTGATGAAGGCTTCGGGATCTATCAATGTATTTACCGGAATTCTGGTATTTATTATGCTGTGGTTGATTGTGTCTCAGGTACTGGAGATGAAGCTGCTGGGGTCAATTTTCGATAAACTGGTCAGTGTGGGAGTGTTGGCTCTGATCGTATTGTTTCAAGAAGAAATACGTCGTTTCCTGCTAACGCTGGGTTCGCATAGCCATGCCAGTAGGTTGATCCGTTTCTTTACGGGTGGTGACAAGGAAGAAATGGGGCATGACGACATCATGCCTATTGTGATGGCTTGCATGAGTATGGGCAAGCAGAAAGTGGGAGCACTGATAGTGTTGGAGCATAATCTGCCGTTGGATGATGTGGTGCGCACCGGCGAGGTGATTGATGCCAATATCAACCAGCGTTTGATAGAAAATGTGTTTTTCAAGAACAGCCCGTTGCACGACGGGGCTATGGTGGTAAGCAAGAAGCGGATTAAGGCCGCAGGATGTATCTTGCCCGTGTCGCATAATTTGGATATCCCCAAGGAACTGGGACTTCGTCATCGGGCTGCCATGGGTATTTCGCAAGTATCGGATGCACATGCCATCATCGTATCCGAAGAAACCGGTGCCATTTCCGTGGCTTATAAGGGGCAGTTCTATTTGCGGTTGACTGCCGAAGAATTGGAAAGCCTGCTCACTAAGGAAGTATAGGGCTTACTGTCTGCAAATAGGAAAAGATACTTTTCCAGCGGGGAAAGTATCCTTTTTTCTTGTTTTTTGTACAGAAATGCTTAGTTTTCTGTACACTGTGTACAATATTACATGCTTTAGAATGATTTTACCTAGTGTGGTATGCTAAAGACTGCTACTTTTGTTCGCAATCTTCAAATCATGGAAAATATAATATTGTATGTCTAGAAAAACTTATAAAATAGTTTGTGTGGTTGGTTTATTACTAATCACTCAGTGGGTGTTGGCGCAGCGCGATACGGTGTCGCTAAATTTTGGTTGGCAGTTTCAACTGAATGATTCGGTGTTTAAAGAGTCGGTACAAACGGTAAACTTACCTCATGATTTTCAGATAGGTCAGCCTTGGATAGCTCCGGATAAGAATGAAAGACCTGACCACAGTGATATGGCTGCCAATGTAAGAAGCAGACTATCATCCAGAGGTTTCAAGGAAATGGGTGTAGGTTGGTACAGGAAGATGCTTCGTGCAGAAAAAGCCTGGCAGGGACAACGCATCGTGCTGGATTTTGGCGGCATCATGCTGGTGGGCGATGTGTATCTCAATGGAAAACGGATTGGTGGAACTGAGTATGGCTATGTGGGATTCGAATTGGATATTACCCACTTGATAGACTGGGATGCGGAGAATGAAATAGTGGTTCGCGCCGATACTCGCAATCCGGAGAATTCTCGTTGGTATACCGGGGGCGGACTAATTCGTGGGGTTAATCTTATTACTTACCCGAAGGACAGCTATTTCGTACGACACCCGTTGCACATTACCACGCAACTAGATGGTAAGGTGGCCATAGCAAGTGAGGTGTATATGGACGACAAGCAGAGGAAAGAGGCCGTGTTCTGCGCCCGTATTTTCGATGCGCAGGGGAATGAAGTGGCTGCTGGCCGTACTTGCTACCCATACGACCGCCGCCGCAAATTGCGCATCTATCAGTTGGACACTTTGCAAGTGCAACATCCTACGCTGTGGAGCTGTGAACAACCCTACCTTTATACGGCAGAGGTGACGCTCTATGGGAACGACGGACAGGTGCTGGATAAAGTGACCGAGCGTTTTGGAATACGTTCCATAGCATACGACCCTTCGTATGGATTTAAACTGAATGGAAAGAAAGTGCTGTTGAAGGGAATAGCCAATCATCACGACTTGGGAGCCCTGGGAGCGGCTGCTTATCCGCGCGGCATAGAAAAACGGATAAAACTGCTGAAGGATTTCGGATTCAATCATATCAGGGCATCTCACAATCCCTACAGCGAGGAGTTCTACCATCTGTGCGATGAATACGGTATATTGGTGGTGGATGAACTCTATGACAAATGGCTGACACGATATGCAGGAGGCAGAACGGACTGGATGAATCTGTGGCAATATGATGTGGTGGAGTGGGTGAAGGCACATCGGAACCATCCGTCTGTAATCATGTGGAGTCTGGGCAATGAACTGCAGACGTATGCCGACCTTCCTTTTAATGATTATGGGGTGACTCCGTATCGCCTGCAAAGGGAATTGCTGCATACGTATGATACTTCACGTCCGGTTACTGTGGCCATGCATCCACGGGGCCGCAGTTTCGAGACCGACAGTATTCCTTGTGAACTGGCTAAGATTACCGATATTCAGGCATACAATTACCGCTATATGTATTTCCCGGGCGATGGCAAACGCTATCCTTATATGAACTTTTATCAGAGCGAGGCCAATCGTTCGGCCATGGGGCCCAACTTCTTTGAAATGGACTTGAACCGGGTAATCGGTCTGGCATATTGGGGCATGATAGACTACATCGGCGAGTCAAGAGGATGGCCTGCCAAGGGATGGACGGACGGTGTGTTCGACAGGGCACTGAACCCCAAACCGCTGGCCTGGTTCCTGAAATCCATGTTTACGGATGAACCTGTGGTACATCTATCTGTGGTGGAAGACCGTACAGAAGATATGGTATGGAACGGTGTGCAGTTTACCGGTGATGTGATGACCGGTCATTGGAACCGCGAACCAGGAAAGGCCTATACGCTGTATGCCTATACCAATGCTGATGAAGTGGAATTGCTCGTCAATGGCAAAAGCCTGGGAGTAAAACCCAACGATAAGCGGAATCCTAAAACTCGCAATAAAATCAAGTGGGAGAATGTGGTGTATCAGCCCGGCAACATACAGGCCATAGCGCGTACCGACGGAAAGGTGGTGGCACGCTATAAGGTGGAAACTGCAGGGAAAGTGGCGAAAATAAAACTGGAACCCGAGGCCATAAACTGGAAGGCCGATGGTATGGATTTGCAGCATATCCGGTTGACGGCAGTAGACAGCAAAGGACGGCAAGTGCCCATGGAGAATGGCAGCGTGTCGTTTACGGTAAGTCCGGGTGCTGAAATCGTGGCTGTGGATAATGGAGATATGACAAGCCATGAAATCAATACGTTGCCGCACATTCAGATGCATCGGGGAACTGCCCTCGTGGTTATCAGAGCTGGACATCAGCCGGGCAAGGTGCAGCTACGGGCAGAACTGAATTCTAAAAACGTGAATAAGAAAATAGCAGCTAAGTGTGAATTGACACTGCAGTAATCGGTAATTTTAAAATAGTCGGATAGAATGAAACGGATAATGAAACGGATGTTAGGTTGGCCACTCATGTTGGCTATGGTGGGGTGGCTGGCTGCACAGCCTGTGCAGGCCAAGGAGGTGTTTCCGGACGGAACGGAAATACCGGCTTGGTTTCGTGAAGCTACACCGCGTGCATTGAAACAATTGGGCAAACTGTATGATGTAACTGCCCATGGAGTGAAGAATGACAGTACATTGATGCAGACAGAGGCCCTACAGGCGGTAATCGATGAGGCTGCTGCCCAGGGAGGAGGTGTGGTGTATCTTCCGCAAGGTACTTTCTTGAGTGGTTCGTTGTTTTTCAAGCCTGGTACACATCTGTATCTTGAAAAAGGAGCGGTGCTGAAAGGAAGCGATGATATCAGTGATTTTGCCTTGCTGGAAACCCGTATGGAGGGTCAGAACCTCACTTATTTTGCAGCTTTGGTCAATGCTTGCGGAGTAGATGGATTTACTTTGACCGGAGAGGGTACTATTAACGGTAATGGCTTGCGTTACTGGAAATCGTTCTGGCTGCGCAGAAAGGTGAACAGAAATTGTACCAATCTGGAGGAATTGCGTCCGAGACTGGTGTTTATATCCGATTCGAAGGATGTGGAGTTATCAGGCGTTCGCCTGGAAAATTCTCCTTTCTGGACTACACACTTGTATCGTTGCCAGCGGGTGAAACTGCTGAATCTGGATATTTTTGCACCGGCAGCTCCCGTCAAGGCACCCAGTAGTGATGCCGTAGATGTGGATGTGTGTACCGATGTGCTGATAAAGAACTGCCGCCTTTCCGTGAACGACGATGCAGTGGCCTTAAAGGGAGGAAAAGGTCCTTGGGCCGATCGTGATATGGTAAACAACGGCTCTAACCGTAACATTCTGATAGAGGATTGTGTGTACGGCTTCTGCCACAGTATGCTGACCTGCGGCAGTGAGTCCATACATAATCACAATATACTGATGCGAAGAATTCAGGTGGAGCAAGCACAGCGGGTACTGTGGTTGAAAATGAGACCCGATACCCCACAGCATTATGAATACATCACCGTGGAAGATATAAAGGGCAGTGCCAACAGTTTGCTGTACATCAAGCCGTGGACTCAGTTCTTCGATTTAAAGGGTAGAAAAGATATTCCTCTGTCTTATTCAGACCATGTAACGCTGAGGAATATCCACCTAGATTGTAAGAAAGCTATCGATGTACAAAAGAATGAAGACCAGTATCGTTTGTCTGATTTTGTGTTGGAAAATTTACATTTAACTTCTGAAAAGGAATCAGATTCTTTATCGGGGTTGGTAAATGGATTGGTGATGAAGTCGGTGAATATAATACAGTAATCTTTTTTTGTCAATTTGTATTGTCTGCTACCATGAAAAAAATATTTTTGACTATGGCTTGTGCCTGCTGTTGCTGCACGGCTTCTTTGGCTCAGTTCGGACAATGTACTCCCTCGGAAAGATGGACTTATACGGACGCTCAGACCGGAAATAAAATCACGGTCTTGACCGATACTTTAAAGAATGACCGCTTTCTTTATCAGACCGACCCCATGTGGACGGCTGATGGTAAATATCTGTTGTTCCGTTCTTCCAGCAGAGGGGACGGAACCATGGTGGAACGTACGCAGCCCAATGGAGAAAAGAAAAAGTGGAAGCCTACCCAGATTTATTTTATAGAGATGGCTACGGGAAAAATCATTCAGGCTACAGAAGGGGCTGATTTAGGCAATGCTTTTTTGGCTAATCGCTCGAACAAGTTGTTTATCAGCCGCAATGAAAATCATCAATGGAAGTTGTATGTGATGGACTTGGACCGTTTCTTCGCAGATGTGGAGCATGATAAAGTAGGAAAACCTGCCAAGTATGAAAGACTGATTGGAATTTTCCCCGCGGAAATGGGGCGTCCGGGTGGCTATGCAGTAGATTGCATGGATGACTATGCTTATATTACCGTGGAACGTGAGGGTACTGAGGAGGAAAAGGAACGGATGATGAAAAATGCTTTCTTGCCTGAGACTAACCAGCCGGTAAAAATTAAGCCTACACTTTGTGGAATCAGAAAAATGAACCTACAGACTGGCGAAGTGACTAAAGTGATTGATACGGAATTTAAAGTGGGACACATACAAGCCAGCCGTTTTACACCGGGAGAAATCGTGTTCTGCAACGAGACTGGCGGTGATGCCCATCAGCGTATGTGGTATTGCACAGCAGACGGAAAGGTATTCAAACCTTTGTATAAAGAAACGGCTCTTGATTGGGTTACTCATGAGACGTTTGCCACTAAGGATTATGTGTATTTCAATATTCTGGGCTTCTTGCCTCGGTTGCGTAAGCAGGCAAACGGTATTTATCGTATAAACCTGCGTACGGATGATGTGGAGCAAATAGGACAGGTGGAAATGGAAAAAGACCGCTGTGCGATAGATGGACAACTGGTGGGAAGGGGCTTTTGGCATTGCAATGCCAGCCGTGACAACCGTTGGGCAGCGGGTGATACATTTGGTGGAAATGTATGGATGATGAATGTAGCTACAGGTGAACGGCATTGGTTGGTGTCCGATACCAAGATGCGTCCCGACCATGCGCATCCCAGTTTCAGTCCGGATGGCACTAAGGTGCTTTTTCAGTCGGGACATTTTACCAACGGCAAACGGCTGAATCTGATGATGGTAGATATAACGAACTATTAATAACAAGTGAAAAGTGTATCCCTATAGCGGCACCGGCTGCCGGAATTCAAGGAAAATCTGATGCAATGAAATATAACGTTAAGAGTTTGAAAGAAGCGGACAACGCTTTGTCGAGAACCCTTTTGCTCTTGTCATTTGTTTGGGTAGCCTATATGGCTCAGGCACAGAGCGTCGTGGTGAGTGGACTGAATAAACGTCAGTTCAACAAATATTGGAAAGTAGAATCCGAGTCGCCCAACTATGAAGTGTCTTTTCTGGGAGATACGGTAGAAGTCGTATCTCCTAAGGGACTGACTCTTTGGAGAAAGGAAAAGATGGCAGGCAAGGTAACGATTGAATACGATGCTTGTGTGGTGGTGGAAAATGAAAACGACCGTCTGAGTGATTTGAATTGCTTTTGGATGGCTTCTGACCCGAAATATCCCGATAATCTCTGGAAGCGGGAGAAGTGGCGTAGCGGAATTTTTGTGAATTGCTATTCTCTGCAGTTGTATTATTTAGGTTATGGGGGAAATTACAATTCCACGACTCGCTTCAGGAGGTATACAGGCAACGAGCAAGGAGTTACGGATGCGCAGGCCAGGCCTGCTGTATTGTGCGAATATACCGATTCGGCTCATCTGCTGAAACCTAATCATTGGTATCACATCAAAATTACTAATGATAATAATCGCGTGAGTTATTACATCGACGGAAAGCGTCTAGTGGATTTTCGCGATCCTCAACCGTTGCAAGAAGGATGGTTTGGGTTCCGTACTACCTTGTCGCGCACACGCATCACCAATTTCAGGTATGAATCAGCTCCGTTACAGCCTCAGGAAGTGCCTTTGCATTGGGTTGGCGATGTGCCTCAAGCAGATAAACCGGTAAGTTTCGGCATTCCTTTCGCCCAAGGCGAATTGCTTTCAGGGCAGGGACTGGAGTTGCGTACAGAGGATGGAAAGCACCTTCCTGTAGATACTTGGCCACTGGCCTACTGGCCGGACGGCTCGGTGAAATGGAGTGGTGTGGGAACAGTGATTCCGGCTGGAACGGCCAAGCTTTCTGCGGTAAAGGGTGCAGGCAAGTCTTTTAAAAAGCAACCGCAGGATGTTGGCGTAACGGTAAAGGAAACGCCGCAAGGAATTCAGATTGCTACCGGTGAGGTGACTGCCTTTATTCCCCGTCAGGGAGCGTATTTGCTGGATAGCCTGTTTTATCAGAAAACCAAGGTAGGAGAGAAAGTCCGGCTGTTTTGCCAGACCCAAAGCGAACCTTTACTGCCGTCTACTTCACAACTTACGTTTGATTCTTTTACCAGTATTCTACAGTCGGCAGAGGTAGAGCGTGTGGGAACGATGCGGGCATCCGTGAAACTTTCCGGTATGCATGGCAATTCTTCCGGACGTAAGTGGCTTCCGTTTGTGGTACGTCTTTATTTCTATGCCGGTAGCGAACAGGTGAAGATGGTGCATAGCCTGGTTTATGACGGTGATTCTTCCAAAGATTTTATCCGAAGTTTGGGCGTGCAGTTGGAGGTACCTATGCGTGAGGCTTTGTATAATAGGCACGTGGCTTTTTCTTGTGCCGACGGAGGGGTGTGGAGTGAACCTGTGCAGCCGTTGGTGGGGCGTAGAATATTGACTTGGGGAGATAAGCAAGGTAGCGGGCCGCTGATGCAACAGCAGCAGATGGAGGGAAAACGCATTCCTGCCTATGAAACTTTTGATGAGAAGAACCGGAAACTGCTGGACCATTGGGCTTCTTGGGATGGTTATCGGCTGTCGCAAGGCTCGGCTGATGCATTCTCTATCCGTAAACGTGCCAATGCCAACAATCCTTGGATAGGAACTTTCTCTGGCACACGGAGTGAAGGCTATGCTTTTGTGGGAGATGTGTCCGGCGGAATGGGGCTGGCTTTGCACGATTTCTGGCAGTCGTATCCGTCGGCTCTCGAAGTGTCTGATGCCAGACAAGAGAAGGCCTTGCTTACCGCCTGGCTATGGAGCCCTGATGCAGAGCCGATGGATTTGCGCCATTATGATAACGTGGCTCATGATTTGAATGCCAGCTATGAAGATGTACAAGAGGGGTTGAGTACACCTTACGGCATTGCACGTACACATACCTTAACTCTGGTGCCTCAGGGTGGCTATCAGGGAAAGGCTGATTTCGCACGGAAAGCTCATTCTGTCACAGCATTGTCTGTACTGCTGCCTACTCCGGAATACTTGCATCGGCAGGAAGCTTTTGGCATATGGAGTTTGCCGGATAGAACCAATGCTTTCCGTTCTCGGGTAGAAGACCGTCTGGATGCCTATATCGACCTTTATCAGAAGGCGATAGAGCAGAATAAGTGGTATGGTTTTTGGAATTACGGAGATGTGATGCATGCTTATGACCCTGTTCGCCATAGCTGGCGTTATGACATTGGTGGATTTGCCTGGGACAATACTGAATTGGCTTCCAATATGTGGCTTTGGTATAATTTCTTGCGGACGGGCAGAGCGGATATTTGGAAAATGGCCGAAGCGATGACCCGACACACGGCCGAAGTGGATGTGTATCATATAGGTCCGAACGCAGGACTAGGCAGCCGTCATAATGTAAGCCATTGGGGCTGTGGAGCTAAAGAGGCACGTATCAGCCAGGCTGCCTGGAACCGGTTTTATTATTACCTCACTACAGATGAACGCTGTGGTGACCTGATGACTGAGGTTAAAGATGCAGATTTGAAATTGTACACGCTCGACCCTATGCGTTTGGCTCAGCCCCGTGAAATGTATCCTTGTACGGCTCCGGCCCGTTTGCGTATCGGGCCTGATTGGTTGGCCTATGCAGGTAACTGGATGACTGAATGGGAACGTACGGGCAATCTGAAATATCGCGATAAGATTCTAACAGGGATGAAAAGTATCGCAGCCTTGCCCAATCGTATTTTTACCGGGCCGTTGGCTTTGGGGTATGATCCTGCAACGGGGATAATTACCACTGAATGCGACCCCAAATTAGAAACTACCAATCATTTGATGGCTATTATGGGGGGATTTGAGGTGATGAACGAAATGATGCGGATGATTGACTTTCCGGATTGGAGGGATACTTGGCTTGATTTTGCTTTGCACTACAAACAGAAGGCATGGGAGTTGAGAAAGAACCGTTTCCGTATTTCCCGTTTGTTGGGGTATGCTGCGTATCACACCTGTAATTTCCGGCTGGCTCACGAGGCTTGGACAGACTTGTTCACACGCTTGGAACATACACCGGCTCCTCCGTTCAGGGTAGAGAAAGTGTTGCCTCCGGAAGTGCCTGCACCACTGGATGAATGTAAAAGTATCAGTACCAATGATGCTGCTCTGTGGAGTCTGGATGCCATCTATATGCAGGAAGTGATTCCTATGGCGGATGAATGATTTCACTCTTGTATAAAAGTGAGAGATATTGGGATAGAACTATAAACGGCACTGCCGTTTGTATAAGCAGCACCGTCGTTTATATAAACGCCATCGCCGTTTGTACAAACGGCAGTGCCGTTTATAGTTTGCAAACCAGTATCTGAGTGTAGGTTGCAGGCCTTTTCAGAACCACTTTATCTTTCTGAAAATAACGAAAGCCAATGCAGATAAAGCGATAGACGCTAAAATGATAAAGCTAAACGCGTGCGGCAAGGCATCTGCGTGCACATCTACGTTCATTCCATAGAAACTGGCTATCAATGTGGGTACCATCAGAATGATGGAAATGCTGGTCATGCGCTTCATGATGGTATTCACGTTATTGGATATGATGGAAGCAAAGGCATCCATGGTTCCGGTTAAAATATCGCTGTAGATATTAACCATGTTATAAGCCTGCTTTAATTCAATGACTACATCTTCTATCAGATCACGGTTTTTATAGTCTTTTTCCTGAAAGATACTTTGCAGCTTGCCTATCATCACTTCATTCCCACGAATGGACGTATTGAAATACACCAGTGTTTTTTGCAGTTTCATCAATCTTAGCAAGTCCTCATTACGTATGCTTCTTTCCAACTCTTTTTCTGCGGCAGTTACATCATTATTTATCTGTTTCAGATACTTCAGGAACCATACAGTGGATGAGTAGATAAGCCGTAAAATCAATTCAAATTTATTAGGCACAATCACCCCTTTCCGGCGTGTGTGAGCAATGAAATCGGGAATCATTTCCGTAGAATGATAACACACGGTTACAATGATTTCATTGTTTGTAATGATACCGATGGGTACTGTGATGTAAGGAATGCTACCTTGCTGTTGCAGCGGGATGCGTATAATGGTGAGTAGCCAATTATCTTCCGTATCGGTACGCGGACGTTCGTCAATATCGGCGATATCTTCTAAAAAAGATTCGGGAACTTTTAATTCTTTCGTCAGAAAATCAAAATCACTTTGGTCGGGGCATTCTACATTTACCCAGCAGTTTGGCATCCATTGCGGCTTTTCTACAAAGCCATTTTCACAATAAAGATATTTTCTCATCTTATTGCCTCCTTTCGTTCGTTTATATCCGTACAGAGGCATTCAGAGTGGTGATTGCCTTGTAGGATCAGTTAATACTATTGCACGTTCGTAGATTTGAATCGTCCATTTCTATAGATAATTGTTTGTTTTTAACCGTACAAAAGTATATAAATCCAGTAAAGGAAAGGCAGAAGTACAGAGGCTTTTATGTTTTTTTGAGTTTCTAGAGTTCTAATATTCTTTTGCGATATTCAGAAGCTGTAATTCCCATGTTTTTCTTAAAACATCGGTTAAAATGTACGATGCTCTCAAATCCGCATTCCATGCTTATCTGTGAGATGTTGAAGGTATCATGGGCCAGCAGCTTGCAGGCATATCCTATTCGCATATCTGTAATGTACTGTATCAGAGTCTTTCCGGTATTCTCTTTGAAGAACCTGCAGAATGCCGTAGGGTTCATGGCAGCTAGGGATGAAATGTGGTCCAGAGTAATGTTTTCGGTGTATTTTTTGTTTATATAGGCTATGATTTCTCCGGCAAATAGGTGTGGAGGGCATTGTAACGGCCTTGCATGATATTCCTAATGGTGAAATCTGGACGGAAGAAGCCATCCGAGATTTGCAAACGTATATAGAATCCTACGGCATGCGGTGGTCGGTAGTAGAAAGCCTTCCTGTGTGTGAAGCTATCAAATATGCAGGTCCCGAACGAGACCGTTTGATAGAAAATTATAAAGTAAGCTTGGCTAATTTAGGAAAATGCGGAGTAAAGACTGTATGCTATAACTTCATGCCGGTTATAGACTGGGTGCGGACAGATTTGCAGCATCCCTGGCCCGACGGAACGAGCTCGCTTTATTTCGACCGACTCAGATTTGTCTATTTTGATGTGAAAATTCTGGCACGAAGCGGTGCTGCCGCTGATTATTCGGCAGAGGAACTTCGGAAGGTAGAGGAACTCGACAAGGTAATGACTCAGGAAGAAAAAGACGAATTGATAGATTCTATCATTGTGAAAACGCAGGGGTTTGTCAACGGCAACATCCGCGAGGGCGATAAGAATCCGGTAGCTATCTTCAAGCGTCTGCTGGCCTTGTATGAAGGAATAGACCGTCAGGCTCTTCGTGAAAATATGCGTTATTTCCTCTCTGTCATTATGCCTGTCTGTGAAGAATATGGGGTAAATATGTGTGTACATCCGGACGACCCTCCTTTCCAGATACTCGGACTTCCCCGCATTGTTACTGATGCAGAAGATATTGCCTGGTTCTTACAGGCAGTGGACAATCCGCACAACGGACTTACCTTCTGTGCCGGGTCGTTAAGTGCCGGAACGCATAATGACACGCGCGAACTGGCAAGGAAATTTGCCAAACGTACACATTTCGTACATTTGCGAAGTACCGATGCCATGCCTGGCGGAGACTTTATTGAAAGTACACATCTCACAGGCAGGGGGCATCTGTTGGAACTGATAAGAATCTTCGAAAAAGAAAATCCCGGACTTCCCATGCGTGTAGATCATGCCAGAATGATGCTGGGTGATGAAGAAATGGGCTACAATGCCGGATATTCCTTCCATGGCCGTATGCTTGCTTTGGGGCAGGTGGAAGGGCTGATGGCAGCAGTAGACGATGAATTGAGGAGGGGGCTGATATAACCTAATTTCTCTTGGATAGAAATGGGGAATGCTTGATAAAGGCCTTATTCATGCTATCTTTTATTACACTTTGCTCCGGTTCTCTAAAAAATAGAAAGGCTGGAACAAAGTGTAATGTAATACCTGAACCAAGTTTTTCTGTTAATGCTCTAGAATGAATTTCTCAGCGATGGGTAAAAATCGGTCGTGTCCTTTCACATTCAGATGGGCCGTGTCTTTTCCGGTTCCTCCTTGGAAATAGATTTTACGGAATGAGGTGCTGGCTGCGAAGATGTTGCCGTATCGTGCGGCATCGAATACAGGAATGCCGTAGCTGCCGCAGATTTGCAATATGCTATCCACTACAGCTTGCCGATGACTTCCGATGAAATTCTCGCAAGTCCATGGTGTAAAAAAGAATATTTTAGCAGTGGGATATTTTTCTATGAGTCCTTGGCATAGTATATGGAGTTTTTCTTTGAATATATCCATGCCGATAGAATCCATCCTTGCAGCATCATTATGACCGGCTATTACTACCACGTAGTCTAATGAATCTTTCATGGTTTTATAGCGCTCATACATGCCTTGTCCCCACTGTTTCAAGTCTATTGAGATGCAATTTCCATTTCTGCCGTAGTTGAAATAATGCATACCATGCTTTTGGGCGAATTTATAGTGCCAAGTGTTTTCTATTTTATCTCTATGATTGCGTACATAGCTGTCTCCGATGATTCCTATTTGCTTGCCGGCCAATAGACCGGCAGGCTTTTCTTTGGAATTTGCGACGGGAGCAAGCCGCTCGCTGACTGACTGAGTAAATGCCATACAGGCACAGCTCATCATAATTAGCATAATCAATGTCTTTTTCATCATGGTGTTTTTTATTTAAGTGTAATACTCTGCAAAATTACAAGATTTAAAGTCTCGTTATTTGTCTGTCAGTTCATAAACCTAGAAATTTGTGCGTTCAAAGTGTTGTCTTGCACAGAGGTGCAGGCTGTGGAAAAATAAAATGGATAGTTGAAAGAATTCTGACTTAATGTTAAATAACAGGGTCGATATATTGTAAATATCGGATTGTTTTTTTATATTGCGGCTGTTTCAGTGATAATAAGCTGACAATTTGTAACCCTTTTTATCCAATTATACTATGGAGATAACTTTAAGTAAGAATTTGCCTCCTTATCCTACTTTTGTAGAAGGCATCCGGCGGGCGCCGGATCGTGGTTATACGCTTACACCAGAGCAGACTGCCACGGCTTTGAAGAATGCATTGCGTTATATTCCTAAAGAATTACACGAAACGCTGGCACCGGAGTTTCTGGAAGAACTTCGAATGCGAGGACGTATCTATGGCTATCGTTATCGTCCGCAAGGTGATTTGAAAGCTAAGCCTATCGATGAATATAAGGGAAAGTGTATAGAAGGAAAAGCTTTTCAGGTGATGATAGACAACAATCTTTGCTTTGACATTGCCCTTTATCCTTATGAGCTGGTGACTTATGGTGAAACAGGACAGGTGTGTCAGAATTGGATGCAGTATCGTTTGATAAAGCAATATTTGGAAGAACTGACTCAAGACCAGACGTTGGTGATAGAGAGTGGGCATCCGCTGGGACTCTTCAAGTCGAAGCCCGATGCACCGCGGGTGATTATTACCAATGCCTTGATGGTGGGGCTGTACGACAATCAGAATGATTGGCACACGGCCATGCAGATGGGGGTAGCCAATTATGGGCAGATGACAGCCGGCGGATGGATGTATATTGGTCCGCAAGGAATTGTACACGGCACATTCAATACACTGCTGAATGCCGGCAGGCTGAAGCTGGGTATTCCGCAAGACGGCAATCTGCATGGTAAACTTTTCGTGTCTTCCGGTTTGGGAGGCATGAGTGGAGCACAGCCCAAAGCTGCAGAGATGGCAGGAGCAGCAGCCATCATAGCCGAGGTGGACGCTTCCCGCATTGAAACGCGCTATCGGCAAGGATGGGTGGGGCATGTTACAGATTCTGAAGAAGAAGCTTATGAACTGGCTCGTCAGGCCATGCAGGAAAACAGAGCCGTATCTATCGCTTTTCATGGCAATGTAGTGGATTTGCTGCACTATGCGGTAGAAAAGCACATCCACATAGACCTTTTATCTGACCAGACTTCCTGCCACGCTGTATATGATGGTGGCTACTGTCCGGTAGGCATCACGTTCGAAGAGCGCACAGCTATGCTGCATAGCAATCATGACTATTTTTGCTATTTGGTGGATTCCACACTACATACGCATTATCGGATGATTAAGCTGTTGGTGGACAGAGGTACGTATTTCTTTGATTACGGCAACTCCTTTATGAAGGCTGTCTTCGATGCCGGCGTAACAGAGATAGCCCGTGGCGGAGATGCCAAGAACGGTTTCATATTCCCCAGTTATGTGGAAGATATCATGGGACCGGAGTTGTTTGATTATGGCTATGGTCCTTTCCGCTGGGTGTGTCTGAGCGGTAAGCACGAAGATTTAGTAAAGACCGACCGTGCGGCAATGGAATGTATCGACCCTACCCGTAGAGGCCAGGATTTGGATAATTATAATTGGATACGTGATGCCGAAAAGAATAATTTGGTAGTGGGCACACAGGCGCGTATTCTCTATCAAGATGCCTTGGGACGTATGCGTATAGCCCTTCGTTTCAATGAAATGGTGAGAAAAGGAGAAGTGGGGCCCATTATGCTGGGTCGCGACCATCACGATGTAAGCGGTACGGATTCTCCTTTCCGTGAAACGTCTAATATCAAAGACGGTAGTAATGTTATGGCTGATATGGCTGTGCAGTGTTTTGCCGGAAACTGTGCCCGGGGTATGAGTCTGGTGGCTCTGCATAATGGTGGCGGTGTAGGTATCGGTAAGGCCATTAACGGTGGCTTCGGTATGGTATGCGACGGCTCTGAACGGGTAGACGAAATTCTCCGCTCGGCTATGTTGTGGGATGTGATGGGCGGTGTGGCACGCCGTTCATGGGCACGGAATACGCATGCTATGGAAACTTCTGACGAATTCAACAAGACTCATGCCGATAGTTATCATATAACTATGCCCTACGTGGCTGATGATGATTTAATAAGTAAAGTAATTACCCAATCACTTTAAAAAAATCGATTAATTATGAATAGAATTATTGAATGTGTCCCCAATTTCAGCGAAGGACGCGATTTGCAGAAGATAGATAAGATAGTAGCCCCGTTTCGTGCTAAAGCGGGTGTGAAATTGCTGGATTATAGCAACGATGAAGACCATAACCGATTGGTAGTAACGGTAGTAGGTGAGCCGGAACCGCTGAAAGAAGCCGTGCTTGAGGCTATTGGAGTGGCTGTGCAATTGATTGATTTGAATCATCATCAAGGGCAACATCCCAGAATGGGAGCGGTAGATGTGGTTCCTTTTATTCCTATCAAGGGAGTAACGATGGAAGAAGCGATAGCCCTATCTAAGGAAGTGGCTGCTGAAGTGGCCAGCCGTTATCGGCTTCCGGTGTTCCTTTATGAAAAGTCGGCTTCTGCTCCGCATCGCGAGAATTTGGCAGCTGTGCGTAAAGGGGAATTTGAAGGAATGGCAGAGAAGATAAAATTACCAGAGTGGAAACCTGATTTTGGGCCGGCCGAACGCCATCCTACAGCAGGAACTGTGGCCATCGGAGCGCGCATGCCGCTGGTTGCCTATAATATTAACTTGAATACACCAAGTTTGGAAATAGCACATGATATAGCCAAGAAAATTCGTTTCATCGGTGGAGGATTGCGCTATTGCAAGGCTATGGGGGTGGAACTGAAAGAACGTGGCATCACACAGGTATCTATCAATATGACCGATTATACTCGCACAGCACTCTATCGTGCCTTTGAATTGGTGAGAATCGAAGCCCGTCGGTATGGGGTCAGCATAGTAGGTAGTGAAATCATTGGTTTGGTGCCGATGGAAGCACTGATTGATACAGCCTCTTATTACCTGGGATTGGAAAATTTCACCATGCAACAGGTGCTGGAAGCTAGGATAATGGAATAAACGCAAGGATTATGACTGAGAATCTGATAATCTTCAATGCCCGTGTGGTTACCCCGCTGGGAAGCACTGCCCGTAAGGGAGAGGAAATGTCGCACTTACAGATTTTGGACAATGCTACGGTTGAGGTAACTAATGGCTTGATTACGTATGTAGGACCGAACCGGGGCGAAGAACGGGATGGCTATTTCCATCATTACTGGCATTATAATGCCCGTGGTAAGTGCTTGCTGCCCGGATTTGTAGATTCACACACTCATTTTGTATTCGGTGGTGAGCGTGCCGAAGAATTCTCTTGGCGTTTGAAGGGGGAAAGCTATATGTCTATCATGGAGCGCGGTGGCGGCATTGTGAGTACGGTGAAGGCTACCCGCCAAACGAACTATGTAAAGCTACGCGCAAAGGCTGAAGGCTTTTTGAAGCAGATGAGTGCCATGGGAGTGACCACGGTAGAAGGCAAAAGCGGTTATGGATTGGATAAAGAAACTGAACTGCTGCAGTTGCGGGTGATGCGTAATCTGAATGAGGATGAACGTAAGCGGGTAGATGTAGTATCCACTTTTCTAGGGGCTCATGCTGTGCCCGAAGAATATGCCGGAAGAACAGACGATTATGTAGAGTTTCTGATTCGTGAGATGCTGCCTGCCGTGCGCGAAAATCAGTTGGCTGAGTTCTGTGATGTGTTTTGTGAACAAGGAGTGTTTTCCATAGAGCAGTCTCGTCGCTTATTGCAGGCGGCCCGTGACAGGGGCTTTTCCTTGAAATTACACGCCGATGAAATAGTGCCGTTGGGAGGGGCTGGTTTGGCTGCTGAACTAGGAGCAGTATCGGCCGACCACTTGTTACATGTTTCCGATGCAGATATTCGCGCTATGGCTGAAAAAAATGTAGTGGCTACTTTACTGCCACTTACAGCTTTTGCATTAAAAGAGTCTTATGCGCGAGGGCGCGAAATGATTGATGCCGGATGCGCTGTGGCATTGGCCACCGACCTTAACCCTGGAAGTTGCTTCTCGGGTTCCATACCGCTGACGTTTGCGTTGGCTTGCATTTATATGAAACTGAGTATCGAAGAAGCCATTACTGCACTTACCTTAAATGGAGCGGCTGCACTTAACAGGACCGATTCCATTGGCAGTATAGAGATAGGTAAGAAGGGAGATTTCGTATTGCTGAATACGGATAATTATCATTTCCTGCCTTATTATATTGGTATGAATTGTGTGGCCATGACTGTGAAAGAAGGAGTGCTATATCCGGCTTCTTGAAGATGAATTTGTAGAATCTTAAATGAATAATACCATGTTAGCTGAATTAACCGTAAAAGAGTTTTTAAATAAAGTAGCCGGCAGTGACCCGGTTCCGGGTGGTGGAAGTATCGCTGCGCTGAATGGCGGGGTAGCTGCATCCCTGGCTGCTATGGTGGCCAATCTTACTATCGGTAAGAAAGGATATGAGGAAGTGGCCGATTCCATGAAGAAGATAGCTGCTACCATGCTGGAACAGCAGCCTGTGTTCATAGCCGATATTGACCGGGATTCGGAAGCCTATGACCGTGTGTTTGCCTGCTTCAAGATGCCTAAATCTACCGATGAAGAAAAGGCTGCCCGAAGTGCGGCTATCCAAGAGGCTACCAAGCATGCAGCATGGGTGCCCATGCAAGTGGCCAGAAATGCGTACGCATTGATGCCGTTGATAGCAGAAGTGGCTCGAAAAGGTAACCGTAATGCAGTGACTGATGCCTGTGTGGCTATGATGGCAGCCCGTTCGGCTGTATGGGGCGCTTTACTGAATGTACGCATCAATTTAGGTTCCTTGAAAGACAAGGAACTGGCAGCTCAATTGCAAGCCGAAGCGGATGAACTGGAGCAGAAGGCTGGAGATTGTGAAAGGGAATTGTTGGATGAAATGATGAAGGAGTTGCGGGTATGAACAATGTGTATTTTATAGGCTCGGGCGAATTGACATTTGAGCTGATAGAGCGTATCATCAATGATAACATGAAATTGGAGTTGGCACCCGAAGCCAAGGAACGTATTCAGCGGTGCCGGGATTATTTGGATAAAAAGACAGCCTCTTCCGAAGAACCGCTTTATGGTATTACTACCGGATTTGGTTCGTTGTGTAAGAAGAATATTTCGACCGGTGAATTGGGCACATTGCAAGAGAATCTGATAAAAAGTCATGCCTGTAGTGTAGGGGAAGAGATTCGTCCGGTGATTATCAAGTTGATGCTGCTGCTCAAGGCACATGCTTTATCGTTAGGGCATAGTGGGGTGCAGGTGATTACCGTACAACGTATCATTGACTTTTTCAACAATGATGTGATGCCTATAGTTTATGACCGTGGGTCGTTGGGAGCTTCTGGCGATTTGGCTCCGCTAGCCAACCTTTTCCTTCCTTTAATAGGGGTAGGCGATGTGTATTATAAGGGACAGAAGCGTGAAGCGATGAGCGTGCTCGATGAATTTGGCTGGGAGCCCGTGAAACTGATGAGTAAGGAGGGACTTGCCTTGCTCAACGGTACGCAGTTTATGAGTGCCAACGGTGTGTTTGCCTTGCTTAAAGCGTTCCGTCTGTCCAAGAAAGCCGATCTTATAGCTGCTCTGTCGCTCGAAGCATTCGACGGACGTATAGATCCTTTTATGGATTGCATTCAGCAGATGCGTCCTCATAAAGGACAGATAGAAACGGGGGCCAATATGCGTAAGTTATTGGAGGGTAGTGAACTGATTCAACAGCCCACCAAGCATGTGCAAGATCCTTATTCTTTCCGCTGTATACCTCAAGTACATGGAGCTACCAAAGATGCCATACGATATGTGGCTTCTGTGCTGTTGACAGAGATTAATTCTGTAACCGATAACCCGACCATATTCCCTGATGAAGATCTTATTATTTCGGGTGGTAACTTCCATGGGCAACCATTGGCTATATCTTACGATTTTCTGGGCATTGCTTTAGCGGAATTGGGTAATATATCCGAGCGACGGGTTGCTCAGTTGATTATGGGATTGCGCGGTTTGCCGGAATTCCTGGTGGCTAATCCGGGTCTCAACTCTGGTTTTATGATTCCACAGTATGCGGCTGCCTCTATGGTGAGTCAGAATAAGATGTACTGTTATGCAGCCAGCAGTGATTCTATAGTATCGAGCAATGGGCAGGAAGATCATGTAAGTATGGGGGCGAATGCAGCTACCAAGTTGTATCGCATCATGGATAATCTGGATCATATCTTGGCTATTGAATTGATGAATGCGGCTCAAGGCATTGATTTCCGCCGTCCGTTGAAGACATCGCCTTTACTGGAGCGTTTCTTGCATGAATACCGCAAGGAAGTTCCTTTTGTGAAAGATGATATCGTAATGTATAAGGAAATCCATAAGACGGTAGCTTTTCTGAACCGTATCAAGTTGGATTTCTAATCACTTTGTCTGATAAAATAACCGGCATCGCCCGGCAACTTTCATGCCACAAATTGTAGCCATAAAAGTTGCCGGGCGATGTCGGTTGTCATAGAACGTTTTCTGTTTAGTTAATAAGATGCTTAGACGCAAAAAAACAGAAAACTTTATTGAAGGTTTGAGTTTTCTTCTTATCTTTGTCCCGATTTCTTCCTATAGGGAATGGTTAATTTTTCAAGATTTAGATAAACAGATGACTATGAGTGAATACTCTAAGAACCTGTCGCCGCGCAGGGAATTGCGGCAGCGGATTGTAGAATCCGCCCTGATAGCTTTTACTACCTATGGCATCCGTAGTATTACCATGGACGAGATTGCTGCCTCATTAGGTATTTCTAAACGTACTCTTTATGAAGTTTTTTCAGATAAAGAGACATTGCTTGAAGCGTGCGTCATGAAGAGCCAAGAAGAAATGGATACATTCGTGGTGGATGTGCTGGCAAATTCTAGCAATGTACTGGAAGTGATTCTGAAGATTTTTCAGAAGAGCATCGAACGTTTTCATGCCACGAATAAGCGCTTTTTTGAAGACATTAAGAAATATCCCAAAGCCTATGAACTGATGACTAGCCGCAGAGAGAAAGATTCGGAAGAAACGATTTCTTTTTTTAAGGAAGGGGTTAGTCAAGGACTGTTCCGTGAAGATGTCAATTTTGAGATTATGGGGCTTTTGGTACGTGAGCAAATGAATCTGTTGCTGAATACGGATATATGCGATAAGTACTCTTTTCTGGCGGTATACGAATCTATTATGTTCACTTATTTGCGGGGAATATCTACGCAGAAAGGTGCTCAGGAATTGGAAAGTTTCATTCAAGAGTATCGTGGCAGACTATAGAGCGTATATGCTGCGTGGCAGATGATGCTTTCAATTAGAAAACTAAGATAAACTAAAAAACATAGAACATGAAGAAGCAGAGAGTTTTACGGTTGGATAAACTGTTGTTGGCCATTGCTGTGCTGGGACTATCAGTCTGTGCACAGGCACAGGAAGGGCAAGACTCCTTATCGATAAATTTGGATAAGGCATTGGAAATAGCTCTTAGTGACAATCCTACCATGAAGGTGGCTCAAGAAGAGGTTGCTCTGAAGAAGGTATCTCGGAAAGAGGCATGGCAATCTTTATTGCCCGAGGCCAATTTAACAGGTACAATGAATTATACCATCACAGCTCCACAGTTTAGTATTGGTGACCAGACCATCAAGATGGGAAAGGACCATTCTAATACCGCCAGTGGTGCCTTGAATATCAGTCTGCCTTTGTTTGCACCGTCTGTGTATCGGGCCATGTCGATGACCAAGACCGACATTGAATTGGCAGTGGAGAAATCGCGTGCATCCCGGCAAGACTTGGTAAATCAGGTGACAAAAGCATATTATCAATTGATGTTGGCACAAGACTCTTATGAAGTTCTTCAGCAAAGTTATAAACTGGCTGAGGAAAATTATCAGGTGGTGAATGCCAAGTTTCAGCAGGGAACCGTCAGTGAATTCGACAAAATTAGTGCAGAAGTTCAGTTGCGAAGCGTAAAGCCTAGTCTGATTTCAGCTGGCAATGCAGTAAATTTGTCTAAATTGCAACTGAAGGTATTGATGGGGATTACAGCCGATGTAAACATAGTGATAGATGACAGTTTGGCCAACTACGAAGCATCGCTCTTTGCTCAACAGTTGGAAACGGCTCATGAGGGGCTGGTCAATAATTCTACGATGAAGCAATTCGATTTGAATTATAAACTGTTGAATCAGAATATTAAGTCGCTGCGTACTAATTTCATTCCCACTATCGGGCTGAATTATCAATATCAGTATCAATCTATGAATAATGACCATTGGAATGTATTTGATTATGATTGGGCAGGTAGCTCTACCTTATCGTTCAGTGTCAGCATTCCTTTGTTCAGAGCTAGCAACTTTACCAAACTGAAAACGAACCGTATTCAGATACGTCAGCTAGAACAGAATCGCCTGGATACCGAGCGTAAGTTGAATATGCAAGCCAAGAGCTATCAAGACAACATGGCTGCCAGTTCTGAGCAAGTGTCTAGCAATAAAGAAAATGTGATGCAGGCCAAAAAGGCTGTAGAAATAGCCGGCAAACGCTATGAGGTAGGTAAAGGAACTGTGCTGGAGTTAAACAGTTCGCAGGTGCAACTTACGCAGGCTGAATTGACCTATAATCAGTCTATTTATGATTATCTGGTAGCCAAGGCCGACCTTGACCAAGTTTTAGGAAGAGATTATATAGCAAAAGAAAAGCAGAAATAAAGCAGTAACAACGATATGAAAAAAAGTGTTCAATGGATGGCCCTGCTGGCAATGGTCCTGCTGGGTGCTTGCAGCGGTGCAAAAGAGAATGATAATGCTGCACAACAAGTGGTAGAGGATAAGCCTCGTGTGAAATTAGCTAATGTATTAGCACGTCCTGTAGATCAGTTACAGGAGTATACAGCTACGGTAGAAGCAGAAGTAAAGAACAACATTGCTCCGGCATCACCGGTACGCATTGACCGTATTGCAGTAGAAGTGGGCGATCGTGTAAGCAAGGGGCAGAAGTTAGTCAGTATGGATGCAGCTAATTTGAAACAGGCCAAATTCCAACTGGATAATCAACTCATCGAATTTAAGCGGGTAGATGAATTATATAAGGTAGGAGGCGTATCTAAATCAGAATGGGATGCTGCCAAAATGGCATTGGATGTAAAGCAGACAGCGTATGATAATCTGCTGGAAAACACTTCTTTGCTGAGTCCTATAAGCGGGGTGGTTACCGCCCGTAATTACGATAATGGCGATATGTATAGTGGCGGTGAACCTGTATTGGTGGTAGAACAGATTACTCCGGTAAAACTACTGATCAATGTGTCCGAAGGGTATTTTGCGAAAGTAAAGAAGGGAGCATCGGCCAAGGTGAAGGTAGATGTATACGGTGATGAAGAATTTGAAGGTAAAATCAGTCTGGTGTATCCAACGATTGATCCGGCTACACGCACGTTCCCGGTAGAAATCCAGTTGTATAACCGTGATCAGCGTGTCCGTCCGGGTATGTTTGCTCGTGTAACCTTGAATTTCGGCACACAGAATCACGTCGTGGTACCCGATTTGGCCATCGTAAAACGTGCCGGTTCGGGCGACCGTTATGTATATGTTTATCAAGACGGTAAAGTGTCTTATAATAAAGTAGAACTGGGCCGTCGTATGGATACAGAATACGAATTGCTGTCTGGTGTAGAGAATAATGCTCAGGTCGTAGTGGCTGGTCAAAGCAAGTTGGCCGATGGTGTGGCTGTAGAAGTAGAAAAGTAAAAGAGAAAAGTAAAAGAGATTAGACTATGAGTTTATACGAAGGTGCGGTAAAAAAACCGATTATGACCTCGCTCTGCTTCTTGGCAGTGGCAATTTTTGGTCTGTTTTCCTTGTCGAAGCTCCCGGTAGACCTCTATCCGGATATCGAAACCAATACCATTATGGTAATGACTTCTTACCAGGGGGCCAGTGCTTCGGATATCGAAAACAATGTGACGCGTCCGTTAGAAAATGTGCTTAATTCAGTCAGTAACTTGAAGCACATCACTTCTCGTTCTTCCGAAAACATTTCGGTCATTACGTTGGAGTTCGAATATGGCTATGATATTGATGTGCTGACGAATGACGTTCGTGATAAACTGGATTTGGTAAGTTCATCCTTGCCCGACGATGTGGAAACACCTACCATATTCAAGTTCAGCACCGATATGATTCCTATTCTGTTGTTGTCTGTGCAGGCAGAAGAGAGTCAACCGGCTTTATATAAGATATTGGACGACAATGTGGCCAATCCGCTGGCACGTGTACCGGGGGTAGGTACGGTATCTATTACCGGTGCGCCGAAGCGTGAAATCAATGTGTATTGCGATCCCAACAAGCTGGATGCCTATAATCTGTCTATTGAAACCATCAGTAGTTTGATTGGTGCAGAGAACCGTAACACGCCGGGCGGTACGTTTGATGTGGGAAACAATACCTATTCATTGCGTGTAGAGGGTGAATTTGATGACCCTAAGCAGATGGAGAATATCGTGGTGGGTACGTATAATGGTGCATCGGTCTATCTGCGTGATGTGGCGCAAGTGGTAGACGGCATGGAAGAGCGTGCTCAGAAGACGTATAGCAACGGTGTGCAGGGGGCTATGATTGTAGTACAGAAGCAGTCTGGTGCCAATTCGGTGGCTATTTCGCAGAAAGTGGTCAGTATGCTGCCACAGTTGCAGAAATCTTTGCCTAGTGATGTGAAGTTGGGTATCATCGTAGACACCTCAGAGAATATTCTGAACACCATTGCTTCTTTGGAAGAAACCATTATCTACGCCATGCTTTTTGTGGTATTGGTGGTATTTGTGTTCTTGGGGCGTTGGCGTGCTACGGTCATTATCTGTATCACTATCCCGATGTCGCTGGTGGCTTCGTTCATCTACCTGGGTATCATCGACGGCGGTTCGTTGAATATTATCTCCTTGTCGTGTTTGTCTATTGCCATTGGTAATGTGGTGGACGATGCCATTGTAGTATTGGAGAATGTGACGACTCATATCGAACGAGGTTCTGAACCTAAACAGGCGGCTGTACATGCTACGAACGAGGTAGCTATCTCGGTTATTGCGTCTACTTTGACCATGATTGCAGTATTCTTCCCGTTGACTATGGTAAGCGGTATGTCGGGTGTGCTCTTCCGTCAGTTGGGTTGGATGATGTGCGTTATTATGACGGTATCTACCGTATCGGCTCTGTCGTTCACGCCGATGATGTGTGCGCAGATGTTGCGTTTGCAGAAAAAGCAGAGTAAGATTTTCTTGGCTTTCTATAAACCTATCGAGCGTCAGCTGGATAATTTGGATAACTGGTATTCCAATCGCTTGAATTGGGCGGTTCGTCATCGTGCAATGGTAGTGATAGGTTGTGCAGTATTGTTCTTTGTCAGTCTTTTCTGTGCCAAATATATCGGTTCGGAGTTTTTTCCGGCTGCGGATAATAGCCGTATCGGTGTGAATTTGCAGTTACCTATCGGTGCGCGGGTAGAACGTGCCGAGGCTTTATCATCCGAGTTGACCAAGTTATGGATGGAACGCTATGCAGGAGTGATGAAAGTATGTAACTATACGGTAGGGCAGGCTGACTCTGATAACACATTTGCTTCTATGCAGGATAATGGTAGCCATATCATCAGCTTTAATATCAGTTTGGTGAGTCCGGATGAACGTGAGGTTACTCTAGAGGCTGTATGTAATGAAATGCGTGAGGACTTGAAGAAATACCCGGAATTGGATAAAGCACAAGTTATTCAAGGAGGAAGTACCGGTGGTATGAGTGCACAGGCCAGTGCAGATTTCGAGGTATATGGATATGACTTTGCTACGACCGACCGTGTATCGGCTCAGTTGAAAGAACAGTTATTGAAGATAGATGGTGTGCGTGAGGTTAATATCAGCCGTCAGGATTATCAGCCGGAATATCAGGTAGACTTTGACCGTGAGAAACTGGCTTTGCATGGTTTGAATCTCTCCACTGCTTCTTCTTATTTGCGCAACCGGGTGAATGGTGCCTTGGCTTCCTTCTATCGTGAAGACGGTGATGAATACGACATCAAGGTGCGTTATGCTCCAGAGTTCCGTACCAAAATAGAAGATTTGGAAAACATCCTCATCTATACACCGTCGGGCAAGGGAGTCCGTGTAAAAGATTTAGGAAAAGTAGTGGAACGTTCAGCACCTCCTACCATCGAGCGGAAAGACCGTGAGCGTATTGTTACCGTGTCTGCTATTATTTCCGGAGCTCCTTTGGGTAATGTAGTAGCGGCAGGTAATCAGATTATTGAGAAGATGGATATTCCGAGTGGAGTGACCATTCAGGTGGCAGGTTCGTTCGAAGACCAGCAAGAATCATTCGGAGATTTGGGTACGCTGGCTGTACTGATTATCATCTTGGTATTCATTGTGATGGCTGCTCAGTTTGAATCCTTGACTTATCCGTTTATCATCATGTTCTCTATCCCGTTTGCATTCAGCGGTGTGCTGATGGCTCTTTACTTTACAGGCACTAACTTGAATGTGATGAGTTTATTGGGTGGAATCATGCTGATTGGTATCGTAGTGAAGAATGGTATTGTATTGATAGACTACATTACCTTATGCCGTGAGCGCGGAATGGCGGTACTCCATTCGGTAGTGACAGCTGGTCGAAGCCGTTTGCGTCCGGTATTGATGACTACATTGACCACTATTTTGGGTATGGTTCCTATGGCTGTAGGTCAAGGTGAAGGCTCCGAAATGTGGCGTCCGTTGGGTGTATCAGTGATTGGTGGTTTGACGGTTTCTACCATTCTTACATTGATATTGGTTCCGGTGCTTTATAGTATTTTTGCCGGTGTAGGAATCAAGCGTACGCGTAGAAAAATTAGGAAAGACCGTGAACTCAATGACTATTACCTGAGTCATAAAGATAAAATGGTGAAGCCTAAATTGCAGTAATTTAATTAATAGACTATCGTATGAAATCAGTATTTATAACATTCGACCAAGCTTTTTATGAACGGATTATGGCGTTGCTGGACCGTATGAACTGTCGTGGTTTCAGTTATTGGCAGCAGGTGCAAGGCCGTGGCTCTAAGACCGGTGAACCGCATTATGGTAGCCATGCCTGGCCCAGTATGTGTTCGGCCATCATTACCATAGTAGAGGATGCGAAGGTAGATCCTTTGCTGGAAAAACTTCATGCTATGGATAAGGAAACGGAGCAGTTAGGTCTTCGTGCCTTTGTATGGAATGTAGAGAAAACCATCTGATATTATAGAATAATTGTTTGTGTAGGGTACGGCAGGCTACTTCTTGGTTTTAAGAAGAGTCTGCCGTACTTCTTTTCTTTTCGGTATACTGCTCTATTTCTATGAGAAATTGTATTTTTGCCGCGGAATAAACAAATGATGGATGCATGAAAGATAATCAGTTAAAATATACGGTGTGTCTCACTGTAGGCATGCTGCTTCTGTTGCTGGCTTTGCATTTTCTGCCGGATATGGAAGTGTTTGGACATCGACTGCGGCGAGTCGATTTGCTGAGTGATGTGCGTGTGGTTCAGGAAGAGGAAGTGGAAGAAGCCGATACCTTGCTGCCCTCGCTGCCTCCGGTAAAATCGGCTTTTGTGGATACTTGCCGTGCAGGAATGACGTGTATCGAGGATTATAGTGATTCCACTCAGCGAGGCATGACTCCTTTTTATAAGGCTTTGGATGAGGCTTCTTCCAGGCCGGTGCGCATTGCCTATTTTGGTGATTCGTTTATCGAGGCCGATATTCTGACAGCCGATGTGCGGGCCCTGTTGCAGCAGAAGTATGGAGGACGTGGGGTGGGCTATGTAGGCATCACCTCGCAGGTGTATGGCTTCAGACCTACAGTGAAGCATTCCTTTCAAGGTTGGGACACGCATTGTGTTACAGATTCTGTAGGTTTTGATACTTCTAAGCAAGGGATAGCAGGGTATTATTTTCTTCCCTCCGAGGGGGCATTTGTAGAGTTGAAAGGACAGCGGAAGTATGCAGCATTGCTGGATACTTGTGCCCGCGCTTCTATCTTCTTCTATAGCAAGGGTGAGGTGAGCCTCACGGCTTCTGTCAATGGGCAACGGGAAGTGACGGAAAGTTTCCAACCGGCAGAAACGTTACAGCAGATGACGGTACAAGACAGGATAGGGTCGGTTCGCTGGACGGTGAATCAGGCCGATTCTGCCAGGTTCTATGGCGTGGTGATGGATGGCGATGTGGGAATCTGTGTAGACAATTTCTCATTAAGGAGTACCTCAGGCTTGACATTACGTTCTATTCCCTTCACTTTTTTGCAGCAGTTTAATCATTTGCGGCCATATGACTTGATTGTGTTACAGTATGGACTAAATGTAGCCACTGAGCGCGGACGGAAGTATGACAAATACTTTGCCGGTATGCAGACCACTATCCGTCATTTGAAAGATGCTTTCCCGCAGGCAGGAATTCTGCTGGTGGGTGTGGGCGACCGTGACTATAAGGCCGAAGACGGAGAAATGCGCACCATGCCGGGTATCAAGAATCTGATACGTTACCAGCAGCGGTTGGCTGCAGAAAGTGGGATAGCCTTTTGGAATCTCTACGAGGCTATGGGAGGAGAGGGCAGTATGGCTACCCTGGTAGAGGCTACGCCTGCATTGGCCAACTTGGACTATACTCATATCAATTTCAAGGGGGGCAGGCACTTGGCAGAGTTGTTGGTTGAAACCTTGGTATATGGAAAAGAACAGCATGATAGGAGACGCGTTTATGAAACTCAACCGTAATGTAGTAACGAAGTCTGTCTGCTCTGTAGGCAGTGTGTGGTGGCTGGGCGTGTTATGGGTGCTTTCTGTATGGCTGCATCCGCTTCGGGCGCAGGATGCCTTACCTGTATGTCCGGTGGCGCAATGCTCTTTACAGGCTACCGATACCTTGCCCGGTCTGTGGCAGAGGGTAGATACCCTGCGTCTTCCTGGAATTATGCTTCCTAAAGCCTTTCGGCAGGTAGCATCCAATGAATTAATAGATTCCTTGGGCTTGCTGAACCCTTTTTGGGAAAAATTGCAGCAATTGTATACGGGAGTATGCCGGGATACTCTGCATGTCGTACACGTGGGCGACAGCCATATCCGCGGACACATATTTCCACAGACAGTTGGTACGGGTATGCAACAGGCTTTCGGGGCTTTGCGCTATACTGATTATGGTATTAATGGAGCGTGTTGCCCATCATTTACACGCCCCGAACGGTTGGCACGCATTGTCTCTTTAAAGCCTGATTTGCTGATACTGTCTTTCGGTACAAATGAAAGTCATAACCGGCGGTATAACTCTCAGCTGCATTATCGGCAGATGGACGAATTGGTTCGCCTATTGCGTAGGGCACTTCCTGATGTGCCTATTCTGATGACTACCCCTCCGGGCTCGTACGACAGTTTCCGTCAACGTAAGCGTCGGCGTACTTACCAGGTGAATCCCCGCACGTTGCAGGCGGTTCGCACGATTCATCGATATGCCGACAGGAACGGAGTGGCCGTTTGGGATATGTACGAGGTCTTCGGAGGGGTGAAGCGCGCTGCCTTGAATTGGTGGGAATCCGGACTGATGCGCCCGGACCATGTACATTATTTGTCCGAAGGTTATGAACTTCAGGGGCGGATGCTCTTTCAGGCGTTATTGAAAGCTTATAACCATTTTATTACAGAACAATAATTAAATTTCTGCAAGTTGATGGAAACTCTTCATTCTTTATTTCAGATAGATTGGCATCGTTTGGGTGATGTCTTGATGTATAATCCCAAGCTGCCGATGATTTTCAGTTCCGGTATTTTCCTATGGCTGTTTACAGCCTTTATTCTGGTCTATATCCTGTTGCAGTATCGCACCACTGCCCGTCTGTTGTTTGTTACCTTCTTCTCTTATTATTTCTATTATAAGAGTAGCGGTACTTATTTTTTTCTTTTGGCCATCGTCACAGTCAGTGATTTCTGTATAGCGCGTCGGATGAATGATACGGAAGTGTCATGGAAGCGGAAGTGGTGGGTGGCACTCAGCCTATTCATTAATTTAGGACTACTTTGTTATTTCAAATATACTAACTTTTTAGGTCATTGCTGGGCTAGCCTTACGCACGGTACGTTTACTCCGCTTGATATTTTCTTGCCGGTGGGCATTTCTTTTTTCACTTTTCAGTCGTTGAGTTACACCCTAGATGTGTATCGCAAAGAGATAGTTCCCTTAAACCGCTTGTTGGACTATGCCTTCTATGTATCCTTTTTTCCGCAACTGGTAGCAGGTCCCATTGTGCGGGCCCGCGATTTTATCCCTCAGATTCGCCGTCCGCTGTTTGTAAGTCGTGAAATGTTTGGACGGGGCGTGTTTCTGATAGTCAGTGGTTTGTTCAAGAAAGCTGTGATTTCCGATTATATTAGTGTGAACTTTGTGGAGCGCGTATTCGACAATCCGCTGCTGTATTCAGGTATTGAGAATCTGATGGGGGTATATGGTTACGCATTGCAGATTTACTGCGATTTTTCGGGCTATAGCGATATGGCTATAGGTATTGCTCTGTTGCTGGGCTTTCATTTCAATATCAACTTTGATTCGCCCTATAAGTCGGCCTCTATTACCGAGTTTTGGCGACGCTGGCACATTTCTTTGTCCAGTTGGCTGAGGGATTATCTGTACATATCGCTGGGCGGCAACCGGAAGGGAAAGCTGCGTCAGTATCTGAATCTTATTATTACCATGTTCTTGGGTGGCTTATGGCATGGCGCTTCGTGGAATTTTGTAGTTTGGGGCATGCTGCATGGAATAGCATTGGCCTTGCACAAAGGTTGGATGGCACTTTTCGGTAAGAAAGAAGATGAATATACTAGTGGTTGGCACCGCTTTTTGGGCAGGGTGCTTACCTTCCATTTTGTATGTTTTTGCTGGATTTTCTTCCGCAATGCTTCTTTCGATACGTCGTTGGATATGTTGCGTCAGATAGTCACCGCTTTTCATCCCCAATTGTTACCTCAGTTGGTATCGGGCTATGCAGGGGTGTTTGCTCTGATGGCGTTGGGCTATTTGCTTCACTGGCTGCCTGCCCGTTGGGAGCAAGTTTGCGAACGAAAGGTTATAGCTCTTCCCCTATTGGGTAAAGTTTGTCTACTTACCGCTTTGGTGTATTTGGTTATTCAGATGAAGAGTTCGGATATACAGCCATTTATTTATTTTCAGTTCTGATGAGGCTGTATCTAAGTTGGCCGAGAGTGCAATTATACAGATAGAAAAAGCGACAGTCACCAGAGAGGTGCTGTCGCAGATATAGTATGTATATGAGCTGAGTACTTGCTTATATCTTACAGAACAGTGTTACAAAGAATGGCATGCTGATTTCTATCAGTAATCCGTGTATAATGGCAATGGGAATGGCATCTTGTCCGGAGTAGCGGGCGATGGCCGATAAGGAAATATCTGCCGAGCCTATACCGGCAGCCGAGATGGGTGCTAGAAATCCAAAGTATTTTCTGAACACAGGTACACATACCAATGCTGTCATTTCACGGAAAATATTCGATAACAGTGCAATAGTACCTAACTCGGTAGCTACTTGTACACCCAATGAGGCAGATTTTAGTTCGGTGATGAGAATAGACGATACGGAATAGTAGGCAAATCCGCTACCTACGGCCATGCAGTCGAATACGCTCCAGCGGCTCAGGATAAAACCACCCACAGCCGAAAATAATAAGGTTCCTCCGATGGTGGCCAATGGTACCAGCAGCGTTTGCGGTTTTAGCGAGGCTGCCAATTCTTTGGGATCTTTGCTGCATCCCAAATTGATACCCAATAAGAGCATAAGTATATAGAGTACGTATACTGAGGCTTGGTGTGCGTCGAAATCGCCCAAGGCCAATGCACCTGCAGCGCATCCGGTTAAAAAACAAAGTAAGGTCAAGATACTTCCTTTCATGATTCCAATCCCTTTTTGAAAAATAGTTGATAAACAATGAATGAGGCAAACAAGCTTCCCAAAATGCTGAGAGAAGCGATTACAGCAGCCTGGCCACAGAAATAACTCAGGTTATTGATGATAAGTTGGTTCAGTCCGATGGAGAATCCCAACAGAAACAGCAACAGGCAAATGGTGGCATGAATCAGAATATGCACCTTATGTATTTTTGATTGATGGCGTAAAAAGTAGCCTATAAAGGCTCCAATAGCCATTATAAGAATGAAAGTAAACATGTAAAATGAATTTTAATTGTATAAATAAACGGTTTGTATATCTCTGCTATACAGTTTGTTATGGAATATTTGTAAAGTTAAACGAACGGATGGACCAAATAATTTTCATACTATACTTTCAGTTTATAACATTAAGCCTATTGAAAAACGCTGCAAAATTAGAATGTTTATCTCATTTCTGCAAGAGTTGGGATATTTAAAACTATTTAAAATCGATTTTCCCCCTTTTAGAGGTGTTTCTAGCCGTATTTGGCAGTATTTTTAGTTGGATGCTTGGTTATGAATCGTAAGTATAAAGGTTTTTAATGTGGGGTAAATAGCGTATTATTTATCTATTTTGCAAAGATTATCCATGTATTTTTATATAGTGGTTTTAAATTGATAGCATTTTATTTGTTGTTTAAAATAATTGGAGGAGAAAGGTTCGGATTGGTTTGTTTGCTTTATCTTTGTAGGTATTGAATCGATAATCTATTATTTTAAAGCAAATCTATTATGAAACATTTGAAATTCTATCTTTGGCTCAGCTTGCTGTTTGTTTGTGTTTTTTCGTTGTGGGGACAGAAAAGAGTATCTGTATTGGGAGATTCTTATTCTACCTTTGGCGGTTATGTGTCGCCGGCTACTAATCTGTGCTGGTATAACGGTACCGATGGCAGGAAAGATAAGAAAAATGATGTGAAGCAAGTAGAAGAAACCTGGTGGCACCAGTTGATAGCACAAAAGGGGTATGTGCTAGAGCGAAACAATTCCTATTCTGGCTCTACGGTCTGTTGCACGGGTTATCGGAAGCAGGACTATTCCGACCGGGCCTTCATTACCCGCATTTGTAACTTAGGCTGTCCGGATATAATTCTGGTGTTTGGGGGGACCAATGACTGCTGGGCACGCTCGCCTATTGGAGAATACCGCTATGCCGATTGGGATAAGGCATGCCTCTATACCTTCCGTCCGGCCTTCGCCTATTTGCTGCATCACTTGAAGGAACTGTATCCGGATGCGCGCATCTGCAACATCACCAATTCCGAACTGTCGGAGGCTGTAACCTCTTCCATGGCAGAGATTTGTCGGCACTATGGAGTGCAGAATGTATTGTTGCACGATATAGATAAGCAAGAAGGGCATCCTTCTATCCGTGGCATGCAGGCCATTTGCGAACAGGTGTCCCAGGCCCTGGATGCCGCCGAATAGTCTTAAACTGGCAGTTTAGGCAAACAGAGCCCGGAAGGCTTCTTCCACCTTTCTCACCGGAATCAGTTCGATGTTCAGTTTGCGGGTGTTGATGCCTTGCAGGTTATATTTAGGCAGGATAAACTGTTTGAATCCCAGCTTTTCGGCTTCCCCTATGCGTTGCTCTATGCGGTTCACCGGGCGTATTTCGCCCGAAAGCCCCACTTCGCCTGCCATGCACACCAACGGTTCGATGGCTGTATCCATGTTGCTGCTCAGGATGGCACTGATTACGGCCAGGTCTATGGCCGGGTCGTTCACCCGCAGGCCGCCGGCAATGTTTAGGAACACGTCTTTCTGCGCCAGTTTGAATCCTACTCTTTTCTCCAGTACGGCCAGCAGCATGTTCATGCGCCGGGTGTCGAATCCGGTAGCCGAGCGTTGTGGATTGCCATATACGGCACTGCTCACCAGGGCCTGTGTCTCTATCAGAAACGGGCGTATGCCTTCAATAGCCGAAGCGATGGCCACCCCGCTCATTCCTTCGTGTTCCTGGCTAAGCAGCAGTTCCGAGGGATTGCTCACTTGGCGCAGTCCGTCCTGTCTCATCTCATAGATACCCAGTTCGGCAGTGCTTCCAAAGCGGTTTTTGATGCTGCGCAAGATGCGGTACATATAGTGCTGGTCGCCTTCAAATTGTAGCACGGTGTCCACAATGTGTTCCAGTATCTTGGGGCCTGCTATGCTGCCTTCCTTATTGATATGTCCGATAAGGATGACCGACGTGTGGCTTTCTTTGGCAAAGCGCAGGATGGAGGCGGCACATTCTCTGATTTGGCCGATGCTGCCCGGCGAAGAGTCGAGGGTCTCGGTCGAGATGGTCTGTATGGAGTCTATGATTACCAGTTCCGGCTGCGTATTCTTGATGTGTACGTAGATTTGTTCCAGCGACGTTTCGCATACGATGAGGCAATTGCCGGGTTGTTGGGTAAGGCGATCGGCACGCAGTTTCAGTTGTCTGGCACTCTCCTCTCCCGAAATGTAGAGTATGCGCCTTTCCGGCATATGCAGAATGGTCTGCAACACCAGGGTAGATTTTCCGATACCCGGTTCTCCGCCTATCAGCACCAGCGAGCCGGGTACCAGTCCGCCGCCCAGCACACGGTTCAGTTCTGCGTCGTGCATATCGATGCGTGGCTCGTCGCCCGCCTCTATCTCGCTCAGGGTCAACGGCTTTGATTTTAGCCTTTCCATGCCCGATACCGGCCGTTTGCCTACGGGCTCCTTACGCATTACTTCTTCCACATAACTGTTCCATGCTCCACAAGCCGGACATTTGCCTACCCATTTTGGCGATTCCTGTCCGCAATTACTGCACACATATACGGTTTTCTCTTTAGCCATCTTCTTTTTCTTTTAGTACTCAAAGGTACGGTTTTTGGCAGATATGACCAAGTTTTTTGTGGTTGCAGACGAAGACTTTTCAGGGGGTCTTCACCGGTACTCCGCCCGAACAGCACCGTAACTTCCCCGGAGATTCTCCGGGTAGAGGTACTTGGGACTGGAGATGTTACGGAGCAGTTCGGGTTCAGTTCCCTTTCAGAGGCGGAGAGGGTGGGGTGAGGTTGAGGTTTTTTATTATGCCACCGTAATTTCTCCCGCAATGGATTCGGTCATCCGTTTGCGCACTTCTTCGGGGGAATAGTTCTGTCCCAACAGGAACATCAACTTGGTTACGGCCGATTCGGTGGTGCTGTCGTACCCGCAGATTACACCCGCCTGCATCAGTTGGTAGCCGGTGTCGTAGCGTTTCATTTCTACGGTGCCGGCGTTGCACTGGGTCACGTTCACCAAGATGATGCCGCGTCGGTGGGCTTCGTGCAGGCATTGCAGAAACCATTCCTTGCGCATGGCGTTGCCCGAACCGTAGGTTTCCAGTACCACGGCTTTCAGTCCGGAAATGGTGAGCAGGGAGTTTACTACATTTTTCTGGATGCCCGGAAAAAGTTTCAATACGGCGATGTTGGTGTCCATCTCATAGTGGGGGCGAAGGGTATCACAGTCGGCATAGGTGTGAATCTGCACATTATTATATTTAATGTGGATACCTGCCGAGGCCAGGATAGGATAATTATAGGAACGGAAAGCGTTGAAGTCTTCCGCATTGATTTTTGTGGTGCGGTTGCCCCGCATCAGATGGTTTTCGAAAAAGATACATACTTCCGGTACCATGGGATGACCGTCGCAATGGCGGGCAGTGGCTATCTCGATACTGGTCAGCAGATTTTCTTTCCCATCGGTGCGCAGTACGCCGATGGGTAGCTGAGAACCTGTCAGGATAACGGATTTGTTCAGTCCCTCCAGCATAAAGCTTAGTGCCGAGGCGGTATAAGCCATGGTATCGGTACCGTGCAGGATGACGAATCCGGTGTACTCCTCATAGAACCGGCTGATGATTTCTACCAGTTTGGCCCATACACCGGGGTTCATGTCGGATGAATCGATGGGTGGGGCAAATTGGTAGGTGTCAATACGGAAATCAAAATTTTGCAATTCGGGAATGTGTTTTTGAAGTTGCTCCAGATTGAAATTTTCCAGTGCACCAGTTTTCGGATTTTCCATCATGCCGATGGTTCCTCCGGTATAAATTAGCAAAACGGAAGTATCTTTGGGATTCATAAGCTTATTTATTTCAACTGTTATCTGCAAAGATAGTGATATATCTTTAAAATGCTAGCAATATGATAGGAAAGTGCCTCTGCTTTTTCTGCCAGGTATCAGGGAATGGATGGGGCGTGTTTTGGAGGTATTGGGCATAATTCTGTAATTTTTAGCATGGAATTATATTTTTATCACAAAAATATCGTAAAATGTGATAGATTGTATCTTTTAATTCTTACTTTTGCAACACTCATCAGAATTTAAAGAACGAGAGACTATGAACAGATACTATTTGCATACCATGACGATTATGGGGACCATGACCCTTAGGGGTTAGGGGATAGTATTTGTGTTTCTACGTGTTACACTGTTTTTTCAGCATTTTTTTATTTTTTCAAAGTAGTCGGAGCATTCAGAAGAGGTATAAATTATCCTCATGAATGCTGATTCATCATATTAAAATTCTAATTACCACGATAATGAAAGTAATGAAGTTCGGTGGAACATCCGTAGGTTCCCCCAGTAGTATTTTAAAGGTAAAAAGCATTGTAGAGGCTGTTAGTGAGCCGGTCATTATAGTTGTGTCTGCCTTGGGTGGCATTACTGACAAGTTAATCAAGGCTTCCAAGATGGCAGCGGCAGGCGATGCGTCTTATGAAAAAGATTTTCGCGAGATAGTATATCGTCATGTAGAGATGGTAAAGGAGGTGATTCCGGAGGGTGAAGCACAGGTACGCATTCAGCGTCAGGTAGGTGATTTGCTGAACGAATTGAAAGATATCTTCCAGGGTATCTATCTGATAAAGGATTTGTCGCAAAAGACTTCGGATACTATTGTGAGCTACGGTGAACGATTATCTTCCATTATTGCTGCCGAACTTACCGGTGCGGTGTGGATGGATTCCAGAAACTTTATCAAAACGGAAAAGAAGCATTCGAAGCACGTGCTGGATACGGAACTGACCAATCGGTTAGTGCGAGAGGCTTTTACAGAGATGCCGCATAGAGTATTGGTGCCTGGATTTATTTCTACCGATAAGATGACAGGGGATGTAACCAACTTGGGTAGGGGAGGTTCTGATTATACGGCTGCGGTACTGGCTGCTGCACTCGGTGCAGAGGCTTTGGAAATCTGGACCGATGTGGATGGTTTTATGACGGCCGATCCGCGTGTTATTTCTACCGCTTATACCATCAACGAACTGAGTTATGTAGAAGCTACCGAACTTTGTAATTTTGGTGCCAAGGTGGTGTATCCGCCTACCATTTACCCGGTGTGTCATAAGAATATTCCTATTTTTATCAAGAATACATTTAATCCCGAAGGCATAGGCACGGTGATTCGCCAACAAGTGTCCGATCCTCAGTGTAAGGCCATCAAGGGTATTTCTTCTATCAACGATACCAGTCTGATTACCGTGCAGGGATTAGGTATGGTGGGTGTGATTGGGGTGAACTATCGCATCTTTAAGGCATTGGCCAAGAATGGTATCAGTGTGTTTCTGGTGTCTCAGGCTTCTTCTGAAAACTCTACTTCTATCGGTGTGCGCAATGCAGATGCCGACTTGGCATGTGAGGTGTTGAATGAGGAGTTTGCCAAAGAGATAGAAATGGGTGAGATTTCTCCTATTCTGGCGGAAAAAGATTTGGCTACGGTGGCCATTGTGGGCGAGAATATGAAGCATACACCGGGCATTGCCGGTAAATTGTTTGGCACATTGGGGCGGAATGGTATTAATGTGATAGCTTGTGCGCAGGGAGCTTCGGAGACAAATATATCTTTTGTAATAGAGGAGAAGTCATTGCGTAAGTCATTGAATGTGATTCATGATTCTTTCTTTTTATCAGAGTATCAGGTGCTTAACTTGTTTATTTGTGGCATTGGTACGGTGGGAGGCAGCCTGATAGAGCAAATCTACAGTCAGCGGCAGAAACTGATGCATGAGAACGGATTGCAGCTGAATGTGGTGGGCATTGCCGATGCCAAGCGGGCTTTGTTCAGTCGTGAGGGCATCGACTTGGCTGATTATCGCAACAAATTGGCTCAGGAAGGTAAAGCCAATTCATTGGAAACATTACGCGATGAGATTATCCGTATGAATATCTTCAATTCAGTGTTTGTGGATTGTACGGCCAGTGCTGCGGTGGCATCGTTGTATAAAGATTTGTTGCTTCATAATGTATCGGTGGTAGCGGCCAACAAGATAGCGGCTTCTTCGGCTTATGAGAATTATCGTGAGTTGAAGCAGATTGCTCGTCAGCGTGGAGTGAAATATTTGTTTGAAACCAATGTAGGGGCAGGTTTGCCGATTATCAATACCATCAATGACTTGATTCACAGTGGCGACAAGATTTTGAAGATAGAAGCGGTGCTGAGTGGTACGCTGAACTTTATATTCAATAAAATCAGTGCCGATGTTCCTTTTAGTAAGACTATCCGCATGGCGCAAGAGCAGCGTTATTCAGAGCCGGACCCGCGTATCGACCTGAGTGGTAAGGACGTTATCCGCAAACTGGTGATTCTGGCTCGTGAGGCGGGTTACCGGTTGGAACAGGAAGAGGTAGAAAAGCATCTCTTTGTGCCGGATGATTTCTTTGAAGGCTCTTTGGACGATTTCTGGCAGAAGATTCCCGCACTGGACGAGGATTTCGAAAAACGGCGGAAGGTGCTGGAAGCCGAAAACAAGCATTGGCGTTTTGTGGCCAAACTGGAGAACGGAAAGGCTTCGGTAGGCTTGCAAGAGGTGGGTATGAACCATCCGTTCTATGGTTTGGAGGGAAGTAACAACATCATTCTGCTTACTTCGGAGCGGTATAATGAATATCCTATGATGATTCAAGGTTATGGAGCGGGTGCCAGTGTTACGGCTGCCGGGGTGTTTGCTGATATCATGAGCATTGCGAATGTGTAATTTCTAAAGAGTCTAAGAGATGAAGCATATTATTGTATTGGGAGATGGCATGGCCGATTGGGCTGTGAAGGAGTTGGACAACCGTACGCTGTTGCAGGCTGCCCGGACTCCTAATATGGATAAATTGGCGCGAATGGGACGTACCGGTAGATTGATAACGGTGGCCGATGGTTTTCATCCGGGCAGTGAAGTGGCTAATATGTCGGTCTTGGGATATGATTTGCCCACGGTGTATGAGGGGCGCGGACCGCTGGAGGCTGCTAGTATCGGGGTAGACTTGAAGCCGGGCGAGATGGCCATGCGTTGCAATATCATCTGTATAGAAGGAGATATTTTGAAGAATCATTCTGCCGGACATATCACTACGGCAGAAGCGGATGAGTTGGTGAAGTATTTGCAGCAGGAGTTGGGCGATGAGCGTGTGCGCTTCTATACAGGGGTGCAGTATCGGCATTTGCTGGTGATTAAAGGGGGCGATAAGCGGATTGTATGCACGCCGCCGCACGATGTGCCTTTAAAACCATACCGACCGTTGCTGGTGAAACCTGAACCGGGTACCGAGCATATTGCAGTGCCGGAAGGAGGGGCGGAACTGACTCCGCAGCAGACTGCCGATTTGCTGAATGATTTGATAGCTCGCTCGCAAGAGTTGCTGCAGCAACATCCGGTTAACCAAAAGCGAATGAGCGAAGGTAAAGACCCGGCCAACAGCATCTGGCCTTGGAGTCCGGGCTATCGTCCGCAGATGAGGCCGCTTTCCGAACGGTTTCCGCAGATAAAAAAAGGAAATGTGATTTCGGCTGTTGATTTGATTAATGGAATAGGCTATTATGCAGGTCTGCATCGATTACAGGTAGAAGGAGCTACCGGATTGTATGATACGAATTATGAGAATAAAGTATCAGCCGCTTTGGAAGCTTTGAAAACGGATGATTTTGTATACCTGCATGTAGAAGCCAGTGATGAGGCTGGGCATGAGGGTAACGTGGATTTAAAGATGCAGACCATTGAGAATCTGGACAAACGGATGGTGGGACCTCTTTATGAGGCGGTGAAAGATTGGGAAGAGCCGGTGGCCATAGCCGTGTTGCCCGATCATCCTACTCCCTGCCAGCTGCGTACGCATACAGCCGAGCCGGTACCTTTTTTAATATGGTATCCGGGTATTCAGCCCGATGAGGTGCAGACGTTTGATGAAGTAGCTGTATGCCAAGGTGCTTATGGCTTGATGAAAGAGGATGAGTTTATCCGTGAATTTATGAAAGAATACTGAACTACTAATACTTAGCAACATGAAATACTATAGTACCAACAAGCAGGCGTCGGAAGTTACGCTGGAAGAAGCGGTAGTCAAGGGATTGGCAGCCGATAAAGGGCTATTTATGCCATTTATCATCAAACCTTTGCCTGCGTCTTTTTTTGAAGAGATAGATAGACTGAGTTTTCAGGAGATAGCTTATCGGGTGGCAGACGCCTTCTTTGGCGAGGATGTGCCGGCCGATACCTTGAAACAGATTGTGTATGATACCCTGAACTTTGATGTGCCGTTGGTCAAGGTCAGCGAACAGATTTATTCACTGGAACTTTTTCACGGACCTACGTTGGCTTTCAAGGATGTAGGAGGCCGTTTCATGGCCCGCTTGTTGGGGTATTTTATCCGAAAGGAAGGGAAGAAGCAGGTAAATGTGCTGGTGGCTACGTCGGGCGATACGGGCAGTGCGGTGGCTAATGGCTTTTTGGGAGTGGAAGGTATCCATGTATATGTGCTGTATCCCAAGGGAAAGGTCAGCGAGATTCAGGAAAAGCAGTTCACTACTTTGGGGCAGAATATTACGGCTCTGGAAGTAGAGGGTACCTTTGACGATTGTCAGGCTTTGGTGAAAGCGGCTTTCATGGATAGCGAATTGAACAGCCATCTGTTGCTCACCAGTGCCAATTCTATCAATGTGGCGCGTTTCTTGCCGCAGGCTTTCTATTATTTCTATGCATATGCGCAGTTGAAGCGTGCCGGAAAGGCAGACCAGGCAGTGATTTGTGTGCCGAGCGGTAATTTTGGCAATATCACGGCCGGGCTGTTTGGCAAGCGGATGGGATTGCCGGTGAAGCGCTTTATGGCAGCGAATAATCGGAATGATATTTTTTATCAGTATTTAAAGACAGGCATTTACACTCCCCGTCCCAGCATGGCTACTATAGCCAATGCCATGGATGTAGGCAATCCCAGTAATTTTGCACGGGTGCTCGATTTATATGGTGGCAATCATTCGGAGATTTGTGCCGACATCAGTGGGGCTACCTATACCGACGAACAGATAGCAGAAACCATGAAAGAAGTATGGGCCAAAGAACATTATCTGCTCGATCCTCACGGAGCCTGTGGCTACCGGGCCTTGGCCGAGGGCTTGCTGCCGGAAGAAACGGGTATCTTCCTGGAAACGGCTCATCCGGCTAAGTTCAAAGACACGGTAGAATCTATTATCGGTGAATCCATCTGCATACCTGAAAAACTTCAGGCTTTCATGAAGGGCCAGAAGCGGAGTGTTCCGATGAAGAGTAACTTTACTGACTTTAAAGCTTATCTTTTGGAGCGTTAAAGGCAGTAGTTCTGCATAATCAGGTATTCGCCTTCGGCTTCGATGGTAAATGTACTGCCTATACATTCGTTGAGGGTACCTTGCCACCAGTTGCTGAAGTCGTACAACGGATAAGCCAGTCCGCTGCCTTTCAAGTGGCGGGCTGTAAAGTTAAAGATGGATACCTGTTGTCCGGGCTGGCAGGAGAAGGTCTGCGTGTCCCGGCAAGGAATAAAGATTCCATAGTCAGTATACATGCGCACGGTAGCTCCGCTGCGCATGTATTCTATTAATAGGCTGATGTTTCCCAGAGTATGTTCTTCCCGTCTGCCGGTCTAACGTTTCTCCCATGTTTTTCCTCTGTAAGTAGTGGCAAAAGTAGAATTTATGCATGAATATGGCAAATGAATGCAAATGAATGTCGTTTTATTCGTTAAATTTGCAAATTCATTTTATAATCATTTTAAATCTTATATCATTTTTATCGTATGAAATCATTTTTGTTGACAGCAGCTACAGCTGCAGAAGAGGTTACACAGGAAGCGGTAAAGCAGACAGCTGAGGCTTCTGTTGATGGTTTGGATAAACTTCAGATTCTGATGCAGCAATTGATTGATTGGGGGGTTAGTGCAGGTGGACGTATCATAGGTGCTATCCTGATTTTTGTGATTGGTCGTGTTTTGATTTCCTTTATTAAAAAATTGTTGGCCCGTGTATTGGAAAGCAGAAAGATAGATTTGGGGGTACAGACGTTTGTCAAGAGTATGACCAACATCTTGCTGACTATTCTTCTGGCGGTGGCTGTAGTGGGAAAATTGGGGGTAGATACCACTTCTTTTGCAGCTTTGCTGGCATCTGCCGGTGTGGCCGTAGGTATGGCTTTGTCTGGTAATCTTTCTAACTTTGCCGGTGGATTGATTGTCTTGTTGCTGCGTCCATATAAAGTAGGAGACTGGATTGAAAGTCAAGGGGTATCTGGAGCGGTTCGTTCCATTCAGATTTTCCATACGGTGCTTACTACAGCCGATAATAAAGTTATCTATATTCCGAATGGTGCTTTGAGTAGCGGTACGGTTATCAACTACAGCCGTGAGGAAACACGCCGGGTAGACTGGGCTGTAGGGGTGGAATACGGTGAAAATATGGAGAAGGTGGAAGAGGTAGTACAGAAGATTTTGGCTGCCGATAGTCGCATCTTGAAAGAGCCCGCACCTTTTATAGCGCTTGGGGCATTAGATGCCAGCAGTGTGAACGTTACTATCCGAGTATGGGTGAAGAATGCTGATTATTGGGGTGTCTTCTTCGATACTCAGAAGAAAATCTATGCTACCTTTAATCAGGAGGGCATCGGTTTCCCGTTCCCGCAACTGACGATTCATCAGGCGTAACTAACGGAAAGAAAAATCAAGAAAATAAATCAGCCTGGAACACCGTATGGTTGTTTCAGGCTGATTTATTTTAGTACTGAATCTTTGTTGGCAGGCTGGTTTTTCAGAAGGAAGCATTAATTTTGTGACCGACTGGCAACAGTGAAAAAATCGTAGCATATAGAAGATGGCAAGCAGGTGGCAGAACTATAATTTGACACAGGGGGGGTATTGTGAGGAGTTTGGTGCTCTTCACTTTGCCCATGATGTTGGGAGCCTTGCTTCAGCAGGGGTATAACCTGGCTGACACATGGTTGGTAGGGAGGTTTATAGGTGCCGATGCGCTGGCTGCCGTGGGTTCTTCTTATACCTTGATGGTGTTTTTGATTTCTATCCTATGGGGACTGGCTATGGGAAGTGGCACTGTGGTGTCTCATCATTACGGAGCAGATCATGTACAAGCAGTGCGGCGTAGTGTCTTTTTGTCTTTTTCTTTAATGGGGTTGTTGGCGCTGTTGCTCACGCTGGCTATGTTTTTTTTCATAGATGATGTGTTGCACTTCTTGCAGGTGCCAACGTCAGTCTACGGTTTGATGCGTTCTTATTTGTGGATTGTCTTTTGGGGCATTCCGCTGGTTTGCCTTTATAATTTTTATGCAGCCATGTTGAGGGCTGTGGGCGATTCACTGACTCCGCTCTATTTTCTGGCCCTGTCTGTAGGGCTCAACGTAGGATTGGATGCATTGTTTATTCTGAAGTTTCATGGAGGAATCGAGGGGGCTGCTTGGGCCACTGTCGTATCTCAGGGAGTTTCTGCATTTGGGCTGATGGGGTATGTAGGTATCAGGCGCCCAGAATTGCGCTGGCGGTCGGAAGATGTCTGTTGGGATAAAGATTGCTTAAAGGATGTGTTGGTTTTTTCTTCGTTAACGTGTCTGCAGCAGTCTGTAATGAATTTTGGTATTCTGCTTGTACAGGGATTGGTCAATAGTTTTGGCGCTGTAGTGATGGCTGCTTTTGCTGTGGCGGTGAAGATAGATGCGTTTGCTTACATGCCGGTGCAGGAGTTTGGCAATGCTTTTTCCACCTTTGTGGCGCAGAACTATGGAGCTGGACAGATGGAACGTATTCGGCGAGGTATCAAGGTAGCCGTTTGGTTGGCCTGTTCTTTTTCTATTTTTATTTCTGTAGCTGTCTTTTGTTTTGCCGAACATCTGATGCATCTGTTTGTGGTGGCTTCCGAGCACGATTTGATAGCTGTGGGGGTTCAGTACCTGCGTATCGAAGGAGCTTTTTATGTAGGCATTGCTTGCTTGTTTTTGCTGTATGGGTATTATAGGGCTGTACGTATGCCTGGTATGTCGGTGGTGCTGACAGTTCTTTCGTTGGGTACACGGGTGGCACTTTCTTATCTTTTGGTTTCTGTGCCGGGCATAGGGGTACAGGGTATCTGGTGGTCTATTCCCATTGGTTGGCTTTTGGCCGATGTCGTGGGTGTGGTATATTATACATATCAGAAGTCTTTAAAACAATAGAACTGTTTATAGGGATTCGCATTTGAAAACCCCTAAATCTTCAGTTTAGGGGTTTTCAAATGCGAATCCCTATAAAGTGGAAAAATTGTCTGACGAAGTGCTGGATACTGATTATGGATCTACTTTAGAAGATGCTAGAGATGATTATAATCCTTTTGATACGCATGGTGAAAGTAGTTTCGATTGGGTTGACGAAAACGGTGATGGGTATGATGATAGGGATGATGGCTTTTGGACGGAAAAAGAATTTTAAGAAGTTTCTTCTTCTTCTTTTCTGCTGCTGTCCATTCTCCTATCATTCACCCTATATGCACTGATAATCAGGACATAAATGTCTTTTGTCCTTATCATTCACCCGTTTGTGAATAGATAGTAAGGTGGTGAAAGCTAGGGCTTGAAACTTATGTTTCACCTCTTAGGTGTAGATAATCAGCAAGTAAACAAGCATACTTTTTTATGTTTCACCTCTTAGATGTTGATTATCAGTGAGTGAAGGGTGAAGGATAGCTGTATGAGTGCTTAACAAAATTTGCGATAAAAGATGCGTGGTCATTTATAGCGAATAGGTGGATGCTTATAGTAGATGAACGGATAGCTATACTAAGAGAAAAGATGAACTTTATCAGTCAGAAAGCATATCTGTAGTTTTTCGACTATTTATCTTAAGTTTCCAATCGGTATATCTGTAGCTTTATGAACACATACCTGCAGCTAGTAGAATAATATGATGGGTTTACGAAATTGTATCCATGGAATTAGAAACGTATACTTATTGTTTACGCAACTGAATCCATGGAGTATCAAGATCGTTTTCATGGAATTATTTTAGAGAATAGTTTGCATAAACAACAAATCATGTAGGCTAGGAATCTATTAATCTTGCAAAAAAACACTGCATATCTGAAACAAACTGGATGGGCTTTCGCGTGCGCAATATGTATAATGTATACGATAGGAAAGCCTTTAAGAAACATGTTTGAAAAATATGTTTTGTAACAGCTCTGTAACACAATGCTTTAGGAAAAACTTTCAAAAAAAGATAGAAAAAAGTCATGAATATATTTGGAGGATGTCAGGTAAAGCACTACTTTTGCACCCGCTTTCGAGAA
>CALADS010000070.1 GCA_937890825.1 uncultured Bacteroides sp. | reverse complement strand
GGGTATAAACCACGTCATACTGAGCGATATGGCGCTCTCCAATCAGGGTGATAGTACCCAGCAATTCATTCTCGTCAAAGGAGGTTTTAATGGAGTCTGGCTCCAGATAAGGCTTGATGCGCACCATGTTGTCGGCGCACTGGTTGCCCATAATCTTGGTTGTGGAGATGTCCACCAATTTGATGTTCTCGGGCATAACGATGTGGGTGGTGACCTCACTGTTCACGTAGATCTTCTCCTTGGCTGCAGCCTGTACGACCATACCGAGAAGACCGAAGAAAAGTAAAAATAATTTCGCTTTCATATTAGGTAATTCTTATGATTTACTGATTTGATTATTTGTTGATTCCGTTACTTGTAAACTTGCTTACTCTATTACTTGTAACCTTACTTATTTTGTGATTAGTAAGATAGTTTACCTATTTTTATTCTTGACCTTTTACCTTGCTTCCTCCGAGTTAATCAGGTAAACAATCGTGTTGTACTTGATTTTCGCCTTGTTCTTACGGATATTGGATGAAATAGCTGAAGAAGCTGAGTTATAGACGTTTTGCAAGGCCTACAGTGCCAAGGCTTCACCTGAAATACCGGAACCGTAGCCATCTTCTGACTGGAAGTTGATGTTCTGCTGCACGGCACTGGAGCTGGCATCCTTCACGAACTCACGGAAGGAAGATTCCGGTACATAGAACCCTTCCATGCCGTCATTATCGAACACAGAAAGCTTCACGTTGATGAACTTATCACCGACCAGAATGCTGGTAATGGTAGCCTTCACACGCTGCTGTCCGAAGCCTGTCACTGTACCATAGAGGTAGGTGCCTTTCTTCAACTTGGTGTTGCTGACGGTTATATCATCCAGCAACTTGAAACGTAAACGAGTACCTTCCTTGGCCTTGGTGGTCTGGTCAATCATAGCGCGAATCAACTTGGCTTCCGCAATATCATCGGGTGAGGTCACTGTATGGAACTTCTCCGCATTGGTATCACCGGACTTGATGACGAGCTTGGGACGGTTGCGTTCCTTTTCAGCCTGACGAACCTTAGCGATGGAGTCTGCTCTTTGTTTCTGAGTCAGTTCATCCCGGTCAAAGCGCCCGATACCCAATCCGCTTTCAATAGCCTTCTGACGTTCGTAACTTCTGCGCTGGATTTCCTCCAGGTCACGGGCGAAGTCATCCTGTGAAGTATAGCCTTCGGTAGTAGTAGATGTACCTGTTCTGCTTCCATTACCTGACCTATTTCCAGAAGAAGCATTGTCCCCGTATGCAAAGGAGTTGATGTGTCTTCTGGATTCGGCCAACGACCTTTCCAGTTCCTCCATTTCCCGTTGCTGACGAAGCCGTTCCGCTTCCGCTGCATCCAGTTTGTTGAGTTCGTCTTCGCTGTAGCCGTGCTCCAGTTCCTCGTTCTCTTTCTGTTCTTCACCGATGGCACCAATCGCAGTGAAGGCATCTTCGTCCCCGAAACGGCGCGACATCTCATACATCTTGTCTCCGGCTTCCTCCGCCTGCGCATTAGGAAGTTGCGTATTGATACGGTCGGTAGCAACCATCTGTTGGGCATCCTCGCTGCCTCCGAAGGTCTGCATCACGAAGTACACCAGGGCACACAGGGGAATGAACACCACCAACGGGAAGATGTACTTGGGCTGTTTGAAATTGATTTTTCTGATCATGGATGGTCATTGTTTTGAAGTGATTTGACAATGGATTCCAACCGGTTGTAACTCTGTACGATATGGATGGAATCCTGATGGCTTTTACGTGGTATCGCAATGAGTGAGTCCAGTTCCTCCCGGAGTAGCTGTCCTTCATAGGTCAACTTTGTTAGCGTGGAACGGTGTACGCTCTTGTTCGCCTGAATAGTGCGGAACCCAGCAAAAACGGGTTCCAACTGGGCAATACTGCTGACATCCGGCTCACGATTATTTTGCTGTCCGACACCATCTATTAAAACGGTACTTGCCAGCAGGAAAAACAGCGAACCAGTGACATAGGCAAAGGTGCGTCTAGGATGCTTCCTTGCCCAGATGTTGGCCAGACGGATGCGTCCTGCCAGGCGGTATTTGGTGCCGACGGCTCCCAGCTTGGGTTGCAGCCAGGAGCGTATCAAATGATGCGTCTTGAGCCTGCTTTCCTGAAGTGTCTTTCTGAATGATTTCATGGGATACTTATTCTCTATAGGTTAGTAATCTAAATCTTTGTTTTCCAGCGTCCTCCAATTCGTAATCATCAGACCGTGCGGATTGTTCCGGGTACGGGGAACTGATTCGATGT
>CALADS010000069.1 GCA_937890825.1 uncultured Bacteroides sp. | reverse complement strand
TATGGTAGTCTTTGCGGTCCTGAGTACGTCCGTGCGAGCCATGGTGGCTCGTGGTCTAATGCGCACTGCGGCGTCCTCCTCTGCGAAGCAGCTGAGAACTGGGACACGACGCCCATCTTGGTTGGCTAAAGTGTACGGAGGAGCCAAAATGGACAGAGTGACCATTCGGTGTCCGACAGGACACAAAGCACCCAAGGCACGTAGTGCCGCATAGCCCCGGTAGGGGCTCGACGATTTTTTTTCGTTCTATGACTTTTTTCCATATTCTTTTTGTTACTTTTGTGCTGTTCAAAAGAACTGGTGGGCGTTTCTGACGCTGTTTCCGGGCTGCGCGTCCCGCTTGTGTCTGCCAATGGTGACAATGGTAGTATTTGCGGTCCTGAGTACGTCAATGCGAACAATGATGGCTCGTGGTCTAATGCGAACTACGGCGTCCTCCTCAACTTTTGGGCATGGGCTTGTCCGCTTCCATGCCTACTCAGAGAAATGCAGCCACACCCAATGGTGAAAAATCAACTTTTGATGTAGTGTTGGTAATCGTGCATTTGGCACGGCTGAAGACAGAGAAAAAAGTAAAAGCAGACAACCGGATGACACCTAAGACACTGTTGACACCGCTATGAAACGAAAAGGGTATATTTCTAAAGAGATCGCTACGCTTCAAAATTTTGAAGCGGCTTTCTACGGCTTTGCCCGTGGAAAGCATCAACGCGATCAGGTGCGTGCTTTCGAAGAGTGCTTGGATGATAATTTACAGACTCTCTTAGAAGCATACATCCATTCGACTTATCAGATTTCGCCTTATAGGACACATGAGGTATTCAAACCCAAGCATCGTGTGATACACAAGTCTGCTGTCAGAGACCATGTGATAGAATGGGCTGCTGTGCTTCCTGTCGAAAAATGGTTGATGGATACCTTTTACTTTCGTTCACCGGCTTGTGTTCCTGGCAAGGGTACTCACTTTTTTGTCCGCCAAGAGATGAAAGAATTGCGCCGATGTTCGCAAAAAGAGGTGTACTATTATGTTCAGTTAGATATACATCATTACTTCCCAAACATCAACCATGAGCTGATGAAGCAGCGATACCGCACAAAAATCAAGGACCCCATTTTGCTTGGATTCCTCGATTCGTTTGTAGATAGCTATCCGCAAGGTCTTATCTTGGGTGTGAAGTTATCTCAATTGTTATCCGGCCTTTATCTGGCCCCATTTGATAGGTTAGCACTCAAGTGTTTTCGTCTTTTAGACGATCCTGATAAATTCCGCTATTGGCAGCAGAGGTATGTGACAGATAGTTTCATGACTTGCAGAACGGCTGAGCAGGCTGCAGAACTGGCTAAAGGGGTTGATTATCTCAATACAAAGTTTGATAGGTTTGTTAGACAAGGCCTGAATCATTACAGCCGTTTTGCCGACAACATAGTTATCAAGCATCAAGACAAAACATTTCTGCACTTGATGACCGAACTGGCCATCATGGTATTAACAAGAGACTTCTTATTGCAGGTGAATCGAAGTTACAACATCCGTCCAACATGGATGGGCAATGACCTGTGCGGCTATGTGATGTACCATGACCACATCATGCTTCGCAAACGCAATAAACAGGCACTTTGCAGGCAGGTATCTCAATTAAGAAAACGCGGGCATACAAAAGAACAGATACGTTTAAAATGCGCAAGCCGTGTAGGTTTTGCCATTCATGCTGATACAAAAAACCTATTAAACAAATTGAATATGGAGAAAAGACTGGGGACGGTGATTAAAAACCGCAAAAAGAAAGCCCCATTTGAGGGGATGACTGCTGACCAGAAAAGGTCTATTGAGTTAATCATTTGCACCGATGAAAAAGAAGAGGAGAAGATGATTCAACTGATAGATTATGTGATTGAGGATTCGGTGATTGAGAAAAACGAGGATGGTACTCCCAAAAGACGGATAGCCATCCGGTACCGCGAACTTGACCACATTGATAATCCGGATGCCGATGAGCCGGATTATGTTTGGAGAGAGCAGGAGTATTATTCGTTTAGCGGTAGCAAAGTGATGATTGAACAGGCTGAACAAGATTTTTCACGGGAAGATTTACCGATTGCAACTGTGATAAAGGAGTTCACCAACAAGTATAAGAAGAAGTTTTATAAATTCACCTGATACCAGGTACGGTTGAAGGTGGCTTAAATAATTTGATTATGGCAAACAGAGAAGTATATTTGCAGCGCATGACCTTCAGTCGTTATAACGACAAGCAGTGTTTGGTTTATTTAGGAGAAGAAGAAATCGAAAGCTATAAACCGAAGGATGCTCCTGAAGACTTCCAACCGGTAAAGGCATATGCCTATACCGGTACAGAGGCGGATGGCGGCACCTTGATTGACACAGCCGATGATTCCAGAGACACACTGATTAATGGTATTATTCGTACCAAGTACTCACAAACAGAAGAAGATGCTATAAAGACGCATCAGATTGAGTTATTGAAGAACAAGGGCATTCCAAAGGCATCGGAGTACGAAGCCGAATGGTTGGCATTTTGTGCAGTTCGTGAGATGGCCAAAACGTATGTAGACAGATGGCTGTCTTGATTTGTTTATTATAATATCTATAGAAAGGTGGCTTCCATGCCACCTTTCTTGTTTATTACCCAAAAGATAAACAGCAGGTGAAATCTAGGGCTCTTAAATTTGTGATTATTTAAATTTATTAGCTATGATGGATATAATTATGGGGAGATTTGCGTTATGGGTGAAGTAGGACAAGTAACTGCCGTGGCCAAGGGAATCACTGACTACGGTTTGATGGCCATGATGGCTGCATTTTACCTGCTCATTTCCATGGGAATGATGATTGCAGTGTTTAAATGGTTCCGGTCAATAATCAATCAAATCTTGGCAGACAACAAGTCTGGACTTAAAGACCTTTTGCAGGAGACAAGAGAACAGAATGATAAGTTGAATGACATTTCAGATGGTCTCAGGACAGAAACTCAGCTTAGAGTAAGAAACTTATCTGGATTTGCATTTGACCTTTCTGTGGAAAAAGTGTGCAGGATAATCAAAAGAGTTAGGGAGGAAAATCATATAATAGATCATGAGGCAACAGCTCGTAAAATACGGAAACTTCTATCAGTTATTCACGAAGAAAGAAAAAACAGATTTGATCCGTTTATTTATCGTGGTAAGCCTTTGTCTGAATACTGTAACAAGGAATGGATTGAAGAGGTGGCCATTGTAGTTGAATCAGAAATCTATAACGAAGATGGTGCAAATAACGGACGGGCGTATACAAATGTGAAACTTGCCTACGATAATATTAAGACAGATTTTTATCAACGCCTTAATTCATAATACAATATTTTACAAAAAATATATAGAAAAATCTACAATAAATCTGGTAAATTATATAATCATGAAGATTTTAATTGACAATGGCCATGGTGAGAACACCGGTGGAAAAAGAAGTCCGGATGGGAGACTGAGAGAATACGCCTATACGCGAGAGATAGCAGATGCTGTTTGTGCGGAGTTGAAAAAACGAGGATATGATGCAGAACGTATTGTTCGTGAAACACTTGATGTGCCTCTGCAGGAACGCGCACGACGCGTGAACGAAGAATGCGGAAAGTTTGGTAAAGCCAATTGTTTATTGGTAAGTATTCACTGTAATGCTTCTGGTAATGGAGATTGGATGTCAGCAAGAGGTTGGAGTGCTTATACGTCAAAAGGATATACTAAAAGTGACAAACTTGCAGAATGTCTTTACCGAGCAGCAGAGAATCATTTACCCGGTGGTTTTAGAATACGTAAAGATACAAGCGACGGTGATCCGGATTGGGAAGAGAACTTCTATATTCTGCGTAAGACTAAATGCGCAGCCGTATTGACAGAGAATCTTTTTCAGGACAATGAAGATGATGTGGATTATCTTTTGAGTGCTGAAGGTAGAAATGCTATTGTGAGCATTCATGTGGAAGGAATCATTGACTATATTCATTCTTAATGTTATGGATCGATTGAATAAATTTTGCCTGGTGCTGGTGTTGCTTACCGTAGCTATTCTTTCCAGTTATTACATAGGCTTTGATAAAGGGGTAAGTTCGGCAGAACGTAGCATTGTGAATGATACTGTAACGTTTATTGATACCATTCCTTTCTTTCTGCCAGTAGCGAAAGACAGTTTAGTGGTGCGCTATGAAACAATCAGAATACCGGTCCCGGAAGAAACTCCTGATTCATGCAGGAATGAGACGGACAGTGTGGCCGTAAATCTACCGGTGCAGAGTAAGATGTATGAGGACAGCACTTATAAAGCATGGGTAAGCGGGTATAATCCAAGCCTTGACAGCATCTTTGTTTATCCGAGAACTGTTTTTATGACCGAGCGTGAACGTGAAACCAAACCGCCCAATCGATGGGCCTTATCATTGACTGCCGGGTATGGTTATACGCCAGGAGAGGGATTAAAACCATTCATTGGCTTTGGTATAAGTTACACATTAAAACCGATACGATGGAAATAACATTGAATGTAGACAGGGCAAAAGTGTATAAGGAGGTGGCTATGACTACCAGTTACACGGGTGCCAAGATGGTGGATGCAGATGAAGTGCTCTTAGACCGTATCAGCACGGTAGATGAAGACAAGGATATTCTTGACAGATTCTGGAATGAAGCTCGTGCCGAGGTGGCGCAGAATATGATTGGTGTGCTTCAGAGTGAAGCCATGAACAGTAATAGCTACGCATTGGTTTTAAACGTCAGCGCTTCGTTTGACGAGGCATTGCAGGCAAGCATGGAATTAAGCCTATTCAGCTACTTTGTGCAAAGCATTATTGCCAAATGGTTTGTGTTTACAAACAAGCAGGAATCGGGAGAGTATGCTGATAACGCCAGTACGTTCCTCAGTGATGTGCGAGAAAAGGCCTTCTTTAAAAAGAAGCCGAAGAGACCGGTATATGTTTAACATTTAATCAAAATAACAGATATGGCAGAAAGTAAAAAAAACGTTGCTGTGACATTGGAGGTGAAGGAAGTAGTCTTTGATGTGCAGAATAAGACACACCTTACAGGGGTAAGCCGTAAGGCAGAGGGTACAAAAGATTATGAAGCTGCGGCTAATATGCAGGCCAGCGAGGATGATGAACATTCGTACCAGATTAGGCGAAGCATCAGCAATGCCTTCGGTGAATTGAAGGTAGAACTTGGCGAGTACTTGAATGAAACCGCCACATCGAGCACCAACAAGGTGAAGAAAGAAGTGGATTCAGATGGTCAGCTTACGCTTTCATTCATTTTGCCAAGCAATTTCAACAGTGCAGCCTGTGAAAGTCTGGGTGCCGAATTGCATGAATTTATGGTGGCAAGAGCCATTGCTGATTGGTTTACCATCACCAATAAGGCTGATGCTGCAGATTATGTTGCTATTGCAACAGCAGCCCTGGAACGAGCCAAGAAAGCTCTCTATAAGCGTAGCAGACCGAAACGTCCTACCTATGCATAATAATACCAATGATTATGAACGCATCTTGTAGTAACTTAACTTGCAATCCGTGTGATACAGATGTTGATACACTTGTTGTAACTATGAGTTTCGCGAGGAAAGAACTCCTGTATGACATTAAAAACTATGCTTATATTGAAGGGCATGTTATGGGTGAAGATAAGCAACATGCCAAACATGTATTAGTGGACATCGGTGAAGATGGAAACGTGGATCGTGTTACCAGAATTCTGAACCTGGTTCATGCTGCCGTGACAGAATTGCTTTATCCCTACACGATGGAAGAGCCAATAGGTGAAGACGTGAATGATGTGTTGACGGAACCGGAGAACTATATCATCAAGATGAAGATTCCAAATACGTTTTCACGCACGTCTATCACGTTACTAGTTCGTCTGATTCATGAATATATGGTATATCGAGTGCTCAGCGACTGGTTAAGTATTACCAATCCTAGTGCATCCGAGCATTGGTTACATAAATGCCAGGAAGCAGAGAAGCAAATCAACAGTGTAAAGAATAACCGACGAAAAACATTCACACGACCCTTATCACCTTTTTGATGGTATAAAGCAAGAGCCGAGACGCATCACGCGCCCCGGCTCTTTTCGTTATCCACAATCTTAATTACCTGAAACTAAAAAACATAATAAACAATGCAAACAAAAGATTTATCGTAACCGATTTGTCAATCTAGGTGTATATGATATGCTACAACCGACAAGGCTATCGTATTTATTGAGATTGGCGATGATGGCAATCCGGAACGCCTTGAAGGGTGTACCTCTGAATCCTCTCATGTATTGGTCTACGCTACTTTTAATAGGAAACCAATGTCTATAATCGTTAGAACCATATAATACTTGTTTCACACTACCACTTGTATAATAACCTCGTTGGATTATCGTATCTATTGTTTTGAAGCCATTGGGATCATCTAACTTAATAGGCCGAGATAGCAATATACTAACCACGTCAGCTTCGCCTTCTTCACTATAATTGATTAGATTGCTTGCTTTATCCATAGCCAAAGATTCAGGATAAGAGTTTACACCCGAATCAATATTGCTTTCCATCATTCCCCAATGCTTTGTGTTTAGTGAGAAAACATAGGCATAAAGGCAATTCCTATTATATACTATGATGTGCTGATGTGTATAATCATAAAGCATGCGTGACTGCTTAAGAAAATCACGAAATGGTATAATGTTAATGTCGGTAATTGGCAGGCCAGACAATTGAATCAGCTCTTTGCCTTTAGGAAAGGCAATAAGGGAGAATGGTTCATTTCTATCAATAACTTCTGAAATACAGGTAGACTGAGAACCTGAAAGAAGCATTATCCCACGATCTGAGGCAAATAACACAGAAGTATCAATTTGAGTAATACTTTCTGAACTAATACACACATCGCGCGTAATGGGTTGTCTGGCAGAATAACCACCGGTAGAAGAAACTTCAAGTGCCCATACCCCTTCAGAAGTGAACGCATATAGTGGAAACTGACCAAACTGTCCTTCTGATAATGCTTTAGCAGCAGATGAAATACCCACAATCTCGCCGGAACCAACTGCACTGACCAGGCTTGCCGGGAATGTGAATGGGTCGTTTACTTCAGATGTGTATATTTTGTTAGGGTATGGAATACCGATGTCTGTATTTTGAATGATGCTCATATCTACTACATCATCAAAATCAGCATTTACCCAGCCATATGCCCCATTCAGTCCTTTATGCTTAGACAACTTTCTTTTAGAGTAAGTTTTTTCTTGTGTGCTGCTTATTCTCTCAACAATGAATTCTGTAGCATTTACGTTTGGGAAGAAGAAGAAATTGTTATAAGTATCTATATTCATAGGCATGTTTGATACACATGGAACCATTACATGTCTTTTTTCTGCTTCTATCAATATGTATGCTTTATAGGAATATGTTTTTTCTACCGTTTGTTTTGTTTCAGAATCATATTCACCATTTCCGTAAGCGAAGCATGATTCTAACGGATATGAACAAGGGACAGCTGTTACTCCAGTTAAATTTAGCCTTGCATTGTATGTATATGCATATTTTGCAACGAGTTGTTCCTTAATATCGCTATCTCCCTTTAGCTGTTCTCTGTTCACTAACGTGTCGGTAGAGAGTACACCTTGGGCAATCTCTACTTTTTGTTCTGATGAATTTAGATTCTTTAGTTCAATAGAACTAACATGGTAAAACACCATTGGTTCGTTGTCTTCAATAATCGTCTTACTGCCTATGTAAAAATATGATTCAGTACTTGAAACAGTTTCTTTTAAATCATGTCTGCGGTAGATGTATTTGCCGTTTATCTTTTCCTGATTATAGCAGCCATGGAACAACAGAAAGCAATTCCATGGGCTTATTGCACCAGTAAAACCAGTCAATCCATTACTTCCTATTGAATTTTCGTCAATAGTTGCCATGTCTTGAGTAACAAAAATATCAATGCTTTTAATTAGCTCTCCCCATTCAGCCAGTGATTGCTTGACTTCTTCCAAGTTGTTGATCTGATACATCAAATCTGAATTGACACTGAACACCTGCAAATTAAACGCTGTTATTTGTCCGTTACTTGTATCTTCACCAGCATAACGAACTGTCAATGGAATTCCATCCGAAGGATATAATTTAATAGGCTGTGATATGTAGCTTAAGGTGTCATCATACATGCGATATGCATATCGTACCATGAATGGATATTGGAAGCATCCATCCGTCTTAATTTGCGAAGCAATAGGGTTAAAGTATCCTGTAACTGTATTCTTGACAGATTCTCTAGCTGCATTCGATATGTAAAGGCCTCCACTTGGTGTAGGAGTAGGAGTGAATTTTTCAAATCTTGCTTTCATTAATTCAGAGTATACTCCTTTGACTTGCAATCTGAAAGAAATGGATGGGAAAACTGGTTTGTTTCCCATAAGCTGATAGCTATCTGATTTGTATAATGAATAGATAATTCCTGTAGATGTGAGCACTACTAGTGTATTGCCCATGGCTGTAACCTGATATAATTCTTTACCGGACAGCGAAAGTATGTCTTTTGCTGATTGTTTGGTATCGTCAGATGCAATCCATTGCAGTGTCTTTGATACAGCATCATAAATGATATAGTTTTCAAATACTGATACGGAGTGTATGTACACCACCTTCTTTCCATCTGTAAGAGTGAACACGACTTTAGGTTTTTCTAATCTTTTGATAGCCCCATCTTCTGGAATAGCATTTAGCGTAACGGATAAGTCCCCGTCAGCACTTTGAAAGTCTGACGGGTTAGATGAATATCCGTTATACTTAACCTCTTTAAACATAAACTGAAAATGATTTATGCAAAGATAGCGTAATAGGATAAATGTGACTTTTTAAGTTTTGGCTTACTCTTTGGCTTTCTTCCGATCGTATTCCTCGAACGTAGGAATCTTGTGAAATATGGCACGCATATTGACCCACCGTTGAAGGCTCTTATAGAACGGTGCCGCGTGTGTTTTGTCGTAAACCATGACGTATGGTTCAAATTCCATATCGCGCAGGATGTAGATACGTTCCAAATCCTGTTCTGGTGTTGTATCGAAATTTGTTAATACAAATACCTGAGCAAAGTGACCCTTATCCAGTTTCCTTCTGAAATTATCTTTGAAGCATTGCAATCCTTTCAATACAGCTTTCTTCTGCTTATAATCATCCCAAGCGAAATGTATCGTGCTAAGCTTAATACTATTGAGATATTTCATAACGTTGGTAGTGATTAGACGTGCATCCATACCCTGGTTAATATCTACACGTGCTTTTGAATCTGCCAGCTGCTGCAACAGGTTCTCTGCATCTTTACAAGCTAGTATATTAGGGTCGCAAAGAACTATATTTTTTTGACCATTCCACCATTCAGACAAGTCTGCTACTTTATACGATTTGCGACCTTCCTTTGGTGCTACATGGCAGAATGGACAACCACGAGGACAACCACGTGAAAGGAATCCATACGCTGTGTCTTTAATGTCATACAGAGAATAATCTGGCATTATATGTTCTATTTCATCCGGTAGCTTCGACATATAGAAAGGATCATCCGGTTCTTTCCAGTATTCTTTTCCGGTGCGAGGGTCTAAATGTATGCAGTAGCCGGTTCCACCGTAGTAAATTTCTTTAGCTTGAATGATTGTGTTATCATCAGGGGTAGTAGAGAATACTTTCGATATATAAACTCGGTCGTATTCTTCTATGCCCATGAAGAAGGAAACACTATCGCCTTTAGCTTTATGCCAGGCTGATAGTTTCATTAGGACGACGTTACGGGAATACTAAAGCCGATGTATTCCCTAACATCGTCCTATTGTCCTTTTTGCCCACATCATATCAGCATCTATGAGACCAATTTTCATAATCTAATATGCTTTGCCATTCAGCCGTGGACGGGTTTCGTTATACTTCATTTTCTGTTCGATGTGCCAGAGCAAATCAATATTATTTTCCTGGGCAACCGTATACAAAGCTGCTATTATAGATGCAAGTTTATTATCTACGTGTTTTGTATCTGATTCTATCTCGGCTAGTTTTTTTGTAATTCGGAGTGCAAACTCACATATGCTGCAATTAAGCTTCATAAATCCTCCTAATTGCATGAAATAGTCTAGTATATTATGTATATACAAATCTATTTCATACCTTTTTAATCCTGAGTAACTAAGCAGACGAATAGCTATATCGGCCATTTCATCTTCCAGGGAATCCTTGATGAACAGGTTAAATTCATCCTTGAAATCTTCATCATTGTCTGTATCACTATTTTTGAATGCTTCTACGTTGGCAAATTCGCCTTTCCTATCCGCTTCTACCATTTCAGCAACCTCGCATATGATTTGCATTATATAATGTTCATCGCTATATGTTTTTTTGTCATAGAATCCGTGTTCCATGGCTGATTGATAAGCTTTATCTCTTAATTCGTTCCAGTTCATTTTTCTTGTATTCTTTAAATAATTAATTTAAGTGCTTCTAAAATTCCAGTTTGCAGGGCTTCTGTATAGTCTTCATATATATGATAGCCGTCTTTATGCAATTCACGCTCAATCCAGTTGCTTTCTTCTAAGCTTACATTAAAATCGCAAGAAGATGTAGTCCATTTACGTCCAACAACAGGTTCCACCCATATATAGATTCCCTTTGTTTCTCTCAGCCACTTTTGAGCTATGTAGAGAGAAGGTGCAGCATATTCATCTTTTTGCAACCAGTACTTTTTCCTGTCATCCATATAGCACTCCAATTTATTGTTTTTGTAAAAGTGCGTTGAATAATGGCTGTCAAACCCTTTTTCTTTGAGCAACTTGGCTACTTCATACGATACATAATCTTCGTTCATAGTCCAAACATATTTTTGTAAAACTCAAAGTTATTATTCTCAATAGCAATATCTTCCGGGTATCGTTTGGTTCCATGATACCAATCTTGGTAACAATCAGGACAAAACCACTGATTCAGTATAGCTATGTAATATCCTGTAGAAGTAATTCCGTTGCAACGGTCGCAAACACCCATTGCACCATACAAGCCTAATTTATCCATAAGCTCGCTTCTGCTTACTTGGATTACCTTGAACCCTTTTTTGTTCTCTTTTATATTCGCCATATCATTTGTTAATTATCTTATTTTGCATCCAAATTAAATCCTCTCTATACTCAAATTCGCTACAAGCTCTATCTTTTGCTTTATAACTATACGGTACATACTCCCAACCGTTATCAAAAGAAAAAGGGTCTTTTGAACAGGTATTTCGTTTACTCTTATGTTGGTGGAAGTGTTTGCATTGCCCACAACGTCCGTTCTTGATAGCGTTTATTCTGGTTAGTTTCTCAAAGCATTGTTCTGAGTATTCTTTTATTGTTGGAAGCATGACGATTCATTTTTATGCTGCTTTTGCAGCCATTTAACACCTTTCTTGAATCCCTCAATAAACGCATCTGAGCACACTCTTTGAAACTCAGGTGGGCAAATCTTATGATTATCTAATACAGGGCAAATAGCGCACGTTTGGCTTCTCCCGTTTGCTTCTTTGGCTGCTTCGGTTATTCCTTTCATATTCTTTCTGTTATTGTTCAAGCTCTGATAATTTCTGCTTTAATTTTTGAATTAGATTATTATAAACTTCTATCCTGTATGATATTATATCTTGTTCTGTATAGTCGGTGGCGAAATAATCTATTATAGTACTGTAATAAAATCGTTCCGGCTCTTCACAGCTATTCATCAATATTACATATTTGCTGTTATGTGGATGAACACAAAGAAATTTGTAATAATCTATGTTACCTCTTGAGAATCTTATAAGCCTTTGGTCGGGCTTTAAACTTCTTACTTCTTTTATATCTTTTATTCGTTTCATAATATCGTTACTTGGTTTTTGTTATCCTTTCATCCGTCCCAAGAATGAAAGCTTTAAAACATCGTATTGTTGACCAATAACAGCAAACTCCAGCATATCATTATCATCTGAAATATCGTTTACTCTTAGTACAGCATAGCTTTCACCAGATTGTGTTTGATAAGCATCTAATTCTATTGAACTGATTACATTATCATCATCGTTTTGTGCAAAGAAGTTATTAAGGCTTTTTAGAATGTGATTGTTCAGGTATTCTTTACCCATAGCGGATGCAATCTTATCAAGCTTTCTCAGTGCGTATCTCATTCTTCTTCCTCCACTTCTACAAAGATTACACTGGTTTTATCTTCTCTAGCGTTTGGATTACAAGCTCCAATCAACTTTGTGCAGATCCCGATGTGATTTTGGGCGAAAAAGCATCCGCAACAATCCTCTCCCTCTCTTACTTTCAACTTAAATCTTCCACACTGAAGCACTTCTCCTACGGCAAATTCTTTCTTTTTCATTGTTATTCTTCTTTAATTAAAAACGTTTCTAATTCGCTGATAAGTTCTTTAATGGTATCGTTGTGCTCCTTTATATCAACGGGTATTATTCTCAATTCGTCACAGCTACGAGCGTGCTTATTTGCTTCCTCTTCCGTATAGACTCCAGCCTCCCAAAATTTATCAGTGTACCCACGACCATTTTGTCTATAGAAAGCATACCCTTTTCTTATGTAAAAAAGATTTTTTTTCATATCAGTATCCGTTCTTTAAATTTTAAATGGTATTTGTTTTCGTAATATTGTTCTGTACCTATTTTCCTGGTAGACTTAGGCCCTACGATTCTACGTTTTGTGTTCTCGTCATAGAGTAGGGTGTAAGGGTCATCAGGAGATTTTATGTATCCGTATGTTCGTACGAGGTGAGATTTTATGTTATACGTTCGTTTTGGCGTATCTCTGAATCTTAGGTTAGTTTGTTGCGGCTTTCCTTCCATGATTCTTAATTCGTCCATTCTCCGGCGAACTTTCCATTTTTTTGTACGAGCTTCATCATCTATCTTTTTAATATTTTCCTTGAATCGCTTACTAGCCTCCTGACGAAGCCTTTTTAATGTTTCAGGAGTATGTTTTAAACCTAAATCGGCAGCTATCTTATTAGCGCGATTAAAGGTGATTCCGAAGGCTCGTTCTATCTCGTGTCCTGCCATGGTAGGGTAGAATTTACGTACAATAGCTTCCCATTCAGGATTGCGCCTTGTGCGCTCAACAAGCATTTCTGCCCCCACTTTGCGAGCAATATTATATACGGTACTTATTGATACACCAGCTGCCCGTGCAACGGCTGTGCGTGGACGGTCGTTGATATGGGCAATGATGTATTCACGCGTTTCTGGTCTTAGTTCTTCCATTGGGGATATTATTCAAATGTTGAAAGATCTCTTTGTTGTAAATCTGAGCGCAGCGCCATTCTAGATTACATGTTTTGCTCTCACTCCATCCTGACATTAGGAAAATGGCATCGCATAGCATTAGGGCTTCAATATCTTTTCCGACGAAGTAGGAATAGGTTTTCTTTTTACCTGCGCTTATATCGAACGGAGTAATAACTTCATGACCTTTGTTGGCAAGTTGTTTTTTCATTCTTTCGGCCCTTTTCTTGCATCTATCTATCTCGGTTGTAATGATAGGAAGCGATAAATATATTTTCATTATCGTCTTGATTTACCAGTTAATGGAATAATGTTATACGTTTTAAATCTATCTATCAAACGGCCGAAGCCATCTTGGTAGATCTGTTTGAGCTGCTCAACCGTGAGGTTGGTGGTGATGTGTGCGAATTTGTGTTGTTGCACCCAAATATCGTTACGCGCATGAAGAAACTCATCCGTTAGCTTCGTGGTATCCATGCCGAAGAAAGTGGTAGTTTGCACGCCAATATCGTTTAGACAGATATTGACCGGAGTTGATTTGAATCCCTTGTTTTCTTCTTCGTTGAACGTGTACCGGTCTAGGTTGTTATGCAATGTATAATAGTTTACCATCTGCGTGACACTGAGATTGTAGAAGAATCTTTCGTTCCCGGTGTAGTGCAGGTATTCAGAGAAAACCTGCATGAGCAGCGTTTTACCGCTACCAACCTCACCCATGAGCATGATATGCTTGTGCAACTTATATTTTCTTTCAGGGAAAACTTCTTCTGCAAGTTTGCAGTTGTTGAAGTAATACAGCAGGAACCGAATAACGTCTCTATTATCATCATCTATGACGAATGGCCTGTGCTGATGTAAAAGCACAACATTATTAGCTATCCATAGGACAAGACGTGCATGCTGATTATACACATCCTCCCTTGTTAAATCAGGCTGCTGTGTGCGCATATTGTTAATGTCGCGCATAGCATGTTGTAAAGCCTGTTCTATTGATATTGGTTGATTCATAGTTCTAAATATCTTGTCCACCAAAACCGCCATCGAATTGATAGCTGTTAGTAGTAGGAGCTGTGGTTTTTTGTTGTTTATTATAATTCTTTTTCTTACCTTTCTCTGCCTCTTGCAACTTAATGCGCATGGTGTTGATAAGATGTCGTGCCCAGTCTGAGTAATCGCGATGTGCTATGCTTGCAACATTCCACTCGTTAACCACTGTTTCTGCAACTGTTCGTAATAGACCTTTATCTTCAGGACGTAAGGATAGATTCATCATCAACATTTCTATATTGGCCATATTACCATCACCAAAGAAACGAGCGAGACATTTTGCATTGTCACTATTGCCCGAAATGACGGGCGGTGATGCCGACTGTGGCACTGTAATAGGCCGGGTCATAATGGTTCCAGAGCCGGGATCCGTGGCAGTGGAAACGGGTATGACTGGGCCTGGATTCGCAACTTCCGGAGCTTCTGATTGCTTGGGCTGACCGGGGAGGCTGATGAGCAGGTAGGGTAAAGAAAGCGATTGTTTTTTACGTTTTCGTACGCTATCAAAATAGCGTCGCTGAATGCCTCTTGACGTGAGTATAGAGGACGTGTAGAATAGGTCTTTGTCGAAAAAATCCCATTGTACCAATCTGTTTACTATCATGTTGATGAGGTTGGTGCTGACGCATGACAATTCACTGTGGAGCTTGTTGCACAACCGTTCGTTCCACTCTACGTAATATCCGTTGCGGTATATCGCGCAGAGCAGATGAATGACTGTTAATTCTCCTTTGATGCTGAACTCCCCTGTGATGGCAATCATTTTATCGTCGACAAAAAAATCAACATCAAGAGGAAAGCAATCTAATCCTGTTTTGTATGGTCTGGCCATAATATTTGCTTCTTTACGTAATGGCTTAAATTTCGTGTATTCTGATTCCGTGAACATGCAGCATAAGCTTACGCTTGATGATGTAAGTGTCTGTGCGCATGCCTTTGGTGTCTTCAACGACAAGGTTTCCTTTCTCATCGAGGAAAACGAAATCGGCAACGTAGTCACAGGCTCGTTCTATCAGTTTGCCCTGTTCATCATGCTGTGCCGGTATGAGTTCGTAGCGTACCTGCTCTCGTAGATTGGAGATGAGGCCTGCCCGCTGCATCATTTGAAGTTCTGCGGCCCTACGGTGCTCTTTCCTGGAAGCGTAGCCGCCAGAACGAAGCGCGTGAAATTTATTGGGCTTCTTTTGCTCTTCTCGTGACTTGGCGAGCATGGCCAAATATTCATCCCTAGTCATTGTCGTTAGTAGGTTTTGGCTTTACAATCGTCTTGTTGGACTGTCGACATATGATCATGGGCTTACCGGCTACTGTTATTTCGCGTTCTTGCCCTTCGCCCAGACGTGATATGAAGTGAGCAACAGTCATTTCTTCATTGACTTCTTTACGATCATTATTCTCTGCTGTGGTAACTTCATAAGGATACACGTCCATGATGGAAGTTTCTGCCATGGAACCAATCTGATAGTCGGCCATGGAATCTTTCATACCTTCGTCCAATTTCTTGACAGCATCACGTAAATCTGCAGCTTGAACCAATACCTGTGTGGAAGTCTTTTTCTCGGCACCGCTTTTTTCGTCGAGTGTGATGAAAATCAATTTGCATTTAAACCACCGGTCTGCACTTACTTCATCGCTAGAAAATAGCTCGCTGTAGTTAGCTCTTTTAATATCTGAAACGGTAAATTCGCCGGTTATGAAAGGTGTCATTTCCTCAATAATGCGTGCTTCGGCTTCTGTAAAGCTGAGAGCATCTACCAGATAGGGTTCTGTAACCTTCTTGTTCATTCCGTTTTCCATTGTTTTGTCATAACGGATTTTACATTCAAACCAAGTGTGCATTGCCATAGTAATTAGTTTTTAGAGTTAATAGAATGTTTGAGACGATTCGATGTCTTGATACGAAGTGTTTTGTAAGCAGGAATAGTAACATCTTTCCCGTTTGTGAAATTATGGCCCTTACAAGCCTTCCGTTCTACAACTTCAATCGTAGCAAGCCCACGAATGTAGATTGATTCACCACCGGCAAGAGCATGTGTGATAATATCTACTACATGATTAACAGCGTCTACTGCTTGACTAGGAGTTAAATCCATTTTCTTTTCAAGTTTAAGCGCGATGTCTTTTTTGTTCATTGTGATTAGAATTTAATTTGTTATTTAATCGGGTTAATTTTCTATATAATTGTTTTAACAACCTAATGTCTTCCTGTTTTCGTAGAGATATTCCGGTTGTTGGAATCAACTCCAATAGATTAGGTAATTTTTCTACAAGTATTTGGAAGTCACGGTTGGATATTGGTATCATAGTTTTTCATCATTCAAAAATCTGTTGACTAACTCGTCGAAATACATTTCATCCTGCGGTATTTCATCGTCAGCCGCCATGATCTGATTGGCGATAGACTTCTTTTCCTGGATAATACTATAGAGTGTTGCGTCGATGCTATTACGGGCCAGTAGGTAATAGCAGGTGACGTTATCCTTTTGCCCTATGCGGTGAGCACGGTCTTCGCACTGAACGCAGTCGGCCATGGTCCAGGGAAGCTCAATAAAAGCTACATTGGACGAGGCTGTAAGCGTGAGACCCACACCGGCCGCTTTGATGGAGCAGATAATCAACTTTGTACTGCCGGCTTGAAAGGCATCTACGGCAGCTTGCTTTTCTGTGGCTGAATCTCTACCGGTGACTGTTACTGCATCCGGAAAAGCCTTCTTGATTTCATCTACAATATCATGCAAGGAGCAGAACAGAATCAATGGCTTGTCGCTTTCGAGGAATACCTTTACAAAGTCGATAGCTTGCTTTACTTTGCCGCGTGCAGCCAGGGAGCGAAGCGTCATGAACTTTACCAGGGCTTCCATGCGCATTTTGCGACGGATGTCGAAGTCGGTACATTCAGTGTACTGTGCCAGGTACCTGGCCAAATCGACGGTAGCTGTGCTGTATTCATCACGGTTTGATATATCAACGTACAGATCGGTTCGTGTCTTATCGGGCAACTGAGTAAGAACCTTTGCCTTTTCGCGACGAATCATACATGTGGCATACAACTTCGCAGATAGTTCACCAAGATTGCGAGGCTTATTTTCTTCCATTTCTCGTTCTATCTCCATTTGTTGCTGCATTCTTTCTTCTTCTTCTGTATAGGCTCGTTTACGTCTTTTGAACTCCTTCTTCTCTCCACCTCCGTAGCGTGCCAGGAAAGCTGCCCGGCCACCGAAGTTTTGTTTCAGCCTGCCCATGATAGATAATTGTGTAATCAGGTCGGCCGGACGGTTGACTACCGGTGTGCCAGATAGCAGGATTCTGTATTCTTTTCCTTCTGCAATACCACGGGTGAAGATAGTCTGCTGGGCTGATGGATCCTTCACACGGTGGCTTTCATCTATGATAATTGACCGGAACACTTTAACACCGTCGCAGAATACTACATCTTTCAATCTAAAGGAACGGCCACCGGTATCCCATACGAAATGCTTTCGCAGGCTTTCATAATTCACGATTGCCACATGGTGAAGTCCCATTTGCATGTAGTACGGCCAAACGGTACGTACACTATCATCCAGAATCAACGCTGACTTGTCAGTGAATTTTTCAAATTCGCGTTGCCAGTTGATTTTTAGAGACGACGGGCAGATAACAAGACATGGATAAGCATCAGCAGAATGAACAATGCCTATACTTTGCAATGTTTTCCCAAGCCCTGGCTCGTCACCAATCAGCAGTCGCTTAGTTTGCAGACCGAAGTCAATACCTTCACACTGATAAGGGTAGGGGTTTATTTTCAGTTTATATTTATTATCAGTCATATCGTTTATAGATTTAGACACCAATATTGAAATGCCAGTTCTTCATATTTTTCTCGGCCCCGGTTGTAGTTATCGTCACCGCGATTGATGAAACATTTGAATACGTTACAGTTTTTCTTGGAGATAGCGTAGATGAAGTCACGGTCTGAACCAGCTATATCCATATACCAGGCGCGTGACCGGTCCCAATCGAAGAAGTCTATGCAATTTTCAAATTCCTGTTGGGTTGAGGCTACCGTAGTCTTCAGATCACCACCGAAACCATAATCGCCAAACCACCAATCCCATTTACAGCGAGTGTTGAGCGTAAACGGAAGTTCACCGTAGACAAATTTCTGTGCGTGGTTGACCATGAATCGTTGCGTCTCAGCTTCTGCAAGTACCTTAGCGAGAAAGGGGTCCCTTCTAGATTCTGTTCTTAACGAACGAAGCATTTCTTTTCCGTGTAGAAAATCTTCCTCACTATACACTACATCGTCGACAGTACGCTGGTAATGATTTACTCTTTCCGGCTCTGTTATCAATGCGTCAACGAGTGTACCGAAGTGGAATGCTCGTTGACGAATTTCGTCAGACATTGGTACCGGGTGAAGAATGTTTTTCAATGCAGTGAGGTCTGAGTTGGAAACCTCACTGCGCTGGTAATATGTATCGGGGTTGTGATTCATTATGATAATTCGTAATCTGCTATTTCAAAGTCTTTGTAATTGCTATCAATTTCATCATACAACCAATTTCTAATTTGGCTTTTGTCATATTCGTTAGGGTGGTAACAAAGTAATAGAGTAACGTAGACTGTATCTGTTTCGATGAAATCGCCATCCTCATTGTAGAAATCGCATTTCACTGCAAATTCGTAATCTTCTTCGAGAGGCTGATTGTATGGCGCACGAGGGTTGAACTCTGCGCCAGGGGGATAATAACCGCTTTCTATCATAATTACCTAGCTTTTACATCTTCAACGTATTCAATGTGTTCGGATTGGATCATCATAGGATTATCCTTGTCATTTGCGAGCTTGTTACAGAATGTTATCTGCTTGGAGAAGATCTTGCTCAGCTCTGCAACACTGAGAGTGCATCCATACTGCGACCACCATAGGCCAACTACTTCCATGAATCCTTCGGGATTCAGTACGTTGATAGATTTCTTAACTTGTGTCTTCGGTTGATAATTGGTCATGGCTACCTGTGCCTGGCCAAACAGATTGTCCATGTCCTGTTTCTTTGCAGTCAGCTCCTGTGCGGCTTTCTGTGCAGCTTCAGCTTCTCGCAGTTCACGTTCTTTGCGTGCAGCTTCCTCACGTTCCTTGGCTTCCAATTCGGCTTTCAGGCGTGCAGACTCTTCTTCATTAGCCTTGGCTATGCGTTGCAGCTCCAATCGCTTGGAGGGCATACGGTCTAGAATGTCCGCCCGATAGTCTCCAATTTCAGAAGCGTATTGCTCGCGGCAACGTTGACGAATTTTATCTTTCACTTCCTTGTCGATGTTCTTACAATCGGTTGTGGAAAGGCCGGAAGGTATCATGAGTGTGTATTTGAGATTATCAATCCAATCGTCTTGCAGTTCAACCTCGACATTGCTAATATTGTCATAAGATTGTTCGTAATTGTCGAGAGATAGTCTATCCATGACAGCAGTCATAGAATTGATCATACCGACAATGTGGTTATTGAGTTGTGTTATCAGGATTTGTTCCACATCGAGACTGTATCGCTGTATGGCTTGTATCCTGGCTTGGCGTGCAGCTTCTTCGCGTTGTTTGCGAAGTTGTTCTTCACGTTTGGCTGCCGCATAGCGATTGCGATGTTCTTGCAGTTCGGCCGGGATGCTACCTTTATTGGATGGATTAACATCAGCTTCGAGAGCGGTGAAGGAAGTACGAATAGCGTCGAAGAGTTTTGTTACCGGAGTTCTCTTATCATTCATCTTCTTCACCGTCTTCTTAGCCTTTTCTATATAGAGCGCAACGTCTTGATCAAGTTGGTCGTTCATGCCTTCTTGCTGTATGCGTGCAAGTAAATTACGGCCAGCTTCCAGGCATCGGTCGTGAGATACATTGTTTTCTTTTATGGCCACCGGGCCAATTTCTGCGATGGTTTGAACGTTTTCCGGTTCAAATACCACGAGCGAATTATTGTTTGCCATTGCTTTTTGGTTTTAGATTGTTGATAATAAGTGTACAAGGTTGCTTTGTGACATATGCTACATATCTATTCAGACGTGTACAGAATAATCCGTTAATTAGTCTGACTGTATGAGGACATCCTGCACACGCTGATTTCTTTTTGTGATTAGAATCCATCATCATCGTCTGCGTCGACAGTTACTCCAGAGGGAATCTCGTTGTTTCCGTAGGGTGCAGGTGATTGTTGAAGTTCTTCATGAGTAGCATCAATTCCATAAAGTTCATCCAGCTTATCTGCTTCTTCCTTCTGCTCAGTTTGCAATTCTGTACCACGGCCAATTCTCATTTTAGGATATGTTTTGAAGGCATGTTTGATACACTTCGCCATGAGGAAACCTGGGTCAATATGTACAGCACCTTTGTTATCCACACCGTAGAGAGCGTTTGCAGTACCAACCCATTGGTTTTTTGCTTTGTCGAAGTATGAATTCTGTTTTTGTGAATAACCGGCTAGTCGTACCCAGTCTTCTTCGAGCATCACAGAGTAGTCGATTGTACCATCTGAACGAGTGATGCGTAGATAGCAGGCAATAATAGGTTGTCCTGCGTGCGGAAGGTTACACTTGTAGTTTACTTCCTTGCGGCCATTGCAGTCACTGAAGGAAAATTCGTCATTGGCATAAACCAATACCGGGTTGTCTGCATGTCTGATTTGTCCGCAACGGGCACGCAATACCAATTCACCGTAGCCGGAAATGGTAAGCTTGACGCGAGATTCATAACGAGGTTGGTCTTTTGTACCTATATTGGTATTACGACCAATCAAGTAAGTCAGTGCACGGACACCAGGTTCTAGGGAAAGACCGCATACAGCCAGGTCGATAAAGGCAGTGAAGATGGAGAACGAAGTGCATGCTTGCAGTTTGCCGTTATTGGTTTCACGAAGTTGTGCATTAAAATAATTGGCTTCACGTTCGTAGGCTGCCTCTCCTTCACCTTCTCCCCAAAGAGTGTCCCAGATGGAAATGAACTTATCCCGTATGATGGGAGATTCAACAATTTCTAAGGGTTTCATTTTGTTGATTGCATCAACTGTAATTTGAATGTTGCTCATAATGCTTATGTTTTAGAGTTTATTATTTGGTTGTCCGTTTGGCTTTTGGAGCCGGGGCAATATAGAATCGGACTGTGACCACTTTGCTAGTGCTGATAGGGTAAGAGTATGAGATCTCTGTCTTATCACCCTTCGCATGATGGAATTGGTCGGGTTTTGTGCATACGCGCAGCCACATTTCTTGAAGTTTGTCTTCAGCTGTACGCTTTGCCTTTCTTCCTGTGGCTTCCTGGGTGAAGGTGTGTATAACACGGGGATTCACGCCATCGATAGTTTTATAGATGCAATAGTCCATATTGATTGATTTTAGGTTATCGTTTTAAATAATCTTGTATTGTTGATTGCAGGAGCCTGAGGTCTGCCGTGCGGTACTCTACAGAGCCTGGACGCTTGTAGCATTTTACTTGTCCGGTGCGGCGCCAACGTTCTACATTGGCACGGCCAAACATTTGGAATGCTTTTCGTTGGTTGATAAATTCAGGATCATTGGCTGCACGCTGAAGCTTGTATGCTATTCGTTCAGCCAAGTCGTTCATGAACGTATCGTAAGTGACCAGCTTATCGGGAAATTCGATAGTTTGCATTACAGGTCCTCCTCATTACAGTATTTAGCAATCTTTTTCAACTCGCTTTTGTTCCAGTGATTAATTAGGCGATAGAATAGGTAGACCGCGAGCACTCCTACGACTTTTGACGCGAAGAATACCAGATACCAACTATTTTCACTAGTAGGTTCAGAAATCAAGCATACCATTGCTACAGCTAGCAAGGATGTAAGCACTGCAATTCTTAGGAATGAATAGATATTGTTCATGACTTTATTGTTTTTATTTAAGTTCCCGCCCCGGTAAGTTCATCCGGGCTTGGAAGGCGGCTCTTCACGGGATTTTCTTAATTTTGTGGTGTCTAATCAAAAAATTAAGAAGTATGAAACATTTTATTGAAATCCCTGTATGGGTGACGTGCATTTTGTCAACGTGAATCAGATTGTCAGTGTACAGAAAAGCGGTAATGGCAGCTGTCTGCATCTTGTAAATGGCAGTATAGTTACCGAGCTTTCGTACGATGAAGTAAAATCACTTATCATGGATGTATGATTCTCTCTTTCTGAAAATCGGTATTCCGAACAGCCGTACTGTAATGGTGCGGCTGTTGAGATTGTAATAGTCTCTATCGGGATTGGGGCTATAATGGCTCTTGCTGCTTCCTTCAATGGTTATTGTGAGTATTGCTATTTGTTTCATATCTTTTTTTGCAAAGGAAATGTGAAAACTATCCTTAATTCGGAACGGACTTCAATTAGTGTATATTTTTATGATTTACGGAGAATTATGAAGGTTACGCCATTGTCGTCAGAAGCAACAATCCATTCACCTTCACCGGCCTGCGCAAGACGAGTGGCGGCAGAACGGGCTGACGACATTGGACCGCATTCTTTTGCATCGAATTGTACCGGCCTGCCAACTGGCATATTACGCATGGTGTCAATCATCGACACTTTCTTTACTAGGTACTTGTTTTTCTCTACTTTTTCGTTGTTCATTTCACATAAAATTTGTATATTCGCTAATTAAACTCAGAGAGTTGCATTGCAATTCTATTGCGATTGCGATGCAAATATAATCATAAATGATTTAGATAAATCTAATATGATTTAAAAATAGAGTTATTTTTACTATATTTAACACATTTGATTTAATCGCATCTGATTTGTATGAAAGTTGAGAACATTAATATTGGTTTAGTTATTGCACATAAGTTGGATGAACTTGGCCTTTCAAAGTCGGAATTTGGAAGAAGAATTGGTATACCGCAGCAGAATGTGAATAGAATACTTGATAAGTCCAGTATAGATACCGATAAACTAATATCAATTAGTGAAGCACTTGATTTCAATTTCTTTGAGTGCTTTTGTGCTGATGAATCATCTTCGCAAATTAATAAAGTGGAGACTAATGGGGATTTTAGCCCAGCCAGTTTGAACGGTGATGTTACAGTTGCAGGCTGTGCTGATACAGCTATACTTAAAGAGCGGATTAGGTCATTGGAAGCCATTGTAGTTGAAAAAGAAAGACTGATAAAGGTGTTGATGGAAAGAAAATAATGCACATAAAAGATTTAACATCTGAGCAGGTAGAAATAGCTGGCAAGATTCTTGTAGCCGGTGCTAAGGTGGGTTATGTCTTTTTGAAGAAAGGTGTGCGCAACTTCGAGGAGTGGGAGAAACAGATGCGTAAGGTGCTTGAAGGGAAATTGACAGATGCCGGATTAAGCGAGAACGAGATAGATGCGTTTGTTACGGAGATGTGGAAGTGTAAACTTCCCGTTGATGGAGAGGTGCACACGCTTGAGGAGTGGGCAAGCATATTAGATAAAGAAATAGTTAAAAACAAAATACCTTATAATTCTATGAAAACAATAAAAGATGCTGTATATGATGCTTTCATGATTCAAGGTGTGAATTATCAAGAAATGAGTATTGATGATATAGCACTTGAAATACAAGATAAAGACTCTGACTATAAAGAATATGACTTAGATGAGCTTCGTAAGAAAGTATCGTCTTATATGTCTAATGCTATAACCAAGATAGTAAAAGGAAAACGCGTTGAAAATAAAGATTCTCTATATGAAAGAGTGAAAAACGGAAAGGGTGGATTTAAAAAAGGAATCTATAGGTTAAGAAAGCCAAAGGTTAAGAAAGAACCCAAAAAACCTGCGCCAATATTACAACCAATAGAACAGCCAGTATCAATAGAATCACTTTATATGGGTTCAGCAGGAGAAATGGCTGTTTGTAGTGAGTTGTTGTTTAGAGAATATAATGTTTCTCGGATGTCTGTGGATGATGGAATTGATATTGTTGCGATGAAGCACAATAAGACCTACTATATACAGGTTAAGACGGTTCAGGTAAAGTCTGAGAATTTTGGAGTACAAATTAAGACAAAGAGTTATGAAAGATATAATGCCAATGATTGTTATTATATAATCGTAGCTCGTGCAGAAACGACTCAGTTCATAATCGCAACTGCTGATGATATAAGAAGATTAATAGAAAGAGGCATAACAAAGGGTGATAAGTATATATCATTGCGATTTAATCAAAATATGAGTAGTTTATTTGTCGGAGAAGAAAATGTAGATTATATGTTGAATTCTTTTAATCGAATTAAATAAACGGGTGAAAGGAGATGAGTAACTTTGATAACAGCAGGATGAGAAAGGAAGAAGCCAAGAAGAGGAATGACTCAAGAAGAGAAAAGCTTGCTGGGTATTTCTTCGACTTGTCTAAACTGATTTTTGCCGGAATTGTAATAGGCGGGCTAACGCCTATGTTTTCAAGTTCGACAAATGAAATTAGTTGGGAAACAATAGTTATAGGAGTGATTACGACCTATATATTTGCTTCATTGGCAAATAGAATATTAAAATAATAAAGATATGGATACATTGGGAATTGTTTTTTTAGTAGCTGGCATAGTTGGAGGAATTTTGTATGCGTGGACGTTTACAAAGCCCGGTAAGAAGTGGCTGGAGAATCTGTAGGATTTTGGATTTATACGGAAACTCCACGAGGAAAGAAATGGATTAAAAATCTGTAAGTGAAGATATGGAAGAAGATATTTATAATCCACTTGAAGAATTGAAAGCAGTAGCTTTCCAAACGCTTCTTTTGAATCCTGGCACGCTGGAATGTCAGGACTGGATAGATATTCTCCTGGAAGAATGTGGTACCGAAGTGGTGGACGCTTATGGGTCGGACCCGGTGGACGCACTGGTTTCATTGACCAGCTTGTGGGAGGATTGTTATTACGATCCGGCAACCGGACTGGAGAAGGACTTCCATGAATGGGCATCAGCTTTTGCTACGGATGAATCAGTAGACTTATATTATGCGCTGGTGGAGGAGAGGAAGAAAAACTCCTGCTAACACTGTTTATTTGACCTGTGTTTGATTTTTATAGTTAAAACAATACTCTTATTACATCTGGTGAAGAAAGTTCTTAAAAACGCTTGTTTTGTGGTTGTTGGATTTATGAAAGCAGGGTGGGAGAGTTGAACGCGAAAATTGTTTCGGATGGTATGAAAATCCAAATGTTGAATAAACTTCACCTAAGTGTCTTGTACTAAGAGATGAATCGTTGCGGCGCAGGCTGCCGTTGAGGAATAATCGACGGATAATTAAATAATTGTTTTAGGCTGTAATGACCTGA
>CALADS010000068.1 GCA_937890825.1 uncultured Bacteroides sp. | reverse complement strand
CCCCGAGATTACAAATCACGTGCTCTGGCCAACTGAGCTAAAGAGGCAATCTTTTTAAAAATGCAACCGTTTGCGTTCATAGGTGAGCGAAACGGCTGCAAATTTAGACATTTATTTTAAAACCGCAAAAAAAATGCGATATTTTTTATTTGCTTCGTTGTTTTTCCTTGTATTTCACCAGTTGTTTCTCCAAAGCTTCCATGCAGAGATCCACAGCTTCCTCAAACGAATCACATATTTTGTTCGCATAAAGTTCGCCATTTGGTACCAGAATTTTCACTCCGGCTTCCTTATTTTCCGCAGTTTCAGGCTTCACAACCTTTAATGACACCTCTACTTTCTTTATATCGTCGTAAAACTTCTCCAATTTCCCAGCCTTCTTCTGAATAAAAGCCTGTAATTGCTCTGACGCATCAAAGTGAATTGATTGAATTCTTACTTCCATACTTACCTCCTTTTTATTTAGGCTCGAGGATGAGCCTGGTTATACACTTTCTTCAACTCCTCAAATGTAGTATGCGTGTAAACCTCGGTCGTTGCCAGACTTTCATGCCCAAGCAACTCCTTAATGGCCCCCAACTCAGCTTCATGATTCAACATGGCAGTTGCAAAGGTATGCCGCAACACGTGCGGACTCCTTTTTCTCACCGTCACCACCTTTGAGAGGTTGCGTTTCACAATTTCAGATACGATATGTCTCGAAACACGACTACCCTTCTCATTCACAAAAAATGCCTCACAAGATTCAGGAACAGTCTCATTCCGCAAGTTAATATAAGCCAACATAGCCTCCTTCAAGGATTCATCAAAAGGAATCAAGCGCTGTTTATTTCTTTTCCCCGTCACTTTTATTAAAGACGAAGCGAAATCCACATCCACTCTATCCAATCCTACCAACTCTGCCAGCCGCATGCCAGTTACATAAAACATCTCTATTATCAGGTGATCCCTACAGCCTTCAAATCCATCACCGAAATCTACATCATCAAGTAATCGATCCATTTCCGACTCTTTCAGAAAAACCGGCAAAGGTTTTTCCTTTTTCGGTCCCGTAACCTTCAACATTGGGTCTACAGTTACTTCACCCCTTCTTAACAGATGCTTGTAATAGGCGCGGATAGAACTCAATTTCCGGTTTAGAGTAGACGCTTTCATCTTCTTAGCCATCAAAGATACAATCCATTGGCGAATCAGCGAACTATCCACTTCAGCCGGACTTAAATCCCCCGCATTTTCCTTTATAAACCTTTGCAGTTCTTCCACATCGGCTTTATAGTAAGCCACTGTGCCGGCGGAATAATTCCGCTCATACAGCAAATACTCTAAAAAGGAACTTATCAACCACATATCGTCACACATCTAAATCATGCAACGAATGTATAAAAAAGAATTCAATAATTCAAAGGAATTTACGAATTATTAATCTTCTATTTGCTGAAGTTTCTGAACGTAAACGGCACGTTCTCTCTTAAGTCTTTTAGTTACAGACGGTTTGTCGAACTGTTGTCTGCTTCTCAACTCTTTTACGATACCAGTCTTTTCAAATTTTCTTTTGAACTTCTTCAGCGCTTTTTCAATGTTTTCGCCTTCTTTTACAGGAACTACAATCATTTTTTTGTTTTTAAAATTAGTATTGATAAAAAATCTCGCGATTAATTCGAGCGGCAAAATTACATATAGTTTCTTTATTCACAAAACTTTCCTCCAAAAAAAACACTGATTAACAGCAGAATCGCCTTAATCGACAGAGAACAGAAAGGTAACTGGTGCACTACTGCTCCGTAGCTTCCCCACGGAGAGGTACCTCTCCCCGCATTTGTTACGGAGCTGTTCCTGTCCTGTTCCCTTTGAGAGACGGAGAGAGGCTTCTTTAAGGGCTGCCGAAAAACTAATGTCGCTCAAATAAGCGAGTTCTGCCAAAAATCTCCTATCTTTGGAAAATTTGAAATCGGAAAATCATTGTAACCTTATGAAACAAACCATTAAGACTAGAATAGACACCCTGAGGGGTGTATTGAAGGAGAAAGGGGTGAGTGCTTTCATTGTGCCAAGCACCGACCCGCACCTCAGTGAGTATGTGGCCCCCTACTGGATGACGCGGGAATGGATTTCGGGATTTACGGGTTCGGCGGGCACGGTGGTAGTTACGGCTACAGAGGCGGGGTTATGGACCGACTCGCGTTACTTTCTGCAAGCTGCCGAGCAACTGGAGGGTACGGGCATCGAACTGTATAAGGAAATGCTGCCCGACACGCCCGATATAGCTGCTTTTCTGAGCAGACAGTTGCAGCAGGGTGCGGTTGTGGGCATCGACGGAAGTCTTTTCTCGATGCAGGAAGTAGCCGAGCTGACCCAACTACTGTTACATCGCGGAGGATTGGTACTGCAAGACATAGGCGACCCTTTTCTATCCATTTGGAACAATCGCCCCGGCATACCAAATGCGCCAGCTTTTATTCATGAAGAATGTTATGCCGGAAAGAGTGTAGCGGCCAAGTTGGCACAAATACGTACCGCCATGACCAACAGAGGTGCAGATGCGCTGCTGGTCACGGCCTTGGACGAAATAGCCTGGACACTGAATCTCCGCGGAAGCGATGTGCATTGTAATCCTGTGGTCATCAGCTACTTGTATATTTCGCAAGAGGAGACACATTACTTCATCGATCCTAAGAAACTGACTACCCAAGTAAAGACGTATTTGGAAGACAACAGTATACGGCTACATAACTATACCGACCTCCTAACCTTTTTACATAGCATAACAGTAGCATCTATCTGGATAGACCCTGCCAAGACCAACTATGCTGCCGGCAACGCTATCCCTTCTGCCTGCCAACAGATAACTGCCCCTTCACCGATAGCCCTCTTGAAAGCCGTGCGCAACGAACAGGAAATCCAAGGAATCCGCAAAGCTATGGTAAAAGACGGCATCGCACTGGTAAAATTCCTAAAATGGCTGGAAGAAGTGGTTCCCGGTGGACAAGAGACAGAAATCAGCATCGACCGAAAGTTGCATGCCTTCCGTGCCGAACAGCCGTTATACATAGGTGAAAGTTTCGACACCATTGCCGGTTACCGAGAACATGGGGCCATCGTTCACTACGAGGCCACCCCGGAAACAGACGTCAAACTGCGTCCGGAAGGGTTCTTGCTGCTCGATTCCGGTGCGCAATACCTGGACGGTACCACCGACATTACGCGTACCATTGCCTTAGGTCCCTTGACCGATGAAGAGAAGGAGGATTATACGCTCATCTTGAAGGGACATATCAACCTGGCCATGGCGGTATTTCCACAAGGCACCAGAGGAGCACAGCTCGATGTGCTGGCCCGTATGCCCATTTGGAAGAAGAAAATGAATTACCTGCACGGTACAGGTCACGGGGTAGGACATTTTTTGAATGTACACGAGGGACCGCAAAGCATCCGTATGAACGAGAATCCCGTAGTACTACAGTCTGGTATGGTGACATCGAACGAACCGGGTGTATACAAGGCCGGAAGTCATGGCATCCGCACTGAAAATCTGTTACTAACAGTCCCGGCTGGAGAAGGCATGTTCGGTTCTTATCTAAAACTCGAGACACTGACTCTTTGTCCCATCTGTACGCGCGGTATCGTAAAAGAACTGCTGACCAATGAGGAAACAGCTTGGCTGAACGATTACCATAAACTAGTATACCAAACATTGGCCGATGCGCTGAATGAAGAAGAAAAAACATGGTTGCAGCATGCCTGCAAAGCCATTTAGGCGCTGCTACTATTTATCGAACTATTCATAAATTAATTCCTATGGCATTAATAAAATCTGTAAGAGGCTTCACTCCTGAAATAGGTGAAAACTGTTTTTTAGCTGATAATGCTACAATTATCGGCGATGTAAAGATAGGCAATGACTGCAGTATCTGGTTCAATAGCGTATTACGCGGCGACGTAAATTCCATCCGAATAGGTAATGGAGTAAACATACAAGACGGTAGCGTACTGCATACACTTTACGAGAAATCCACCATCGAAATAGGCGACCATGTATCTGTGGGACACAACGTCACCATTCACGGAGCCACTATCAAGGATTACGCCCTGATTGGTATGGGCTCTACTCTTCTGGACCACGCCGTAGTGGGCGAAGGAGCCATTGTAGCTGCAGGCTCTTTGGTACTGAGCCACACGGTCATCGAACCGGGCAGCATTTGGGGCGGTGTACCTGCCAAATTTATCAAAAAGGTAGATCCGGAACAGGCCAAAGAATTGAATCAAAAGATTGCCCACAATTACTTGATGTATGCCAGCTGGTATAAATAAATACTATACCAGCCTGTAGCCTCAACCCGGCTAGAAACAGAGGAGGGTGTGTAACCTTACACAGTTACACACCCTCCTCTTCATCATAAAATTGCTATCAGAAATTTATCATTCCCAACACCTTGTCGGTAGCTCCTGCCTGACTGGTCACATAATGACCGGCACGGCTACCCGTATCTTTCAGAAATGCCTCATCCGTCAGCATCTTGTCGAGCAATTCTTCCAGTTCACCCATTCCCTTGATAGAGAAAGCACCTCGATTCTCCAGCAGTTGCACAGCTTCCTGAAATTTCTGATACTTCGGTCCGAAGATTACCGGAATACCATATACCGCTGCCTCCAACGTATTGTGAATACCTACACCGAAGCCTCCCCCGATATAGGCTATCTCTCCATAACGATAGATGGAAGAAAGCAAGCCGAAGCAATCGATTATCAAGCAGTCTGCCTGCTTCACATTCTGTTCATCAGCCCGCGTATAGCGCACATACGGACGCTTCAGTTTACCTACAATCTCTACCAAATGATTCTCATCAATCACATGCGGAGCGATAATCAGCTTCATCTCCGGATGACGGTTGAAATAATCAATGAACAAATCCTCATCGGGCTGCCAAGAGCTACCAGCTACCAAGGTCAGGGCATTTCCTTTGAAAGCCTCCACCAACGGAAGTTCTTTGGCTTCCTCACGGATTTGCAGCACACGGTCGAAACGTGTATCGCCCACAATTGTCACACGGTTGATACCAATCCTTGACAAATAGCGTTTAGAGCGTTCATTCTGCACAAACAGATGATCGAAATTGCGCAACACCTTGCGGTAGGTACCGCCATACCACTTGAAGAATATCTGCCCGCGGCGGAAGATAGACGAGACACTGTAGGTAGGGATATGCCTGCGATGCAACTCATCCAAATAATTCTTCCAGAATTCATATTTGATAAAGAAAGCCATACAAGGATTTACTATATCCAGGAACTTCTTCACATTGCGCGGCTTGTCGAACGGCAGATAACACACCACATCCGCTCCCCGGTAATTCTTGCGCACCTCATAGCCCGAAGGCGAAAAGAACGTCAGCAGAATACCATAGTCTGGATACTTGGCGCGAATCTTTTCTATCAGCGGACGCCCCTGTTCGAATTCACCCAGCGAAGCAGCATGGAACCAGATATAGCGTTTATCCTTTTCCAGCTGCTGGCGGAGCTGTTCGTAGACCACCCAATGCCCCTTCATCATCTTGCGGGGTTTGCGGCTGAACGGCGCGGCCAGGTGCACCATGATATCATAGACGGCTATGGCTAAATTATAAAGCATACTTGACAAATTAGACTTTCTTATTTCAGTACTTCCACTGCACGCTGAATGCGGTTCAGCGTTTCTTCTTTTCCTATCAGTTCAGTAATATCAAACATGTGTGGTCCCTTGCAGGCACCAACCACTGCCAGACGGAAAGCATTCATCACATTACCCATGTGATAACCTTTTTCCGTAATCCATCCGATAACGATATCTTCCGCAGGCTTTGAAGAAAAATCCTCGATGCTCTTCAGCACTTCCTGTAATTCGCCCATAATTCTCGGTGTATCCTCCGACCAGCGTTTCTTCACATCCTTTTCGGCATATGCGGTCGGAGCCACAAAGAAGAAAGCCGACTGCTCCCACAATTCCTTCACAAAGTTTACACGGCCCTTCACCAGGGAAACCACTTTCGTGAGGTATTCATCCGAATAGTTCTGCACGTCTACTCCCTGCTCTGCCAGTACCGGCTTGAACAGTTGCGCAATTTCCGCATCGGGTTTCTGCAGAATGTATTCATGATTAAACCACATACCTTTCTTATAGTCGAACTTGGCACCCGCCTTGCTGCAATGGCTCAGGTTGAACAGTTTCACCAATTCATCCATCGACATCAGTTCCTGGTCGTTACCCGGGTTCCATCCCAACAAAGCCAGGAAATTGATGACAGCTTCAGGCAGATAACCTGATTCACGGTAGCCCGAAGATACTTCACCCGTCTTGGGATCGTGCCATTCCAGAGGAAATACAGGGAAGCCCAGACGGTCACCGTCGCGCTTGCTCAGTTTTCCATTGCCCTCGGGTTTCAGCAACAGAGGCAAATGGGCAAAAGCCGGCATAGTATCTTCCCAGCCGAACGCACGATACAACAATACGTGCAGAGGAGCCGAAGGCAGCCACTCTTCGCCACGGATTACATGCGACACTTCCATCAGATGGTCATCCACGATATTGGCCAAGTGATAAGTAGGCAGTTCATCGGCCGACTTGTACAGCACTTTATCATCTAAGATAGAAGAGTTGATAACCACCTCACCACGAATCAAATCGTTGACATGAACATCTTCGTTGGGTTCTATTTTGAAGCGCACTACATATTGAGTACCCGCTGCAATCAAGGCGTCCACTTCTTCCTTAGGCAACGTCAAAGAGTTGCGCATCTGCATACGGGTAGACGCATCATACTGGAAATTGGCAATCTCGGTCCGCTTGGCCTCCAACTCTTGCGGAGTATCGAATGCGATGTAAGCCTTGCCGGCATCCAGCAACACCTGTACATACTTCTTGTAGATGTCACGACGTTCAGACTGACGGTACGGGCCGTGATTTCCACCAAAGCTCACTCCTTCATCGAAAGGAATACCCAACCACTTAAAAGATTCCAGGATATACTCCTCTGCTCCCGGCACAAAACGGTTAGAATCTGTATCTTCAATACGGAAAATCAGGTCGCCGCCATGCTGGCGTGCAAAGAGATAATTGTATAAAGCCGTGCGCACACCACCGATGTGCAACGCCCCCGTAGGACTGGGCGCAAAACGGACTCTGACTCTTCTTTCTGTCATAATCTATCTTACTAATAACTAATTTAGACGGCAAAATTAAATCTTTTTTTCCACACTATTGATTTTTTTTGTACTTTTCGCAAAAAATTCAATCAACATGGGATATTTCAACTCAAAACATACCGGTTCTTATAGAGATTTGCTATATAAAGCGCTCATTTTCATCGGTACCGTAGCAGTCATTGTCTATTTTCTGCCCCGTGACGGAAAGTTCAACTATCAATTTGACATTGACAAACCTTGGAAATACGGCCAGTTAATGGCCACTTTCGACTTTCCCATCTACAAAAGCGATGAGGTGGTGAAACATGAACAAGACAGCATCCTGGCCCACTTCCAACCCTACTACCAATTGGATAAATCGGTGGCCAAGGAAGCTATTCAAAAACTAAAGGAAGACTATCAGAGCCGGCTGAAAAAACGAATGCCCTCGTACGACTACCTGAAACACCTGGAACGAAAGCTCAATGAAATCTACCGCATCGGCATTGTAAGCACGGAGGAACTGAACCGCCTGCACGGAGACAGCACACGCGCCATCATGGTAATAGATGAGAAAATGGCTTATTCGCAGAACATCCAGTCGCTCTACTCGGTGAAGGAAGCCTATGCCTGGTTGCTTCAGGCCGATACCCTGCACTACCGCCCGGAGGTGCTGCGCCGGTGTTCGCTAAACGAATACCTGCAACCCAACCTTACATACGACCAGCAACGCACCGACGGAGCCCGGAAGGAAATGCTGGACAACTATTCCTGGGCCAACGGCATCGTGCTGAGCGGACAGAAGATTATAGACCGCGGAGAAATCGTGAACCGCGAAACCTACAATGTGCTGGAAAGTCTGCGGAAAGAATCCATCCAGCGCAGCGAATCGGCCGGTCAAAAACGTCTGATGCTGTTCGGACAGATTCTCTACGTGAGCATCTTCATGCTCTGCTTCATGCTCTTCCTGGACCTCTTCCGCCGCGAATACTACCAGCGTAAGGGATGCCTGTCGCTGCTGTTCACCCTGATAGTGTTCTACTGCGTAAGCACCGCCCTGATGGTGACGAACAATTTCTTCAACGTGTACATCATCCCCTATGCCATGCTCCCCATTATCATCCGCGTATTTTTGGATTCTCGCACGGCCTTCCTGACACACGTCATCACCATCCTGACCTGTAGCATCTGTCTGCGCTATCCGCATGAATTCATCTTGCTTCAGCTGACTGCAGGCATGGTAGCCATCTTCAGCCTGCGCGAACTGTCACAGCGGTCGCAGCTCTTCCGCACAGCCTTTCTGGTAATCATCACATACATTACCGCCTACTTTGCTTTTGAACTGATTACCGAGAATGACTTGTCAAAACTGAACGGCAGCATGTATAGCTACTTTATCATCAACGGTATTCTTTTACTTTTTGCCTACCCGCTGCTATTCTTGCTGGAAAAGACTTTCGGCTTTACCTCAAACGTGACATTGGTAGAGCTATCCAACATCAACAATGACCTGCTACGCCGCATGTCGGAAACCGTACCGGGTACCTTCCAGCACTCCATGCAGGTGGCCAATCTGGCCGCCGAAGCAGCCAACAGCATCGGTGCCAAAAGCCAATTGGTGCGTACGGGTGCCCTCTACCACGACATCGGCAAGATGGAGAATCCCGTGTTCTTTACCGAAAACCAGTCGGGCGGAGTGAATCCTCATAAAAACCTCAGCTATGAGCAGAGCGCTCAAGTAGTCATCAGCCACGTGACAGACGGACTGAAACTTGCCGAGAAGAGCAACCTGCCCAAAGTAATCCGCGACTTTATCACTACCCACCACGGACGTGGAAAAACGAAATATTTCTATATTTCCTGGAAAAACGAACACCCTGGAGAAGAACCAGACGAAGAACTGTTCACTTATCCGGGACCTAATCCGTTTACCAAAGAACAGGCAGTACTGATGATGGCCGATTCGGTAGAAGCAGCCTCACGCAGTCTGCCCGAATACACCGAAGAAAGCATCAGCAACCTGGTGGAAAAAATCATCGACTCACAGATAGAAGACGGGTATTTCAAAGAATGCCCCATCACCTTCAAGGATATTGCTACAGTAAAATCCGTATTCAAGGAAAAGCTGAAGACCATCTACCATACCCGTATCAGCTATCCGGAACTTAAAAAATAACAACTATGGAAGCAAGCAGCAAAGAACAAGCCAGAGGTCAACGCTACCTGGCAGACAAAGGCATCAGTCTGAACGAAATCAAGGGGTTCTACTTTATGCAACGCTATGTGGTAGAGCCGGAAAAACATCACCGCTCTAATCTGTACGGACCGGGACTGCTTACCCTGCAATTACATAACGGAGAAGAGCGAACCTGCATCTTGCACGTACGCCATCATCCTACGTCCGTCATCCGTACGCTGATTTCGGCCGGCATACCGTTTCTAAACCTGCAATCCCGCAACCGCACTTCTACCCCGCAAACGGCCCAACGATACCACCGCCCTTCGCTCTACATGATGTGGTACTTTGTGCTATTCGTTGCCTGCCTTATTTTCGGATTCTACTTTGCTACCACGGAAACTTCACCTTACCGAATCGTCGTATCCCTGCCCTTCTTTGCCGGTGCCCTCTACGCCCTCTACCTGCTGCAGAATCGTTTCTGCTACTTGCGGCTGGATGAATACACCTTGACCCTATTCAGTGCAGGCCGCAGCGTACGCTATCCGTATGAAAAAATACTGAAAATCAATTTCGACTTTGCCCGCGAGCCCAATGCTACTCATGTGATGGAACTGCTCGATACCGACTACCGCTACCGACTGTTCTACATAGGACGCACTCCCCGCAAAAGTCTGCAAGAAATAACCGAAAGGCTGCAACAAGCCGGGATCGATGCCACCTGTAGCCTGAATGACGAGAAAAAACACTACGACGACGTGTACCACGTACAGTAAAGAAGCATTCTACAGCCTCCTGCGCGCCTCTCAGCCGTGCCGGACTGAACGCAACTGCTGCAACAAGCCGGCACAGGCATCCTCCAGCAAATCAAGCACGTATTCAAATCCCTCGGCTCCTCCGTAATAAGGGTCGGGCACATGGTCGGCTTCCGTAAACCGGGTGCAATACTCCGTCATCCGATGAATCTTCTGTTCCAGTTCCAAGGAAGGACACCGCTCCTTCAAGTCCTCGATATTACGGTCGTCCATCCCGATAATCAAATCAAAATGAAAGAAGTCGTCCGTACAAACCGGCCGTGAACGATGTGTCAGCCGGTAGCCCCTGCGACTGGCATGTGCCCGCATCCGGCTATCGGGCAATTCTCCCTGATGATAAGACAAAATACCCGCAGAATCTATTTCAAACTCCTCTTCACAGCCGGCATCACAGATGAGCTGTTTCATGACTCCCTCTGCCGAAGAAGAACGACAGATATTACCTAGACAAACAAATAATATACGTTTCATAAGATAGGATCTATTAAAGTGGCAAAATTAAGAAAGATACGGGAATATTCCAGGTAGCCTTTGCATTCGGCATCGCTTATAAATTCTAAATGCTAGAAAAACTTCATTCCAAGAGCTGCTTAATGAAAGATTAAGCAGCTCTTTTTGTATTTAATAATACCAACGGTGTGCAATCATGCAAAGCGGCAGGATTCACTTTCGAACTTCCCATTCTTCAATCGTACCCGTTTTGGAAGAAAAACTCACACCAACCTTCACTATCATGCGAGCATCCGCTTCATACGGACGGGCATACCCCTTCTCATCAATCTGCTGCAAAGCTTCTACAGCCGTACCATCCAACTTAAATTCGAAGATATACACATACTGAGGTGTTTCCACAATGCAGTCCACCCTACCTTCGCTCTGTTCTTTTTCTGCAAGAACCGTGTACACACTCATCAGACGAAACAGCAGGTAGAAGGTATAGTGAAAATAACGCTCCCTTTCCGGCTCACTTTCCTTGCGGCGCATGGTATAGGGAATACTGGCCAGAAAAGAAGTCAGCATCTTACGAAATTCATCCAATTGTCCACGCTTTAAGGCAAACACAGCTCTCACCATCCACGACTCCAAGGGAGCCTTGTACTGTAAGTAATTCGCAGCCACCATTGCCAGGAAACCACTCTTCACTTCGTTGTTGGGAAAATCGAGCAGGAAGAGATTAGAACCCTTGTCGTAATCCTTAATGGTGAGATAGCCACTCTGGTAAATCATCGGCAGCGGATATTCGATGTCGGCCTTATAGTTGATAAACTCATCCGGTAGGTAATACTTACTGGTCAGCTCATCAATCCCTTCGTGAAAATGATTCATCAGCCGTATCAGGTAAGACGGCGTACCGCTGGTAAACCAATAGTCGCGGATTCGCTGGCTGTCGAAAGCATTCAGCAGACTGAACGGATTATAGATGTCCGTCATTCCTTCACTGAAGTGATAACCATCGTAATGGCACTTTAAGCGATGACGCATTTCCTCTTCTGTACAACCTTCTGATTCCGCCATTTCCCGGATAGGCTCCGCAAATTGAGTATGTAATTCTTCTTCCGTAATGCCGCAAAGAGCTTCGTACTTATCAAACATACTGATGTCTTTAGGTTGATTGAAACCACTAAACACACTGACTTGAGAAAACTTGGTAACCCCTGTAAGGAAAACAAAACGAAGGGAGGCATCGGCCTGTTTAAATACAGAATAAAAAGCCTTCAGAATCTCCCGGTTCTGTTCCAGCAACTCCGGATCTTTCTCCAGCACATCCAGCAAAGGCTTGTCATACTCGTCCACCAAGACCACTGCCCCTCGTCCCGTCTGCTCAGCAGCTACCTGCAGTATTCGGCTGAACCGTAAACCATGTTCCGGCTTCACATCTGTTACGATTCCGTACTCCTGTTCCCACTCAGATAGCATACTATCCAAGACTCGGTTTAAAGCACCCGGCACAGTGAAGTTGACTCCATTAAAATCAAAATGAAACACCCGATGCACATACCATTCGTGCTCCAACGCATCGATTTTCAAGCCGGCAAACAATTCCTTCTTCCCTTCGAAATAAGCACGAAGCGTAGAGAGCAGCAAACTCTTTCCAAAACGTCGGGGACGGCTTAGGAAATAGATTTTCCCTTCAGTTGCCAAAGAATAGACCAAATCTGTCTTATCTATATAGACAAAACCACGTTTAATAATCTGGTCGAAAGTCTGTATGCCAATCGGATATTTCATAATTTGACTGTTTTAAAAATACAAAAATAGATTTCATACAAAATTAGCGATTTTGGAAGATATTCACTACTTTACACTCAAAAAAAATACCGTTCGCCCATTTTTCGAACATCAAAACATGGTTTTACTCCCGATACTTCACCCAATACCCATTGCCGTACTTGGTATGTACCCTCTTCCCCATCTGTGCCATCAACTTACTGAATGCCAAAGGTGTACAGTCGTGCAAAACGGAAGGATTCTTACTCTTCAGCGAAGTGTATATTTGCGCAGCCGACAGAAAATGGGCTCCTTCCTCGCCCGGTTCGGCCAGAGCAAAAGTCTCCCCGAGAATCTCTTCGGCCGGGGTGGTACGGTAGAAGGCTTCGTTAGCCTGTTGGATTTCAGCCTCTTCCTTTTTGCTGAACCAACTGCGTTCACCGTGTTCTAACTCATGTTTCAGTTGCGCATAGAGTTGTTCGTAGGCAATGGGGGTGGAACAATCGATACTGTGCTCCACCTCTACACAGATAAACCGACGGCTACCGCTACGGTCGGTCAGCAAATCGCGACGGTTGCTGGTGCCGATAAAGCTGGCTATTCTCGGCAGAGGTTCCCCGCTGTGCTTGTACGCCCGACGGATGTGCAGCCGCTCCATCTGCATCAGGTTCTTCAACTGCGGCATCCGACCGACCGGCAGACGGTCGAACTCATCCAGATTAATCAGTCCGAAGGATGCCAGTTTGTTTTCGGCCGCACTGGGATTGGTCAGATCGAAACTTTCCGTGAAGTAATCCTGCAGACAAGTAGGCAACAGCAGCCGACAGAAGGTAGATTTTCCCAATCCCTGACGCGTGCTGACCAGCAACGGAGCCACGCTGTTGACACGTTGCTTCGCATCGCCCGCATTCATCCACTGAGCCGTAGTGGCCAGCATCCACCGGTGGAAAGAACGCACCCACAAGTCATCCATAGAAACCCGTTGTGCCAAGGAGGTCACCCGGTCTACACCGTCCCATTCCGGCAACTGCTGCATATACTGCGTAAAGGGATGATACGAGGGAATAGCCGCCGACTCTACATACCGCTTGACATCGCGGTCCCAACACGGAATACCTGCCAGCAGCACCTGCATACTGATGCTGTTCAGCACCCGGTTGTCGGCCGGCTGATAAACCAGCTTGTGCGATGCCCCGTCTGCCTGTTCCGGAAGAAGAGCGCATTCAGTGCGGTCGGTCAGGCGGTTGTAACGGAAGGCATAATGCAACTGCAGATAGTCCAATAACCGCTTCAATGCCTTCAGTTGCTTGCTCGGTTTTTCGTTTTCTTCCGCTTCAGTAAACCGACTGATGTCAGTAGGTTGATCCACATCGGTATGCTGTTCTGTTTCGGCGGTTTTCAAGGATTCGTTACCTTGGTTTCTTATTGCTGCATGACCACACGCATCCTCTCTATCAGCCTGCACTTTCTCAGGAGATTCCACTTCGAATTCAGCAACCCCTACTTCCTGATTCTGCCCATTCAGCACAAAATACAAGCCCGTGGCATCCTGAGCAGAATCACCAGTAACGACCTTCGAAAATCCCTTTGTTTTTTCTTTCGGTTGCCAATGCAGTGACACATGGATTTGACCGGCACGCAACCATACCTCTGCCTCACCCTGCGGCAAGGTGGCACACAATTGTTGCAAGTTCTGAAGTATACATTCGGTACCTCCGACTTTGGAAAGAGATGCAGCAGTAGAAGTCGGTAACTGCCGGGCACTGCAAAAGCGCCAGATTTTCGTAAATAGATTCATAGGCTTGTAATTAAGGTTGCAGGTTGCCTGGGCAACCAATATCCATACTTGCAAAGATACTACATCAGTAAGGCGAAGTCAAGTCTTTCACGATTTATAATCAATGATAATCAACCCTACAGGTAAATACACTTTAACGATTGATAAGAAAAGCAATGTACCCATGGAGTGAGCACAAAAAGTCCATGAATTCAGTTTCATAAACTTATTGTTTGCCAAACTGAATCCATGGAGCAAAAATCAGAAACCTATAGGTAGAACTTTCCCTAGCTATAGGTAGAATTTCGTCAAGCTGTAGATAAAATTTGGTTTTTCTCTGCTGAAAAATTCCTATTAAACCTTACAAACAGGCTGTAAAAATTTCAGAACTGCAAAAAGTTCCCTTCACTAGTATAGCAGTTACCGGTATCATCTTTCACCCTTCACCTTTCGCCTATTGATTATCAAGGAGAAAGAGATGAACCATTCACGAAGAAGCCTCGGACTAGTAAATTAACTTCGAATGCCATCGCCGATGTTTCCAGACACATTTTAGAACGGTTCATTTGTTTCTTTCAGAAGAAATGACTTTCTTTGTGACAGACTTTTAATGACAAAGACTATGTCCAACTACATCCGTTTTGACTGGGCCATGAAACGCCTGCTGCGTGACAAGGCAAACTTCAGCGTGCTGGAAGGATTACTGACCACACTTCTGAACGAAAAGATTACCATTTCCCGACTGCTGGAAAGCGAAAGCAATCAGGAAAGCGAATTCGACAAATACAACCGAGTAGATTTGCTGGCAGAAGACAGCAAGGGAGAACTCATCCTGTTTGAAATACAAAACAACAACGAATACGCCTACTTCCAACGCATCTTGTTCGGTACTTCCAAACTGGTGACCGAGTATATCTACCGGGGAAACGGGTACGAAAAGATACGGAAAATCTACAGCGTCAACATTGTCTATTTCTCACTGGGATGCGGAACGGACTTTGTCTATCACGGCAAGACCGAGTTCAGAGGCATCCATAACAATGAACTGCTGGAGCTCAGCCCGTTTCAGAAACAGACCTTCAAGGTGGATGCCGTGAGCGAACTCTACCCGGAATACTACATCCTCAAGGTCAACGACTTCAACCGCTGGTCCAAACTGCCTCTGGATCAATGGATTTATTTCCTGAACACCGGTGAAATACCCGCAGATGCCACTGCCCCCGGACTGCCGGAAGCCCGCGAAAGACTCAAACTGGACAAACTCAGCAAAGACGAGCTGCGGGCCTACTACCGCCACCTGGACAACATTGTCATCCTGCGCGACAACATCTATACCGAACGAGAAGAAGGAAGACTGGAAGGGAGAGCAGAAGGAAGACTGGAAGGGAGAGCGGAAGGAAGAGCTGAGGGAAGAGCAGAAGGAATAACAAAAGGCAAAACTGAAGTAGCAGCCAAGATGAAAGCCCTAAACCTGCCTGTGGAAATCATCATGCAAGCCACCGGGCTTTCCAAAGAGGATATCGATAAATTGTAGTCTATCACAACATGACTTGAACTACAACTTAATGATAATACGGCATCTATACAGCAAATATCCTACACTCCAATTCATACCGACAAATACTAACGCATAAAGCAAAGATGCCGTCTTATCATTCAGAAAGCCCTGAAACAAACGAAAAACATAATCATGCAAACTTACACAAGAATCACCTACAGGCAGCAGCAAACTGCCTAAAAGAACTGCAAGCACACTTGCAAAAACATACATAAACAATGGATTGACACCAAACACTTTGAAAAAGATTGTCCATCGCTTATAGCATTTCACATCAATCGCCCAAATCAAACATGCCAATAGGCTGGAAGCCAATCCACAAGTGGTCAAGACGAAAGTAGGAGACCAAACTTTTTTATTAATGGGACATCCATAACTGCACAAAAAACCTGAAAAAGTCAATATGACCCCACAGAGAAACAATGTTATAAGTTGTAAATACAAACGATTAGCCTGACTCTCCACTATACTACGTCCCCAAACCAGCCAAGCCACCCAGAATCCCAACAACACATGAGCGATGGCCGAACATGTACTTAAGACCCCTTCCGGATCCAAACCATGATCATTATACATGTGTGCAGGAGTCAACAAGAAAGCGTCCACCTTTGCAAGAACATTTACCTCATTATACTCAAAACCCGACCCGGTTAATAAAACCCCACCATACCCCACCAACAAAAGCATGATAAAATATGGAAGATATCGGTGATTCAGCAGGAGTACAATAGTTGTCCCCACACCATAACATATAGCCAGACGCTGCAAAACTCCCAATATGCGCAGATGATCCCAAGAAAAAGTATAAAGCCAATTTAATCCCAGCCCTATTAAAAATAGCAGCACCGTACGCTTCAGAATCTTACCCATCACTCTGAACGAGAATTGAAAATCAAATTTTCGCAAAGAAAAATAGATAGAGACCCCCATCATAAACATAAAAAAAGGAAAAACCAAGTCTGTAGGAGTCAAACCATTCCATGCTGCATGTTGTAGCGGTGCAAACACCTCTGTGTAACTTCCAGGATTATTCACCAAAATCATGCCGACAATGGTTATTCCCCGCAATACATCTAACGCGAGCAAACGTTGATTGGATATTTTATTCATTCTCTACAATACAAAGACTATATCTACTCCAAAATAAGTTCATCTATAAATAAAAATGGATGTGCTCCAAAACTGATATGATTCTTTGGCAATTCTTTACTGCCATTAATTATCAGTTTGACATAACGAGCTTCTACAGGATTAAAGGCTGCCTCAAAGCACTTAATATCACGTTTTTTCACATCCGTTTCTTCAGGGAAAGACACTTCGGTCATTTTCTCAAATTGAGAATTATCCTTTGAAACAAATACCTGCAATTGTCTAGGTGACATAATCCAAGCATCCATATAGGTCATTGCATTAACCCCTATCTTAGAAAAAGATTTATCTTTATGTAAATCAAGCAATATTGTCACTCTATCTTGTAAAAAACCTAGCCAGGCACCTGTAGAAAAATTATCATTGCCCATCAATCCATCAACTAAAGTGACCGCTCCCTGAAAAGTATAGTTAGGAGCCGGTTGCGATTGAATAAAACGAACAGAAGCCATCGTGGCTTTATTAAAAGATATTTTTCTTTCCACAACTTTGCTAACCCCAGCTTCACGAATAGCCACTGCCTTTAAATCTGCTGACTGTGAGATACGAATAACACTATCACAACGATGAGACTGCAAAGTAGGCTGGCTACCATCTAACGTATAATAAATTGGAGCATCATCTATCGAATGAATTCTTACGTTTAAAGCATGCTCTATAGTATCCACCTCATAATCGGCTTTAATTTCATAAATATGCTTGGCATAATTGAAACCATCACGACGATATAAATTCACCAATTTTGAAATACGTTTTGTAAAACACTCATAATCTTTCAATTCTGGTTGAGCCCACTGCACTTCAGCCAAAGCAGCCATACGTGGCAATACCATGTATTCTAAATGTTCTTCTGTAGTAATATATTCTGTCCACACATTAGCCTGTGCTCCTAATACATGCTTGGCTTGCTCAGAAGTTAGCCCCTCCGTAGGTTCCAGACTATACACTTTTTCCAACGGAATGTATCCACCAATGGCCAAAGGCTCATTCTTCGTATCATCAGTCTGATAAAAATCAAAATAGCAGTGTGTATTGGGCGTCATAATCACATCATGTCCCATTTGAGCAGCTTTGACACCTCCGGCAGAGCCACGCCAAAACATTACGGTAGCATTGGGAGCCACTTCACCTTCCAGCAGTTCATCCCATCCGATAATCTGACGGCCATGGGCATTCAGAAGTTTTTCTATACGCTTCATACAATAGCTTTGCAACATATCTTCTGCTGTATGTTGTTTATCACCTTTCAGACCCTCCTGCCGAATGCATGCCTGACATTTCTTGCAAGATTTCCAACGAGTACGTGGGGCCTCATCCCCACCGATATGAATATATTTCGAGGGAAAAATATCCATGACCTCAAGCATCACATCTTCCAAAAACTTCATGGCCTCCTCATTGCCTACACATAACACATCTTCAAACACGCCCCAATCCGGAGATACTTCATAAGGACCACCCGTACAGCCAAACTCCGGATAAGCCGCCAGCACAGCCAACATATGTCCGGGTAAATCGACCTCCGGAATCACTTGTACAAAACGCTCATTTGCATAAGCTACAATCTCCTTCAATTGTTCTTGTGTGTAATAGCCGCCATACGTAGTGTTATCATATTCACCGCTACCCAAATATCCCTTTACCGTACGATGCCGCACGGAAGCGACTTCTGCCAATTTCGGATATTTTTTGATATCAATACGCCAACCTTGATCATCGGTGAGATGCCAATGAAGCGTATTCATATTATGCAGCGCTAATAAATCAATATAGCGTTTCACAAAATCTACAGAAAAGAAATGCCGGGCCACGTCAAGATGCATACCCCGATAGGTAAAACGGGGAGCATCGTTCACTGTAGCCGCTGGAAGTTGTATTTCACAAGTAGAAACTACAGCAGGAATTGACTTTCTCAACGTCTGAATGCCATAGAACACACCCCTTGGAGTTTTACCTTCTATTTGAATCTGCTTGCTTGTAATGGTTAACCTGTAACCTTCATCCTGAGTAATGGAGTCAGTCAAGCGTAATACAATAGCCTGTTCAGGGAATTCTTCTACAGCCAGAGCTTGCACAGGCAAGCGATAGCCTGTGGACTGAGCAATATAATCAGATAAAAAATCAGCATTTCGCTGCATCACACAGTCTCCCTCCGGATAAACCACTGCTACAGCTGAGTTCAAATTAAATGGAACATCTTGAGTTATCGTAATTTCAGTCGGCAAAGGAATCACTGAATAAGCATCAACGGTTGCTAACTTCTGGCAGGAAAATATCATACCAGAAGCTAGTACAAACACCAGATATTGCAAAATCTTCATATACTAGTATTTATCATTAGAAAAAGTTATTTAATAGACCTGTCTGTCAAATCCCATCCCATAATAGTAGAAATATACGGAATCAACTGCATTGCCATTTTCTGGTGTCCTTTATAGCTTGGATGCCACACAGCGCCCAAATCTGTTGTGGTATTTAACATGTCTTTTTTCAAAGACAATAAATAGATTTTATCATCATGCATGGCCTCTACAGCTGCCTCATAAAAAGAATAGACTGGTGCAGAAACCGTACAACTATAAATACACAAAATAGGAATATCACCATAACCTTTCCTCAATTGTCCAAGCATTTCCATATAGGCTTTTATGAATTCGCTCTTATAGGGATGTGGCTCTGTAGAAAAATCATTGCTACCCAAATTGATAACCACCAAATCGGGAGAATAAACCGAAAAGTCCCAACGGGATAAAGTATCTTCATCAAAAGTTTGCAACATCTTATCTTTCATAGTAATGGCTGATACCCGAACCGAGTCTCCATAGTTTCGCACCACTCCTCGTCCAGAATGTGCTATGAGCGTATAGTCTGCATCAAAATAACGGGGAATGATGGTAGAAAACGAATAGTTACAATTCTCCGTTTCCAATTTAAAAGGCTCATTTTTATCTTTGCCTTCCGTACCGAAACCACAAGTCAGTGAATTTCCTATAAACTCAATGTGGCGTTTACGTGTTCGAGGTTCTGCCTGCAATGAACCCGATGAAGCCAACCGAAACCCATGAATGGTAGTTCTACCAAACTCACCTTCTGTACGCTTTTGAATACACAGACTATGCCATTTTTTACTCACTCCCGAAACAAAGTTAATCAATGTATCTTGACCACAAGCCTTGACCACTCGATGCAGTTCCCCATCAACAAAAACATTGTAATAACTAGTTCCCTTTTCTGATAGCATAATATCAACTAAGCCTCCAGTAAAACGTGTTTCAAAGTACGTACCTACCCAATCAAACGACACCGACCCATCGGCTGCTGCTACAGTACGTCCGATATATCTTACTGAAGCATCATTTCCTTTCCAAATTTTTCCAGTACGTTTCATTTGGGCATGTAACGAGAAACTTGCCAACAAGCAAAATGCCCCTAACAAAAATTTATTCATGATATAGATTTATTAATTTAGATTATTTTACACACTGTGAATAAACCTTTCCAAAACGGTCGGTTACCCGTACTTCAATCTTGGCCTGCGCATTCTTGGGAGTCGCTCTGAATAAATGTTCTGTTTTAGAAGGAGCTACCCAATCATATTTTACACGCTCCTTATCAGCACAAACCATTTTAGCTTCTGGATCAAAACCTTTAAACTGAGTCATTTCTCCCATCCGCTTTCCATCTTCATACCATTCCACTTTCCAAAGTTCATCCCAATTCCATACATTAGCAACAATATCGATAGGATGTTCTGCACACTGACCTATCGCATAGGCACGGAACTGAAAATCTTTTGGGTATCCAACACTTTTATAATGCCACTTTACCTGATTGCCATCCACTTCATAAACACCATAACCAGCCGGTGTTCCATCCGTACAAATATCAGCATTCCACCAAATTCCACAAACAGAAGCTGTGTTATGTTCCATCAAATCTTCGTTGAAACAGACATTTAAATTAAAATGTGTATGACCAGATAATATATGCGCCTTGCGTCCTTTTAAAATATCATATAATCCTTGAGCATTACTAGTCTCATTCTGATTCAATGTGTTCCAAGGCAGTTTCTTTGTCAAACTAGTCGGAATGTGAAGAGCAACAAAAATTACATGATCCTGTGGAACATATTTCAAATCTTGTTCCAGCCAAGCAAACATACATTCTGGAATATAACCAATATACTGGTAATCACGATTGACATAAAAATTATTATTCAGAACCACATAATGCGCTTTACCTTTATTAAAAGAATAGTAAGCCGGACCAAAATTTTCCTGAAATGTACGATAAGAATATTCAAAAGTACGCCCGCCATGCGTCATATCATGATTGCCTATCACTCTAAAGTAAGGAATACCCACCATAGATGAAGCTTTTAGATAAGAGGGATATAACGAAGGTTTATCACCAACAATATCCCCACAATCAATACCAAATACATCACATTCCTTTCGATAAGACGAAAGATAGCTTTTCATATCTTTCAAAAACTCAGCATAACGCTGTACGTTCTCTTCCGAAGTAACCTGCACATCAGCTTGTACTACAAATACATGTTTATAGTCTGTTTTCGGATTCTTAATCAATTCAAAATCATAACATTCGGTCGAAGAGACCACCCTCTTAAAATATAATGGAACAGATTGTTCATCAGCTACCAAATAACCTGCAGGAAGAGATAAATACAAATATTGTACCCCCCTATTTTTCTGTATCTGATACCGTCCTTCCGCATCAGTCAAGACACAATCAATCCCGTCAGTTACAACGACTTTGGGAACACCCTTCCCCTGAGAAGTTACCTGACCCCAATAATAATAATTATCTGCCATTACCCAGCCGGTCCATATCACTAACAAGGAAACCAACCAAAATCTCTTAATATATTCTTTCATAACTTTTAATATTTACGTACGCCAAAACCATTTTTTATAAGAACAAACACATGCCACTGCCACAGACAATGCTGTTACAATGCACCCTCGCAAAAAACCTAATAAAGGAACATTGTTCATCAAATCTAAATACGATGTCAGGCCACACAAATTCAACAAAGGCATAATCAACAATTGGGGAGCCACATAAGCAATCATTGGGTTCTGCCCAGCCAATTCCAACGGACGGATTATAGAAGGTATCCTAGAGACATCAGACATGATGGAAAACACAAGCATTGCCAAAAAAGCTAAACCGGATGTAACAAAAAAATAGCTATATGTAGCATCATCTTTTCGGATTCCTCCTTGAAACGCTTCAAAACAAAGACCTAACAACAATAAATAAGCTCCTGATATCAACAGGTTCCACCAATAATTACAACTAACCCGTTTTTGACGAAGCAGAAGATACAATATGAACACCAGAACCATTGTACCCATTAAGTTCAACAGTAACTGACGGGTAAACAAGCCGTATAAATTCCAAACAACTATACCACAAGCAACAGCAGCAATTACCCATCTATACCAAACAGGTGTCTGGAATTCACCTTTATGCGTTTGATGCAACCATGTGTAAAGATATTCTCCAGCAATGGATCCTGGTATTACAACGAACAAGTACTTTAAGAAATTGAACTGATACAGCCAAGGTAACGGAGAATAAGCAGTCAGAGATTGTGCCCAAGAGCCATCAGTTGCACTGCTCAGCATCAATGCCATTAAAAAAGGCAACACTAACATACGAGCCAATCTGTTCCGATAGGTAAGTATATAAATAACACCTCCCCATATTGCCATATTGGCCAATACTAAAATAATTATGTTACTATAGGCCAATGAAAAACTCTTGCCGTCAACATAGGCCACATTCAACAGCAAAGTAATACCGACTACATATGCCAAACCTTCCAGTAACTGTTGTCTCCACTTCTTACCAACAAATGGGAAACGCATAAACATAGGAAACATCAGGAAAAATGAAATCATAGAGATTCCCCATACAGTGGCATGTTGCGGGTTTGCTTGTGACCAAGGATACATATGCTGTATAAAAATAGCAAAAAAAGTCAAACGAATCCCCCGTAAGACACATGTTCCGACTACTTGAAGCCGAGTTTTACCCTTTTCTAATTTACGCCCCAATGAAAAAGGGAAAGAAGCCCCCATCGCAAACAAGAAAAACGGAAAGACTAAATCAACCCAAGTAATTCCATAAAAAGACGGATCAAAGGCAAAATTAGAACGAGGACCTACTTGTGCATGAGACATCCAAGCTGGCAATACCCAATTGATGATGGTGCCAGACAATATCATGGCCAAAATGGTAAAGCCCCGAAAGGCATCCAATGAGAAAGCTCTATGATTCATAATCTGATTTAGTTAATGGACATTATTAACTTGTTCCTGCTCAGCCTCACGAATGGCATCGCTTAAAGCGTTCCACCAATTACGAGAAATAATGTGAACGATATCAAACACCATTAAGCCATCTGACATCTTCAAATTCATCTTAACGGCTTTCTTAAACTGCTCTACATCCTTGTTATAATCTTCTACATACAAGCCACCACTAAAAGGACGTCCGTCCAAGAGTTTACGCGTATAGATGCATCCACCTTCCACACAGAGATGTTCACCCGATGATAGTTCACTATCAGTTTCATTCTTATAAGTGCCATTTGACTTGCGATAGTCTTCCAATGTGACATTCTTGTAATAATTTCCATTCGTATAAAGGTCAAGCAATTTTGCAAAGCCATACTCCTTATATCTAGAAGTTGCCCAAACAAAGTCCTTGCTTGGATCATAATTACGGCTGGCCCAATTTGCACCTACTTCAAAATAAGAAGGGTACCAAGCACCTGTATAAGCACCAAAGATAATATCCGGACGTACTTCTTTCAATACAGTTCTTGTTTGCTGAAAGAAAGAATAAATAATTGAAGCACGCCATTCAAGCCACTGCTTATAATAAGGGCCTATCTCACGAGTAAAAGATCCATCCGGCTGCTTGGCCCACTCATAAATATCTTCCGGATAGCGTTCTAATTTTGCTCCTATATACTCTTCAAAACACTTTCTGGAATAGTCAGAAAAATCAGATTCGATACAATCGAAACGCGTACGGTCCAACATGACCCCATCAATAGGATACATCGTAATGAACTCTTTTAAAATAGACTGCTCATATGCCTGAACTTCCGGTAAAGCAGGATTGGTAAATACGGTGCCACGATTCCCAATTTCAGAAGCTGGAACAAAACCTCTGCCCGGTACATAATTAACAGATTGCCAATCTTTATGCATATCATAAACTATTCCTTTCTTGAAAATTCCATGACCTTCACAGAATATATTGAAGGAACCTAGGATTTTCATATTGCGCTTATGTGCTTCTTCAATAAACAATTTCACAAAATCATAATCAGCAGGACGTTCCACCCCCTTCCACGTTGTCAAACGAGGAGCTACATTACTCGGGTAAGCGACTGCACTGGCAGTCCCCTTTACATCCAACACCAAATAGTTGAATCCGGCATCTTTACATTTCTGTATATAGTAAACCACTGAATCCGGATTACTAAAACGAGACCAGTTGGCAGATAAGTCCAACCACATGAGTTTCTTTTTCTCTTTCACAGCATCTTCTTTCCCTTGTGATGAACAAGCAATAAACAAGGGTAAAAGAGTCCACATCAAAAGAAATGTCAATATGTTTTTCATCATTTTTTTATTTAATAGATTATTTAATCAATTTCTTTATGACAGGAGTCAACAAATCAGCATACCGCATCATTCCCAAGTCTGTAAAATGTATGCCATCTACCGTAGCCTCACCATCCTTACCTAACATATTATCAGAATGTACCAGATAAATATGCTTTTCACCCTGCTGCTTCAATTTATCAAACTGCTTGTTCAGCATCTGATTCTTACGTTCTATTTCAGCAGCAATCGATTTACAATAATAAGCATGGGCAAATACCGGATCTTCTATAAATACAACAGGTGTGGTAGGATGTTTTTCTCGAATGATAAGATAAAATCCTTCCATACGTTCCTCCATTTGTTTGACAGAAGCATTGGGTACAAAATCAAGCACAAAGACAGAAGCATCCACATCAGCCATGATTTGAGCTACTTCCCAATCAAGAAAGGCATTTCCACTAAACCCCAAATTAATACACTCTCGGTTTAATCTGCGAGAAATGATATTGGTATGTGCCATTCCTGGACGCGAAGCACACCCCCCCTGTAAGATACTTGTACCATAAAATACAACAGGCTTTTCGCGACAGGGATATGTATAGACTGGCTGTTCCATAACAGCAGCAGTATCCACCCCTATATTTAAAGATATGATGCCATCGTATAGCGGCAAATACAACATAAATTCCCTGTCCTTAGGTTCCATATTGGCTACAATAGTCACTTGATTTGCCTTGCCAGTGGGACGAGCACTATTAACAAATCTCCATTGATTCAAATCTTTTTCCCAACAATACAAATCCAGACCTTTAATTCCCACATCTGTCATGTGATTCATGTGCCTGTCTAATAAGACTTCCCATTTCAAAGCGACCTGAGTAGTGTTGCTTCTAAAACGAACGGACATCCCTGCCGAATTCCGGCTAAGTTCCCAAAGCGGTCCTCTAGAAACTGTTCTCAATGAATCAGGGAATCGTTCATAAAACGTAGCAGATTCCTGCGTTGCTTTTCCTAGGAGCGGAAACTCTGAGGCATCATAATAACGCACTTGTGCACCAAGTTTTCCTCCTAATAAAGCAAAAAAAATAATCAGAGTTTGAATTCTTTTCATCATTTCAAGCCAATAGCTGTTAATACCTTACGCTGTTTCCCATCAGAGCATTTAATGGTCTCATGCCCATTTACCAACATGCAAGAAGAACCACCTCCATCTAGATTCAAGGCTTCTATACAACCTAGATTTTTCATAACGACAGCTACTTTTGCTGTAGATAAGCCAAAGACACCTGCTGTTTTATTCCTGCCTTCGCAGACAAAAAGAATCATCTTACCATCTGCTGTACTGCCAATAGCTGTACGAGGCTGGTTGGAAGCTGCTGATACATCTAACATTTCCTCTACATACGTATTGCGTATTGTTCCCTGACGTAACAGCACAGACACTCCACCGATAGCATTTACCACTTGCAAATCTTCTGTAGATACCGGAAAGTTTGCATCAGGAACTTGCAAGGGTGTTTTATCAATATCATTCGAAGCCGGTTGAGAATAAAAGTAGTTTTTCTGATCATTGTTTGAATAATATGTCCAAGCAGTACGAAAAGTTCCATCAGCCAACTGACAAAAAGCACCTAATGTGGGATACCACATAGTAACCCAATCTTTGGAATAATAATTCTGATTGATTGCCTGCAATTTTCCATTCCGCACAAACAGATTCTGTGAAAAATTATAATTTTTCCCATTTTTTTCAGCGACATAAAATAGCCCCGCATTGATTACTACCGGACATTTTGACTGCTCATAGAATGCAGACGGTGTGCTCAATGTACCTACATAGGATTCAGCCTGTTCGGAATAATCCACATCTCCCAACAACTCAAATTTAGCCTTTTTCATATCAGCCACAGCTATATAAGCCACAGCTCTATTTCCTTCTAACATTTCTGGAGATTTATACACTTGCAAATAATCGGGCAACTTTCCCAAATTAGTTATGGGGGTCCAGCCTTGCTGAACAATAGTCGGATTATTTTCTACCGGTGTTTCATCTTCATCCCATTCCCAAGGGTGATAAGGATAATCTTCTCCTCCGCAAGAAGCCAAAGCTAATGAGAACAGACAAAGCATCAACAATATTTTTTTGATTTCCATGGTAATTCATAATAAATAAAATTCAACAAAGAACAAATTATTTCAACGCTCCTCCTTCACGCATACCCTTCTCTACTTCTTTCCAAAGATTTTTTGTAATAATATGCACAATATCAAACACCATCAGACCATCTGATTCTTTCAAATTCATGGATATGGTAGCCGATAGTTTAGCCGGTTCTGTATAAAATTGATCTACCAAAATACCACCCATAAACTTATTGTCTTTTAAAATAGTACGCAGATGACGACATGAACCCTCTACGCAATACCACGTACCCGACTGTGCCTGCGAATCCGTTTCATTCCATACTGCATGATTTGTTTTTTCATATTCTTCCAAAGTAATATCTGTATAATAATTGCCCGTTGCATATAAATCTAGCAGTTCGGCATAACCATATTTTCCATAATCAGACGTAGCCCAATCATAATCCTTGCTAGGATCATATTCCTTACTGGCGAAATTTACTCCTACTTCATAGTAAGACGGATACCAAGCACCTGTATAAGTTCCAAAAGAGATGTTTGGATTTACTTTCTTCACCTCTGCACGTGCCTCTTGCATAAAATCAGTAATGCTTTTTGTACGCCATTCAATCCATTTATTGAAATGCTTGCCACGTACTATTTCATCTTTTCCCTCTTTATTCTTTATCCATTCAAAAATATCCTCCGGAAACTGCTTGACCGATTCACCAAGATAAGCTTCAAACTTATTGCGCGATAAATCTGAAAAATCTGCTGTTATTCCATCATAGCGTACACGATCCAACATTAAACCATCCAATTTAGGATAACGTTTGACCAGATCTTTTAATACATTCAAAATGTGAACACGAAAATCATCATTCACCGGATTCACCATAGCAGAATATTTGTGTTTCTCGTTCATAATGGAAGTCATACCTTGTGGAGTATATACTACCGATGCCCATTCCGGATGCTTGCTATAAACCACTCCTCGATCAAAATAATTATGACCTGCCACAAACACATTCAGAGAAGCATGCACTTCCATGCCCAACTGATGCGCCTTTTGAATAAAACGGCCCAAATAGTCAAAATCTTTACGTTCATAACCTGCCCATTCTTTCATCTTAGGAGCAAATTCCGTATCAAATAATACTTCTCCTGTAATGGGGCGCACATCAACAATGGCATGTGTAAATCCTAATGAATGGATTTTATCCAAATAGTAATCGATAGAGTCTGGGTTACTGAAACGGGCGAAGTTCGCTTCAGCATCAAACCACATCAATGCCGGTTTAACAACCTCGGTCTCCGTATTTACTCCTTTACTGCCGCAAGCTGTCAATAAAACAGCCAACAATCCTAACAAAATAAATCGTATTTTCATATTATTATTTTCTTATCTAATCTATTACTTAATTGCTTCCTCTATTCCCAATTTGGCATAAGACCATTGATTTGCTTTTTTCAGATGTATCATATCGAACAAGAAATAACCATCGCAAACATCCATACAAGCCTTAACAGATTTCGTAATTGCTTGATTTTCTTGGTCTTGCGTAGCCTTATCTTCAGCATCCCAATTACCTACATCCGGACCACCAGCTACTAAGGGACATTTCCCTGCAGTCTTTTCCTTTGCCAAAGAGCAAAATCCAGCCATCGTCCACTCAGTTGAGCCATAAATATTCAAAGGAGAGGCATAAGCACCAATTAACATCTGATCCATCAAATCAGCATAACCATAATTCTTATATTTAGGAGAAGCCCACTTATAATGAAGCGAAGGATCATAAGAAGGGGCTGCCCAATTGACACCAACATCATAATAAGTAGAATACCATCCACCCACATACACGCCAAACTGAATGTGCTGGTTTACACTCTTCACCGTTGTTCGTGCTTTTTCCATAAAATCATGAATGACCTTAGCACGAAATTCTAACCATTTCAATAAATATGTAGGATAAGTAGCAGGCAAGGAATTACTGCCTGGAGCTAAAATATCATCTGGGAAATTTGCGATTTTAACACCACCTAAATAACTTTCAAACTGTTTTCGTGTTATATCCGAAAAATCAGAATTAAGACCTAAGAAGCGGCCTCTATCCAAAAATATACCATCCAAATCATAGGCAGCCAAATCTTTCAATAAATTACATAAAAATGACTGTACTTCCGGATGAGCAGGATTAAAGAACTTAGCACTTTCTCCCGTATTCATTACACTAACAATACCGGTAGACATATTCAATTGAGTAGCCCAGGCAGCTTTCGTCTGATCTCTAAACAATAAACCCGTACCTCCATCGATCAAATTACCACCAACAAATGTATTGATTGCTGCATGAATACGCAATCCCTGCTTGCGAGCTTCATCAATAAAAGCCTGTAAATAGTCCCAAGTTTCTGTTCGCTCTACTTTGATATAATTTGAACCAATCCAAGCATACATAAATTTCACTTGGTCGACTATATTTGTTTTAAACAAAACATCGCCTGTAGTAGGACGAACGTCAACAACTATATCTGTAAATCCAGCATCTTTAGCCAAAGCCAAATCACGAGCTATATTCTCCTTACTATTAGCAAAATCCGGGAAATTGGCAGCTGCATCAATCCATATGAAACGGGATTTAGAAGCATTCGGATTTACAGAAGGTTCATCTGTCCCAGGTTTACCATTTCCATCAGACAAATCTCCCCAATAATCTTTCTGACTATCGCTGCAAGACATCAGCATAAACAGCAATAAATTAACAAACAATAAACGTATCATCATGTAGTAAAAAAGGAAAGACCTTAAAATAAAATAGATAAAAGAAAAGGCCTGTGCCCTTCTAAAAGATACAGGCCTTTTTGAAATTATTCCCAATTACATATCAATACAGTCACAACGGATACAACCAACGTATCCATTGGTAAACATAAAATAAATATACATATAATATCCATCAGGAGAAACTTGTAGAGCAACATCACCTCCCCCATTAGCATTCACCACACCACAAGCATTACCACCATAATTTCCGAAGATATTCAACCCATTAGGACCAAAATCCAGAGGCTGATTATCCAAAGAACCAGCAGCTGTATCAAACATATAAATAGTATCATCCTTACCCCAGGTAAAGCTATTTACAGAATTAGATAGAACATAACCAATCTTATTAAACACCACATAATCAACCGCATTTTGAATCCAATTAGCGTTAACTTCAGGACCTGTACACTTAATGGTGTTATCTACTCCATTAAACCAAGTCAAACCACGAGGTGTAGTATAGAATGAACCAAAATAATCACTAGCAGGGTTAGACGGGTCAGTGTAAATAATATCAGCATTATTACCCCAAGAACCAAGTCCGCTAGCTGTAATCAAATCAGGTGTCTGTGATTGGAGCACTCCACCCTTCACAATCCAACGGGCAAATTGTCCAGCCGTCGCATAATAAGGTGCAGTAATGATAGCCTCACCATCCAAATTTCCGATAACTGAGAGTTTTCTGCCTAAAGCGGATCCTGTAGAGAATTCTATATATTTTTCAGGTGTACCGTTGATACCCTTCACACGATATACAATAAAAGAGCTACCACCACCTGGAGTCAAATTGACAAATAATATATTGTCATTATCATCGGCTGTCACATAGAAATTGGTCAAACTACCAGCAAACTGCGCAATATTGATTGTGCCAACCTTTTCACCAGTCTTAGCATTCAAATAAATAGCACTGGAATTTCCGCGTTCATTTATCACCACATAATCATTGATAGCAGCAATACCCGTAGTCATATTTGCTGCAGACAAACCTAAATCTGTCAATTTCTTAGCCCATAGTAATTCTGCACTGCTAGCCCGCAATCCGGCAGCCATTTTTTCAGGGATTTCCTTACGTACGGTATATACAGCCTTATCCGTCCCATTCTGGGCTGTGACCGTAAACTGAAGATCGCTGTCATAATTTTGTGGAACAACAGTAGGATCAGGAGAAATCGTAGCACCGTGAGAAATAGAAATATCAGCTAGCAATTCACCGATATCTTCCAAAGCGATCAAAGAAATGGTCTTCTTTTCTTCATTAATAATTCCAGAAAGTCCTTTCTTTGGTAAATCAAACTTGGTAATGACACACTCATTACTTTTACGAATTTCAGGAACCACTTTATACTGTATAGTTCCAGCCAATGTTTGTAAATTAATCACATTTTCTTTCGTCATATCCATAAACAGAACAGAAGGCGTGATATAAACATTATTATCCAAACTAGCATGCACCCGCATATTTTTTAAATCAGATATCTGCAATACATTATCGGACAAACGAGGATAATTATAAGGAAAAACCACCGTAATCACATGCTTCTGATAATCAATTTCACTGCTAAAACTATTTTCATCCCTATCATCATCTACAAAGGAAGCTATGAAATTATTAATCCCATTCTTCACAACAGCCGGATCAAGTTCTTCTGGACTATGACATGCATTTACACCTAACAATAGTGCAAAACAAGCAAGTATTGATAAAATATTATTTTTCATTGTTTTCCATACTTATAATTAATAATTATTTCCACTCTGGCACTTGCTCTAATAATGAATTGTTTTTCAACTCTTCATTAGGAATCGGCAAAACATAGAGTTTCTTATCAAATTTACGATCTTGATAATCGCAATCAATGTATTCATAAGTTCCATTAGATATCTTAATACCATGACAACGATAATTATTATACTCAATATGTGCTAATTTCCAACGACGCATATCCCAAAACAAATGTCCTTCATAAGAAAGTTCTACCTTACGCTCATTACGATAATCTTTAAACCATTCATCACCGGAAGAAGATTTACCCGGCAGATTCACACTCTTACGAGCACGTACTCTATTCATTAAAGAACGAGCCTCATCAGGTTTATTCAGACGATAAGCGGCTTCAGCTTTATTCAATAGTACTTCTGCAAAACGAATCTCAACCCAAGTCTGAGAACTTTTTACACTATTCACATCAATAAGTTTTTCATCTAGCAATTTACGCAAGAAATAGCCTGTTGTGGTTTTTCCATAAGAATAAGACTGCTCACGATAAGCCATGAATTCACCATTCGTACCACCAACACTGCAATCCATAGTACGCCCTTTCCACACAGAACCAGCATACAATACAGTTGCAGCAAAACGCGGTTCAAGTTGGTCATAAGGAGGAGGAGTGGTAGTAGTAGTATGCCAAGGTTCCCAATCTATCTTATTACCATTTTTATCTTCGTAACTTTCAACCATCTCCTGAGTGGGAGTACCTAAGGCTCCAAATTCATATCCATCGCATTTGGGCACATAGAACTGATCAAAAGTATGATTTGGGCCCATATCTTTATCATACGCAAATTCCAAAATTGACTCTTTATTATTTCCTTTCCAAGCATCTGCATATTCATCCATCAAATCATATAGATTTAATTTTTCAACTTCACCAGCAGCATCATATGCATCCTGCCATCTCTCAGCATAAAGCATAGCACGAGATAACATCGCATAAGCAGCACCTTTTGTTACACGCCCTTTATTTTCTGCATTCCATTCCTTCGGCAAGTTATCTGCAGCAAATTTTAAATCATCATAAATAAACTGCCAAGTTTCTTCAGCACTGCTAAGTGGCATATCATTACCTTCTGGTAATTTATCATAAATAATTACTCCTCCGTGACGTTTTGCCAATTGAAAATAAACAAATCCACGGAAAAATCGTGCTTGAGCTTCCCAAAGAAGATTCTTTTCGGCTGGAAAAGAAGAATACTCCCTTTGCATCTCTAAAAACTGATTGATCTGACGAATATTTCCATAAGCTCGATCTCCTTTCCAAATACCATATAAACATCCATCAGGGGTAATCGCATCAGGATTCATTACATAATTATTTGGATGACCAGCTCGATCTCCTAATGCCACCGAACCATATTTAAAAGAATCTGTCAACCCTTCTGTCAACGTTCCATGAAACTGCCAATCTCCAAATTGACTATACTTATGCAAGTAAGTATAGAAAGAGTTTACGTTCATGTTAACATAAGCCTCATCTTGCCAAACAATTTCATCACTTACATTATCTGTTTGCTTCACATCATCCAACCAATTATTGCAGCTAGTGGCTATCAAACCAAAAGCCATTGCTAACGATATATGCTTTATAATATTTTTCATACAATTATTTTTTAGAATGTCACTTTCAAGCCCAATGTATAAGTTCTCTGCTGTGGATAATAACCATTATTTACGGCAGGAGATTCTGGGTCAATATTATACTTCGTAAGCCCACTAAATGTTAATAAATTATAACCTTCGACATAAAGGCGCAAAGCCTGAATACCTGCAGGTGCCAACCACTTCTTTGGAAAATTATAACCTAACTGAGCAGTCTTCAAACGCATATAATTACCATTTCTATACCAATGAGTAGAAGAAAAGGCATTGTTAGAGCTAGCATTATCTATTTCCAAACGAGGGAATTCTGCATTGGGATTTTCTGGAGTCCAACTATTTTCCAATAAGAAAACTGGAGAGTTACCACCATGATAGAATGGCTTTGTATAAGAAGTATTATCCATAACACCTTCTGAACCAGAAGCTGTATATTGACCGGTCAAAGCCACAGAACTACCCAATCCCCAAGAAAACAACAAGTCAATATCAAAACCTTTCCAATTAGCAAACAAATTCAAAGAACCTGTATGTTTAGGGGTAGCACTTTTACCTACATAACCCATATCCTGATCATAAGTGATAACACCATCGCCGTTGCGGTCAACATATTTAATGTAACCAGGACGTACTGGTTTATCTACCATTACTGGAGAATTAGCAACATCTGCATCATCCCGGAAAAGTCCAGAAGCAATATAACCATATTTTGCACCTATTTGCTTTCCTGTCAAACGCTGGTAATCAGGTGCATTTTCCGCATCACCAGCATATTTAAGCCAACGACCATATGCATATGACCAAATTAACTTAGCACCATAATTTACTTGACCAATACAATTATAGTGTGTCAAAGTCATATCAAAACCTTTATAATCACATTTATTGACATTAGCAGAAGAAAAATAATACCCTCCTCGCGAAGGAGCATAAGCTCCTGTAATACCAGAAAGTTTATCATATTCATATTTATAGAAAACATCGAACTCAACGCCCAATAAGCCATTCCACAACGTAGCATCTACACCCACGTTATAGTTCAGACATTGAGCCCAAGATAGATTAGGATTACCTAACGTGGAAGCATATAACATAGATTGACTTGAACCACCGATAATCACAGCATTACCTGAAAGCCCCATTGTATTTCTCCATTGGAAAGGACTTACACCGCTAGTAGCTGTCTTACCAATACCAGCTCTCAACTTCAAATTATCTACCCAAGAAGCCTTGAACCAATTTTCATTATTAATACGCCATGCCAATGAAACACCCGGTAAAGTTACCCACCGCTTATTCATACCTCCAAAAAGATAACTTCCATCGTGTCTAAATGAAGCTTCAACATAGTACTTATCTGCATAGTTATAATTGAAACGACCTACAAAGCCCGCTACTCTAGACATTCCACTACGCCCACTAACTGCCGGATGCTTAGCGGAGCCATTACCCGTTTTGTTTGTAACCTTATCCAATTCATCCAACTGAATAAAATCTAAACCATAACCAGTAGCAGCAAAAACATTGTTCTTACTTTCACGCGTTTCTGCCAATAACATAGCACCCACCGTATGCTTACCAAATTTATTATCATAATTGATACTACTCTGCGTAGTTAAAGTATAAGCACGTGAAGAGGATTCAGTCAAGCTTATTGATGCAGAGCGAGGATCGTACGTCTTCGTATATTTCAGTTCTGTAGTTTCTGCATTAGGTAAACTCATCAAAGCCAACTCATAATAATTAGTCATTGATTTGGCAAAATTAACCGTTAAATCATACGCCCCCTGAAATTTCATACTCAAACCCTTCAGCCAAGGAGCATCATATTTTAAGCTGAAATTAGATTGAAAATAAGAGATATTAGAGCGGCCATAACCTGATTCATAAATAGAAGCTAGTGGAGCTACTGGTGAAGAAGCAGTCGGTGTGGCGACATTATATACCTTTCCATCAATGACCTGCTTATCTTGAGCATAAGGTAATGCACGAATAATCTGCTGAGGAATATTATGCCATGTATTTGGATCTGCAGAATAAGCAGGTGCATCACGTTTTTCAATTCGACCTGATACACCTAATTGCAAAGTCAAGTTCTTCGTCAACTTTGCATCAATATTCGAACGCAAATTATAACGTGTATAATCGTATTGATCAATATTACCTTCTTCTTTTAGATAACCTAATGAAGTAAAGAATCTTACTTTTTCACCACCACCTGACGCAGAAATATTATGGTGAGTACGAGTACCAGTACCAAAAACTTTATCATACCAATTGGTATTTCCCCAACCATTAGTACCATTAAGCATATGCTGTACCATTTCCTTGGTGAAAACAGGTTTATCCCCCTGCATCTCACGAGCTTTGTTATACCAATATGCATAACCCGGTCCATCCAACCATTCCTGCTGTTCAGCATTCTGACTCCAACCATAAGAACCAGTATAAGTAATCTGCATCTTTTCGGCAGCACCTTTCTTTGTAGTAACGATAAATACACCGTTGGCATCCAAACCATAAACTGCTACTGCTGAAGCATCCTTCAATACAGAAACTGACTCAATTTCATTCGGATCCAATCCGTTAAAATCAGCAGCACTCCTACGAATACCGTCAATAACATAAACAATACCGCTTTGCCCACGCATAGTTAAGGTTGCATTATCAGCGCCAGGCTGACCACTACTTTGTACAGCTGCTACACCAGCCACACGAGCACCTACCACGTTACTGATACTCATAGTCGGTGCTTTCAGGATTTCCTTATCAGATACTGTAGAAATTGCACTCGTCAAACTACCGCGCTTTTGTGTACCATATCCTACTACTACTACCTCATCCAAAGAAGCGATATCATCTTTCAAAGTCACTTTAATCGAAGACTGACCATTTACCTTTATTTCTTCTGTACGCATGCCGATAAATGATACCACCAATACATCCTTATTTTTAGCTTCAATGCTAAACAATCCTTCCAAATTAGTGATAGTACCCGTTGTAGAGCCTTTCACTTGAACAGATGCTCCGGGAAGAGGGTCTCCGTTACTATCACTTACCGTTCCTTTTATCACGTTTTGTGCAGACACTGTCATAACGCACAACATCGCAATAAACAATGAGGTTAAAAACCTCAAATTCCATTTGATCCTTTTTTTCATTGCATTACATTTTAGATAGGTTTATAAAAAGTGTTCACAATATCGATTATAAAGATGCCCAGCCTGCAGATAAGTAGAATTAGGGCTCATAAAATGAGAGAACTCAAAAGTTATTGCATTTTCCATACCTGCCTTACGAGCAGCCTCCAACTTCAACAACAGTTTTTCCCATTTAATAGGAAGAAAGCGGATGGGCATATCACGATCAAAAGACTCTATATTCGTCCAACAATGCATCCCATATTTATCTGCTAACTTTTTATTGATTACCAAATAATCATACAATTCATGGTAATCCACCTGTCCATCCTGAAAAGCCAAAATATCAACTGCTCCTTGAACATTTCCTAAAATTTCATCCCATTCTTCTTCATGTTCACGTACCGTAAGCGGTTTATCACCCGACATTACCTGATCAGTCTTTATACCATGTATATAAGGAGACACCAACGTTGTCAATCCTCCGGAAACAGTTTTTGCATGTTTACCTACTTCTGCATAAATCTTAGACATGTTCTTCGTACGTCGACTGACTTCTTGTGAAAGATACCATCCTTTAAAAGAAGGATGCTGACCATACTTAGTCCAAACTTCGTCAATCAGAGCCATATTTAGGTCTATTTCTCGTTGAAACAACCCCTCTTGCCAATACTTTCCGGAATCATACATACCAAAAAAGAAGTTCAATCCATGTTTATCAGCTAAAGTTAAAAACATTTCCACCAAATCTACAGAAGGATAATACACATCCTCTTTATCTAGCAAAGAGCGAAAAGGAGCGACAATCCATTTACCTAACCCAGCACGAATCATAACAACAGTATTGATTCCCATTTTTTTCATAGCCTTGAAATCATCATCCCATTCCTTCACTCCCCAATTCTGATGTGGTATATCCCAACTGATTTCATCTAAAAAGGTAGCCTTGATAGGCATGCCTTTGAAAGCTCCAAAAGTAATAAAACTAGGAAATTCTCCCTTCTCAGACGACTTACTTACCGATGAACATGCAGTAAGAAAACGGCTACCCAAAAGTAAAGATGTAGAAGCAGCCAAAGTCTTCAAAAAATTTCGTCTTCCTGCCATAATATTCTTATTTTGATAGATACTCCAATACTTGCCAGCACTGATACAACCCTCTAGGCACGTGGAAACAGCCTTTCCATTTGCCTCCTTTTAACGGCAAAAGCACTTCACCGCGACGATTCAGATAACCAAACCATTCGGGATGTTCTTTATCTTTGAAGTGATTCCAAGTATAATTATGTACCTTTTCAAACCAATCCAAGCAACGCTGGTCTCCAGTAAGTTGATAACCCTTCAGCATGGAGATCAAGGTTTCAATATGCACCCACCACAATTTCTGATCCCATTCCAACTGCTGGGGAGGATTGCCGTTCCGATCCATAAAGTAGAAGATTCCTTCGTACTCCTTGTCCCAACCATATTCCAGCATCTTCAAGGCAGTGTCTTTCGCCTTTTCAATCAGTTCGGGACGATTCAAACGCTTACCCAAATCCATAATGAACCACATGGCTTCAGTGCCATGTCCGGGCGTCACCTGACGGCCTTCAAAGCAATCTACCAGGCTATTGTCGGCATTCAGGTTTTCTACAATGATACCGCCCAACTCGGGACGCAAGAACACTTCCATCACTTCATGGATGCAGGTATCCATCGTCTTTACCAAGAAATCTTCATCGAGCAGATGTTCTATTTCCAATGCCAAATTACAAAGAATCATAGGTAAGGAAAAACCCTTTAGATTACGAGTGCCGGGATGCAATTTATTCCACTTACCCTTGGGGTTATCTACCTTTGATAAAATGATATCAAAGGTTTTTTTAGCTATCTCAGCATATTCCTGATTACCGGTAGCCAAACTCAACTGACCAAATGCCATAGTGGCAAAGGTATAGGAAAAAATATTATACGGTTCGACCAACGGATTACCCTGACGATCTAAAGAAAAATACCAATTGTAATTTCCATCATGACCGTACTTCTTTAAAAATTCTCCTCCCTGAATGGCACAATCGAGCCACTCCTGACGCTTCTCAACCTTGTTGTAAAGCATAGAGAAAAGCCATACCTCACGCCCTTGCAGCCAAATAAACTTATCGGTATCAAACACACTTCCATCTTGACGCAAGCAAGTATAATAGCCTCCATATTCATGATCCTGAGAATGCTCTAACCAAAAAGGAAGCACACTATCCAACAACTCACTCTTGTACTGTTCTGCTAATTTCTTAAAATCCATAGTCTTTATATTTTATAAGATCGATTAATTCTTTATCCAATAACGCTCAATCTCTTCAAGAGACTTTCCTGCAGTTTCCGGTATGAGTTTCCAGATAATCAGGATATAGGGCACACACATCACTGCAAAAAGTAGGAAAGTCCCTGTGGGAGTAAGCGATTGAAGCATCCACGGCGTAAGTTGTCCGATGAGATAAGTACCAATCCACAATGCAAAACCGGCAATGGACATGGCCAACCCGCGAATCTTTGTTGGATACATTTCGCTGAGCAGCACAAAAATAACTGCACAAATGGATACAGCACAACAAAACACATAAACCAAAAAGAAAAACAGTAATACCCAAGAAGGAATCTGCCAAACATCACCGAAAGCAAAATAAAAAGCGATGCAGCATAAAGAGACCACCATACCCGATACTCCGTAATAGACCAACTTCTTACGGCCTACTTTATCAATAATAATCAAAGCCAAGATGGTAGTCAAAGTATTGACCAAACCAATCATCACTTGATAAAACAAAGAATCTCCTCCAGACAAACCTGCATTCTCGAAAATGGAAGGCCCATAATAAAGCACGGCATTCACACCCATGAATTGTCCTAATATGGCAATACCGGCACCAATGAACACTGCCTTACGAATGCCAGGCTGCAACAACAAACGCCAATCTGATTGTGCAGAAGAGGCTATCATACTACGGGTTTCCTGCAACTGATAAGTAGCTTCACTGGCAGATTGATATATGCGTTCCAAAATACCAAAAGCTTGTTGCTCTTTACGTTGGACAATCAGCCAGCGCGGACTCTCGGGAATGAAAAAAATTATCAGGAAGAAAAGTAAAGCCGGAATGGTTTCCATACCCAGCATACCACGCCAGACTTCATCCACAAAAATCAGGTTCACCCATCCACCATCAGCACTGGACACCGCACTTTCTGACCATGCCAATAACTGATAATTCATCAGATAGGCACCTAAGAAACCTACAGTGACAGCCAACTGATACAAGCTGACCAACCGCCCCCGATATTGTGCCACGGAAACTTCTGAAATATACAAGGGGGAAACAACCGATACCACACCAATACCTACACCACCAATGATACGATAAACCACCAGTTGATTAAAATCTGCACAGAAGGCACATCCGATAGCCGATACTGAAAACATAACTGCTGAAAGGATCATCGTCAACTTCCGTCCTAACTTGTCACTCAATAAACCAGACATCAGCACGCCTGCAATAGAACCTATCAAGGCACATCCTACATACCACCCTTGCTGCAAGGTATCCAACCCGAAAACAGAAGTCACTTGAGAGGTTGTGCCGGATATGACCGCAGTATCATATCCGAACAAGAAACCTCCCAACGCTGCAACAACAGACAGGAATATCAAATAAGAAAAATTTATATTCGATTTCATACCTATTAAACTGATTTTGATTACCTGAGATTGAAATATTCCCGATATCTGTCGTATAAATGTCCGGCTTGCAGATAGGCAGACTGTGGACTCATGAAATGAGAAAACTCAAAAGTTATGGCTTTGTCGTACCCGACCCGTTTAGCTGCTTCCAGTTTCATACGCAACTTGTCGAACTTAATTGGGAAAAATTTAATCGGCATATCCCGGTCGAATGTTTCAGCATTCGTCCAACATTTCATCCCATATTTATCTGCCAGTTTTTTATTCACGGTGAAAAATGCATCCAATTCATCGTAATCAATATGACCATCTTGAAATGCACAAGCATCTACCACATCGTGAATACCGTCAAATATTTCATTCCATTCACGCTCATGCTGTTCCACAGACACAGCCTCATCTTTGGTTAGAGAAGAACCGCTGGCCATCACTGCTTTCTTACCGTCTATCCAAGGAGATATAAATGTAGGAAGTCCGCCCGATACATCTTTACATTGTTTTCCCATAGCGTGGAATGCATCAATTGCACCTTTAGTAGCACGGCTGATTTCTCCGCTGATATACCATCCGCCAAAACTTTTGTAATGACCATAGTTCTTCCACACCTCATCTATCACATATTTATTGTCTTCTATCTCCCAGCTTAAATCTCCGGTATCCCAATAACGGCCAGAATCATACAGACCGAAATAAAATTTCATGCCGTATTTCTGAGCCAGACGCAAATACATATCCAATAAATCAACCGATGGCATATAACAACCTTTCTTCAACAAATACTTGGAAGGATACGTAATAAATTTACGATAACCAGAACGTATCATAATCACCGTATCAATACCTATACGCTTCATGTGCTGAAAATCCAAGTCCCATTCTTTCTCACCCCAGTTCTGATGGGGTATGTCATGGGAGATCTCATCTAAAAAAGTTCCTGTAATTTGTAGTCCCTGTGCCTTGGGAACAATTAACTTACCTGCACATTCTGCGGCCACTGCATTATCTGAGACAGCCTCTTCAACAAATGAATTACCCAACAAGGAAGGGACAGCCATTACAGAAGCACCTGTCAATGCTGCTTTCTTTAAAAAGTTTCTTCTACTATTCATCTTTCATGTATTAGATGGGTTATATTATTTATTATTTAAATTCTCCTGTTATATCTACAGGCTTTCGATTAAAAGGATCCAAAAGCTGGTCCAATAACACGGCCATTTCACCGCGAAGAATTTGCTTATCCCAATCCAACTTACCTAAACCAAAATTCTTCCACACATTTTCAACTTGTTTTTCTCCTTTCAACGATAATTGCTCCTTCTTTGCTATCTCTTCTATCAAATGAACAGCTTGCTTAACTGTCATAGTCTCACTATCTTTCTGCCACTGTGATTCAGGATACAAATCTTTCAACCCTTCTAATTCTGAAGTCAATAAAACAGTATCCGCACGCAACCATGTCTGATTGCTCCATTCTACATTACGTCCTACTCCCTTTAAAATCCCAGTAGAACCTATACGCTGATAAGATTGAAAGCGCACATCGGATACAGGTACATCCAAATAAGGCAACAAATAACCCTTGGCTGCCAAAATTGCATTTTGTACATCACGAACTTCCACTTCATCTACCATTTTTTCTTGAGAAACAGCCAATGCTGCCAATGCTCCAGCAGCCTGACCTATTTGCAATACAACAGGCTGCAAACGTGTAGTCCCATTGGCTATATTTGATACAGAAATAGATTTTTCTGCAACTATTAAATTCTTCACCTGTTGAGGTATTAATGTACCTAATGGCAAACCGTAAGAAGGAATTGGATAAAAATACAAGTTGGGTAATTCTTCATAACCATGATAACGTGTATGATGGTGATCCACAGGATAATCCCCTACAGCAATACAAGTACGATACAATTTTTGTGCCTGTTGATAAGGGGCAACTATATGATTCAAAGTAAAACGGACCTTTCCATGAATACGTCTAGATTCGCGATAATAAGGAATAAAGGGTAATTTATCTTCTGTTGGATACTCGTCATCAGCCAATCCTAAGGTGTTATAACCTAATTCATGTTGGATAAAATAAAGGAAACACATCGTGTAATGCTTAGCATATTCTATAGCCACTTGACGTTCACGAGGCGACATCTCAATTAAATTTACATAGTAATCATTTCCCTCAATTGGCCAATTGATCATATACTTTTTATTTGGTAATTTACCATAAGTAATCATCATATCCTTAGACCAAACTCTATCTGGTTCTTTAGGTGTAAGACATATGGGATTTGCGCACGCACAAGCAAACTCCTTTGGGTCATATCCCATTGGACGGGGAATTGTTACATCTTTACCATAATCTTTTAGTGTAGCTACATAGGTTAAATCTTGAACAATATTATTAGCCTTTTCTGGAGAGATATCCTCTTTAGTATCATACCGACTTTCCATACCGATATCATACTTTACACCACATAATTTAGCAACATCTCCAAGTTCTGTAGCATCAATGACAACTTTAGCATAAACAATTGCAGTACCATCTGATTCTGAAAATATTTCTGCACGCCAACCTTGTCCAACTTTACACAAATTATTTAATACAGTTCTCTTTTTTACGCTTAACAATTTCTCTGTTTGAACCATTTGATGAAAAATCTTATTCCCTACTGATGGCTCAAAAAGGACATTACTGACCCAACCTGTTTTCAACGAATCCAAACCTCCATAATGTAGCGCTAATTTAGATCTAAACTCCCCCCAAATTCCAGCAGGCAAATTATTGTTACCATCTATAGCACTCACTCCACCAGCTGTAAGCATTCCTCCTAGCCAATCCGTTTCCTCTATGATCAAAGTAGTTACGCCCATTCTAGAAGACTGAATTCCCGCAGCTACGCCACTTGCTCCACCACCAACAATCAAAACATCCACTTCTGATAAATGCTTCTTCGCGCATGACGTACTGAGCATATAAATACTAACCAAACAAAATATGAATATATTCCTCATAGCATAAACCTATTATTAATACATATATTAAATTATATTCAACGCAAAGATATATACTTTTACTAAATAAAGAATATATAATAAACATTTTTATTATAAAACATGATATAGAACATAAATAAATGAATTTATATAATCATATATCACATCTAAAATATGTAAACTATTCTTATAGAAAAACTCATTTACAAAAAATATAATAAAAACACCGCTTGCGTCAATATAAAAAAATAAATTAAATCAAAGACGGAAATAAAATAATGAAATAATTTAATATATTTGTCATAATTAAAATAATGAGATATGGAACATAGATTATTAAAGGAAATAGAAATGGGTAGCAAAAGCGCATTGACTAAAAAACGCATTATTACCTATTATATATATAATGGCAGTGCTACGATAACCGACTTATCCAAAGAATTGGACCTCAGTGTACCCACTGTAACCAAATTCATCAATGAAATGAGTGAAGACGGATACATCAACGATTATGGGAAATTGGAAACCAGCGGAGGACGACACCCCAATTTATATGGGTTGAATCCGGAATCCGGATACTTTATCGGAGTAGATGTGAAAAAATTCTCGCTCAACATCGGATTGATTAATTTCAAAGGAGACATGGTGGAGGAAAAAAATGACATCCCTTACAAATTTGAAAACAACCCGGAAGCTTTAGAAAATCTCTGTGGAATTATCAACCACTTTATACAGTCCACCAACATCAATAATAAAAAAATTCTCAATATCAACGTTAACATTTCCGGTCGTGTGAATCCGGAGTCTGGATATAGTTTCAGCATTTTCAATTTCTCAGAACGACCGTTGGCTGAAGTATTTAGCGAGAAACTGGAGTATCCTGTATGCATAGACAATGACACCCGCGCCATGACTTATGGAGAATATATGAAAGGATGCGTCAATGGTGAAAAGAATATTCTGTTTGTCAACATCAGTTGGGGATTGGGAATAGGCATCATCATTGATGGGAAAATTTATACGGGGAAATCTGGATTCTCCGGGGAATTCGGACATATCAACGCTTTTGAGAATGAAATCATCTGCCATTGTGGAAAGAAAGGATGTCTGGAAACAGAAGCGTCGGGATCGGCCTTGCATCGAATTCTCTTGAAAAGAATCAGTGATGGAGAAAGTTCCATTCTTTCGAAACGCATCCGCACCAAAGACAATCTGCTGACGTTAGACGAAATCATCGCTGCCGTCAACAAGGAGGATTTATTATGCATCGAAATTGTAGAGGAGATTGGACAAAAACTCGGAAAGCAGATTGCCGGACTTATCAACCTGTTTAACCCTGAAATGGTAATCATAGGAGGAAGTTTATCTCTTACAGGTGACTACATCTTACAACCCATCAAAACAGCCGTGCGAAAATATTCGCTGAATCTGGTCAATAAGGATTCCGTCATTCTGAACTCCAAACTGAAAGACAGAGCTGGAATCATCGGTGCCTGCATGTTGGCTCGCAGCAGGATGTTCGAAAGCATCTAGCACTACAAGGGGTCTACATCATAGTACACAATCAATGATTTAAAACGATCTTCCATCAGCATTTCTTTCTGTACTTGCAACAGACACTCCCGCACACGCGCCAGAGGAGCAGCATGTTCTACTTTTAACACAATCTTCCGAATATAGAGCAACTGCACTCTGGATACGGGCGGCTTGTCAGGACCTAAGACACGGGGACCAAATACAGCCCTCAATTTTCCGGCCATGGTCTGCGCCATCAGTTCCAACAAAGCTTCATTGCGGTTTTTTAGGTATACATAGAACAACCGATAATACGGCGGGTAATGAAACAACTGCCGTTCGGCCAACTGACCATCGACCATTCCTTCATAATCGTGTCTGATGACTTGAGATATAATCGGATGCTCCACATGGGTGGTTTGCAAAAGCACTACACCTTGTTTATTCTTCCTACCTGCACGGCCAGCCACCTGAGCCATCAACTGAAACGCCCGCTCATACGACCTGAAATCGGGATAGTTCAGCATGGTATCAGCATCCAATATACCTACTACACTGACGTGATCGAAATCCAGCCCCTTGGAAACCATTTGTGTACCAATTAAAATATCAGTTTTTCCCTGCTCAAAATCTGCAATGATGCGCTCGTATGCCGTACGGGTACGGGTGGTATCCAAATCCATCCTAGCCACCCTGGCTTCGGGAAAAATCTGCTGAATTTCATCTTCTATCTTTTCCGTACCAAACCCTCTGCTACGCAAATCCACTCCTTCACAAGCCGGACATATACGGGGTACCTGATAAGTACAGCCACAATAGTGACAAGTAAGCTGGTTCAGCCCCTTATGATACGTAAGGCTCACATCACAATTTTTACACTTAGGTACCCAGCCGCAAGTGTGACATTCTACCAGCGGTGCAAATCCACGACGATTCTGAAACAGAATGACTTGTTCCTTTCGCTCCAAAGCTTCGCGTACATACTGCAAAAGCAAAGGAGAAAAAGGTCCTTTCATCCGCTTCTGATGTCTGAGCAAATGAAGGTCTACAGGTAATATTTCAGGAAGCTGCATCTCGCTGTAACGATGGGTAAGTGATACCAATCCATATTTGCCCAATTGCGTATTCTGCCAGGTTTCTATAGAGGGAGTAGCCGTTCCCAATACAGTCTTTGCACCCATCAACGAAGCCAACACAATAGCTGCATTACGGGCATGATAACGCGGAGCGGGGTCTTGCTGCTTATAAGTGGTTTCATGCTCCTCATCCACTATCACCAAGCCTAAATTACGAAAGGGAAGAAATATGGAAGAACGTACACCTAAAATAATGTCGTATCCTTGGGCACTCAACTGCTTCTGCCAGATTTCCACCCGTTCGGCATCCGGGAATTTGGAATGATAGACCCCCAGCTTATGACCGAACACCCGCTTCAGGCGATCGGTTATCTGTGTAGTCAGAGCTATCTCCGGCAACAGATAAAGCACCTGCTTGCCTTGGCTCAGCATTTCGTGTATCAGATGAATATAGATTTCTGTTTTTCCGCTACCAGTCACCCCATGCAACAGACAGACATTTTTAGACTGAAAGGTTTGCAGAATTTCCTGATAAGCCTGACTTTGATAGCTGTTTAAAGGGTTCAATGCTTGCACGGTCTCCTCCGTAGCGAAATCTCCCAAACGACCCACTTCCTGCTGATAAATCTCCAGAATGCCCTTTTCCACCAAGGCTTGAAACACAGCCGGTGTAGAAGATGCCCGCTTCAGTAATTCAGACTTACTTACTTCACGTATTACCGCCCGGCCGAAACAACCGGACAGTTCGACATACTTCATCAGTAAATCCAGTTGCTTCGGAGCCCGTCTATGCAATTCATCAAACAATTCATGCAACCGATACTCCTCGCAGACCTCCGGTGACAGCCGAACCCGTACTTCCATCTTCGGTTTGTAAGTGCGCTTCAACTCTTCCTTCACCACCACCAATCCCTTGTCTAAAAGAGATTTTACCACAGACAGGATATGCCTGCATCCACTATCCTTCCCTAGTTTCGTAATGCTTTGTTCCGGATTAATCCGTAAGAGTTCCATCAACTTTATCTCGCGTTCATTCAGATTCTCCTGGTTATCAGAATCAGCATGATAGCACACGATGGATTCACTCTCCAACTTTAATCCCGAAGGAAGGGCCGCCTTATACACATCGCCCAAAGAGCAAAGATAATAACTTGCCAGCCATTCCCAGAAATCAAGCTGCACAGGCAAGAGTAACGGAGTCTTATCCAATAGTTCAGTTACCTCTTTTACTTCGTAGTCTACCGGTTCCTGGTAATGAATGGTACGTACAATACCTGTATAATATTTCTTTTTGCCGAAGGGTACCACAACCCTGCATCCCACCTGTACTTCATCGGCACAATGTGCGGGCAGAAGATAGGTGAAACAAGCATTCAGCGGCAAAGGCAATATGACATCTACAAACTTCTTCATTTCGGGAGTTAAAGATACAATAAAAAAACGCTCCCTAAAAACGGGAGCGCCTAAAATTATAAAGGAGAAATGGGGATTAACTACCCATAATCTGCCACGGTTCTTTCTTTAGAACAGATAAGCCAAAGATACTTGCCAGGATTTAGTCTTGGCACCCTCATCTGCCACTTTAAAACTGTCGTTCAAAGGAATCTGATAGTTCACACCAAGCTGAATATGGCGCAAGAGTTTGAGACCGGCTCCCAGATTCAGCCCTACCTGCGACTCCTTCTTATCCAAGTCATCGGCATCCTTGAAATTAAAGAAAAAATCAGGCCCTGCAGCAACAAAGACACCCAATGTACTGCCCAAACCAATGGTATATTTCAAATTGACAGGAATTTCTATACCTTGCTGTTTCCATTCATGCTCACCTCTCTGTGAATACATCAGAGCAGCATCCACTCCCAATCCTATAACTGGAATGGTAACCTCTGCCATAGGACCGATAAAGAATCCGGTGGTATTATCACTGGAAGGTCCGTGCTTCAAGTCCAATTTGGACATATTCAAACCACCTTTTACACCAAAATTTAACTGCGCCTGAACCGGCATAGCCATCAGCATACAGCCAACAGCTATTACGAACGTAACAAAAATTTTCTTCATAATCCCCAATGTTAAAATATCAAATGCAAATATAACCATTCTACCCGATTAAAAACAAAAATCGACTAAAAATATTACTTTTGCAGGCACTAAAGCCTATAGAATTATGAATATTAGACCAGCCCATATAGAAGAACTCCCCCTACTTATGCAGCTCTTTGAAGAAGCCAAACTCATCATGCGTCAAAACGGCAATTTCAAACAGTGGACGAAAGGATATCCAGCGGAAGAAGTTATCCTCCATGATATTCAGAAAGGGTATTGCCACGTATGTCTGGACGAAGAGAACCAACTGATAGGTACGTTCTCCTTTATACTCGGGAAAGACCCTACCTATACAAAGATTTATGAAGGTGCCTGGCTAGACGACAGCCAACCCTACGGCACTATTCATCGGCTGGCCAGCACTCCAAACAGTCATGGAATAGCCCATGCGTGCCTGAAATGGTGCGAGCAACGCATCCCTAACTTAAGGGCAGACACGCATCGCGACAACCATATCCTGCAACATATTCTGCAGAAACACGGTTTCCAATACTGCGGTATCATCTACCTGCTCAACGGTGATGAGCGCCTGGCCTATCAGCGTATCAGTTCGTCCACCGGTGTACCTGTGAAATAAGCCTCAACAAAGTTCCAACGCTGCTCATCGGTCAATTCCGTATGTCCGAAAAAGTAGCTGAAAAGCTTCATCTGCTCTTCAAAGATACGCTCATTACTTTCCAGGATTTGATTGTGATACTCGCCCGTTGCTGCCAGCCTACACAATTCTTCCGGATCGGTGAAGCGAATCTGTACACAAGGCATAGCTCCCCCCTCGGCCGTAAAAGAAAGTCCGCCGAGCATAGTCAACAGATTTAATAACATATTCAAATCGGAAAACGGAGTGCAATAGAAAGTCAGGCGATCGCCCTGATTACCGCTGATACGCTGGGCAAACAGTTTCTGGTAGCGTCCCAGCAGCAAGTCAAACCCTCGAGTCACCGTAAACGACAATTCGTTGGAGTCTTTCTTCTTCGCACTGCTGATGTAACTCACACTACGCCCCTCTTCCGTGCGCGACTCCAACAAGGAACCTATGAACCGCTTTGCCGAACGCACATCCATACGGTGGTCAGCAAAAACCTGTCGCAAAGCCTCCTCATCAAACTTTCCCTTATTTTTCACCAATGCAGTCTTCATCAAATCAACCAAAGCCTTGAACAAGGCATCCAGACGCTGACGAATCACGGTGGCATCTTCCTTCAACAATACCTCATGCTTGCCTACAGAAACCGCGCGCGTACCTTCCCACAAAGTGCCATTATTCAACTTCTGCTTAAATTCCTTATAGCCTAATTCCGAGAAACGCTGTTCCCACAAAGCATCCAGACGCACGTGATAAATGTCCGTTTCCCCTTCCACCACTTCCAGATAATCTGCAAATTCTCGCGCAAAGGCATCCCCTGTTTTATCCTGCACAAATCCTTCGGTAAGCAGGTTACGCGGCTCCACCTCTATCAGCATCCGTCCGTAACGCTTCGACAAATCCTCTTCCAGCCAGAGCAAGGCAGTCTTTACCAGCTGCCCTAATTCGGCTTCGTATTCCAGTTTATTCTTGGCGCGAGGCAATTTGACCGCAAATTCAAAATCGGCCGATGAAATCAATATTTCCCGCTTCTCACCCTTCATGCGATACACCTCCATCAACTTGGCCAAAATCAAAGCCAACTGCTCTTGAGTGATATTTCCTGCCTGATGCAAGCGTTTCATGTAATAAAAATCGCGTTCATTAAAATCGGTAGCTGCCACGCCCTGAATGGCTGTATCCCGGGCTGCCCGACCTATCTCCTGTATATAATCCACAAAAGTACTGGAAGGTGCCACATGATACACACGGTCGATATCACTGATGTCCACCCCCATACCAAAAGCTTTAGTGGCTACAATCAGTTTCTTTTCTCCCTCTTTAAAAGCCTGAACGATGGCCCGCTTCTGTTCTTTTTCTTTTTTACCGTAATAAGATGCCACCCATTTCCAATCGGACGGTTGCACCCAAGTTTTCAGGCGCATATCGATTCCACCGGCAAACGGGTAATAAAGCAGTGTTTTATGCCCTGTTAAGCATTGCTTTATGCGGTCTGACACTACTCTTTGCTTAGCTTTATCGTATGTTTCTCCCTCTTCTATATCCATGCTACGGATGTCGAATGCTATATTTTTACGCTTTACCGTACCCACATAGCAAGTGCAGGGCTCCATTTGCAGCGACCGGATGGTTTCAAATACCATGTCGTTTCCTCCGGCAGGATTCCACACGGCTGTAGCCGTGAGTGCAAAAATGGGGAAATTATACCCCAGCGTATGCTTCAACGTACTCAGATAGCGTCCTAAGAACCAATAATCTACCCGAAACTCCTTGCCCCAAGTAGTTACCGTATGCGCCTCATCTACCACCACCAATCCAATGTGTCGGTTGCCCACAAAATAGCGTATGTCATAAGAAAGCAGCAATTCCGGTGAAAGATAGAACAAGTCTACCTCGCCTTCACGCACTTGCCTGTAGACATCGCTTTTCTGCTCCGGCGACAAATCAGAGGAAGCATAAGCTACTTTATCATAGCCCATATCCTTCAACCCATCTACCTGATCCATAATCAAAGCCTTCAGAGGAGACACTACAATGGTCAGCCACTCATGATGCCTGCCCAGGTAGATGGCCGGTAATTGAAACAGCAGCGACTTGCCTGCACCGGTGGGTGCGGTAAGCAACAGATTATTGATTTCCCGCCCATCCTCTTTTTCGGCCTCTTGTAATACCTGCTCTATCAAGCAGCCTTGAGAAACGGACACTTTCTCTCTGCTTTGCGTTAAATCCTTATATATTTCGAGGTTTCTAAACTCATCGTAACCATATATTTCATTTAAGAGTGACTGAACACCCGCTCTACAATCCTCCATACCAAAAACTCTGTTTCTGCAAATATCTTATTTAGAAAAAAACGGGTTAAGCAGATGCTTAAGCAACCTGCTTAACCCGTTTCACTTCAGCGAATGCGCTTTAATCAACGTATTAATATTCTTCCTCATTGAAGAAGAAATCTTCCTTACTAGGATAATCCGGCCAAATATCTTCTATACTTTCGTAGATTTCGCCTTCATCTTCCATTTCTTGCAAGTTTTCGATGACCTCTAACGGAGCACCCGAACGCATGGCATAATCTATTAATTCATCCTTAGTTGCCGGCCAAGGGGCATCTTCCAGCTTTGATGCCAATTCCAATGTCCAATACATAGTTTTTCGTATTAAAATTGTCTATAAATTTCCTGTCTTTTAATTTTCGGCAAAAATAATACAAATAAATTCATTTGCAACTATTTACCCAAAAAAAATCATCTATTTTCTCATCTTGATTCATTTTGCGCGACAAAACGAACAAATAATCCGACAAGCGATTCATATAAGCAAGGATTACTGCATCGATATCTACCTGCTCGGCCAAGGATAAAATCCTGCGTTCTGCCCTGCGGCATACCGTGCGGCATACATGGCACACGGCTGCACCTCTACATCCTCCCGGCAATACGAAAGCTTTCAAAGGAGGAAGCATTCCATCTAAACGATCGATTTCCTTTTCTATCTGGACTACTTCTTCACTGTTCACCAGACTGGCTTCATGCAAACGAGTATGCGACAAATCTGTGGCCAAATAAGATCCTACAGCAAACAGTTTATGCTGCACCTGAGTAACAAACTCACGATCGGCCGTACACTGTAAATAAGTGGAGAGCAACCCTAACTGGGCATTCAGTTCATCTACTGTTCCATAAGCTTCCAAGCGGATATGGGTCTTTGACACTCTGACTCCACCCACCAATGAGGTGGTTCCCTTATCGCCCGTTTTCGTATACACCTTCATAACTGCTATTGATTAAAAGTTCACGATATAATGCTGCTTGATTTTATTCGGGTCGAAACAAACGACACCCACATCATAAAGGTCGAAAGATATGCCTGTCTTCGGGTGCTGTTTTATTTGTTGCCACAGTTCTTTCATGGCAGTAGAATAGCCAATACCCGCAATGACAAATACCGATTGGGCAGATGTCTTTGCCACACAATGCTGAAAGGCCTCTCTTACGAATGCCGGATGCCGATAATCGTGAAGATAAAGAAACTCCACCCCATCTGTACAGCGAGCCCGCAATTCATCGATATTCTCTGCCTTCTGCCAATCTGCATTCGTACGAGCTGCTTTCAGAAAGAGTTCCGCTGCAGATTCGGGACCCACGTCCACCATCTGTTGCGGCTGTGCCCAGTTGGCTATTCTAAAAAGCAACCGTTTGAGTTTCCGGGTTTCTGCATATGCCCACTCATTTCCTTTTAAGGAAACCTGTTGCTGCTGTGCTTCATCTAACTCCTTATACTTATAATAGGCTGCCTTCTCATACACCACAAAGGTAAGAAAACTGAAAGCGAAAGGGGAATGCACACCATACCCGCGGCGATGACGAAAACGCCTTAACCACACCCATGGATGTATCCCCTTCAGCCGAGTTATCTCTTTCATTCGCTTCACTAATTATACATTCTTAGATGAGCAAATATACAATAAAATACAGAATCTACAGTCGGCAAATGTTATTTTTAGCGTTATTTACGCAGGCAGCGGATAGAACAGCCTTTGTAGACTTTCAGTTTGGCGTCAAACGTGCTCTGCAAGGTGTACTCTGCTATATCCCCCACCAAGATAAGCGATTGTTTCTCTACCGCTGTTCCGGCTTCATCCAAACTATGGAAACCGATAATCTTACCGGCACCTCCATAAGCTTTCGGTGCACACATACCCACCGGATAAGCATTGAAGAAAGATTTATTGGTTACCGGAGCCAGTTCACCTCCCGACAGGCTCTCCCACTGACCGGCCTTTAAGGCAGCCAAATCGCCTACATAATCCACTAGGGCATTCCAGTCGGCAATCTTCGGAATGCGCCATCCGGCCGGCGCCAATTCGCCTTCTACGATGGCTTCTCCATTATAAAATACATGCTTTTTATCGGTAGATACAAAGTATCCGGCTCCTGTTCCGGTCTCTGTGCGCAAGGTCAGCGCCTTACCATCTATATACTTGGTAGTGTTCAATTCTTCCTGCATCCAATATTGGGTACCTATCTTCACCACTCCGTAATAGTTCACTGCGTTGCCGCGTATATCTTGCAACTGATAGTTTTTCAAATGAACCATCAACGGGCTTGCTGGTTTCTCTATCACGGCCTTACGCTGCTCATTGACATAGAAAGTACGCACAGGAGCTGAAGTGCCCGGTGTATACTGCACTTGCCCCGACTCTACATCCCAACTGATACTTCCTCCGTGGATAGATTCCTCTTCATCGAGCAATTCCAAAACCATGCCCTGCTTGAGGTCCACCACGCCATCTTTTGCTTGATAAAGTACCAATGCCTGAGAATCAATGCCAGCCTCCGGCAGACGCAGATATTCCTTACAGACTTCGGCCACTATCTTACCGTCTGCATACAAATGGTAAATATTCGACTTGGCAAATGACAAAAGAGCTGTATGAATGTCGGTAAGCTGGTACTCCATGCCACTTTCCTCTTCTTGCACCGTTCCTTCACCCCAATCTTCTACTTCGCCTACAAAGCCGGAAAGGATATGGTCGATTGTTTCTTTCACACGAATGGTGATGACCCGCTGCGTATTACTGTTCAACACGGCTGCAGAAACAGGACAGGTATATATTTTTCCATTTAGTTCGAGCACCAGGTATTGACTGTCTGCATTGATTTCTTGCGGAACTACAATCATCTCCATACCTACCAGTTTATCCGTACTCTTTTTCCAAGTACCAGCCATGCGAATCACAGCAGGTGCTGAGGGATTGGCGAAGGCATCTGTAGCAAAATCATAGTCGGTCTGCGTGCAGAATCCGCAGGCACTGACCGATGGATTGCTACTCAGCAAATGGTCTATATCCTCCTTACTCTCCGGAAGCAGTTCCACTTTCACTTTGGCCAATTTATGCTTGAAAGTAAGCGCTACACTATTGGTGCTGGCAGCCACTTTCGTCTTGCCGGCCACCAGGAAATCGGATTTATCCCAATCGGCATCTGTACTTTGGTCGTGCATCACCGTGACCGTCATTTGACTGTTTCCGGCAGGTATTCCTTCTTTGCGATAAGGGTAATAAGCTAAAAAATCCAGTTTGGTATCATTGCCTTCTGGATAGTAGACCACCCGCTCGGGTACCAAGGCATTTTCCGCAGAAGTTTCCAAGAGTAAATTATCAATATACCGTTGTCCTTGGACAGAAGTGCCCGATAACATAGCCATAAGACCTACCTGATCACCCACTTCCAGAGCCTTATCGGACACGCGCGTAGAGGTGGCCCTACTGACTTTTCCTGTAAAAGAGATAGGAACCGTTCCCTCAGCCGGAAGAGATACTTCATCATCACTGATGGAATTGACACACGCCGTAAGCAGACTTACGGACAAAACTAAAAATACGTAAACGTATTTTGCAAATAGGCAAAACAAGTTTCTCATCTGATTAGATTTTTAGGTTAATTATTAAATTATGTCAGCAAAAATAAACTATTTTATTGCTATAACAGCATCAAAACGATGAAAATCAAAATAAAACCTAATATATTTAAATTCATTTTAACTAAATAAAGCTATATTAACTCAAAGAAAGAGCAAAAGTCCAAACTGTATACAAATAGCAAGCGGTTGCACAGCCTCATGCAGTTGGCTGCATGGGGCTGTGCAACCGCTTGCTATAAACGATGCAACTAGCTGCACTTTTCTATAAAGTTCTAAGAGTTGAAATTCTTTCTATACTGTTGCGGCGACATACCCATCTGTTTCTTAAAGAAAGTACCAAAATAAGAAGCATTGGGAAAATTGAAATAATCTGAAATCTCCTGGATATTCTTCTGCGTGTTTTTCAGCAGAGAGATACTTTTACGAATGATAGACTTAAATACGAGTTCCTGTACGGTATATCCGCAAATGGACTTGCTCAGAGCAGAGAGATACTTCGGAGAAAGGCATAACTTATCGGCATAGAATTCCACGCCACGCTCATGTACATAGTACTGCTCTATCAATTGAATAAGCCGTAGAAATACTTCATTGCGATGTCCTACAGCATCTTGATTCGTTACCAACTTGCGATTATACAACGAGCAAAGCCGGTGTGTAAGTGCCAGCAAAAGCAACTTCTGCTCATACAGGCGGAAAGGATCTTCCTGATGCAGGGTAGCATCAAGCTGAGTCATGTAGCGCAACACTTCCTCTTCTTCCCCTGTCTGCCACACATAGCAGGGTTCTGGCACCAACTGCGAATACAGATACATGGCCACTACCTGGTTACCTAAAATATCGCGAATAGGTTCTACTTGATAAAGCAGAAAATGAACCAATAAATCAGCCGACTCTTCTAATACTTGAAAACTGACCCCTTCGGGGATAAACAGAGTTTCGCCTGCCTGGGCCTGCAATGTATGCTGATTCAGCGCAAAGGTAAACTGCCCCTGCTCGCACACCACAATTCCTACCCCACTGACCACATACGGAGAGTGAAAGATAGCCGGAAAGGAGGAAATTCCTCCTTCCGAACTACATATATCATCGCGCTGAAACAAAGCTCTTTCTAATTGAATGATACGTTCTTGAGTTATCTTCATACCTGCCTATCCGTGCACAAAGTGGCACTTGAAGCGGCTAAGATAACAATTTTCTTTTAGGATAAGGAACAAGCAAGACAAATATTGCACAAGCCAGACAAGCATAGAGCGTCCAACCAGCCAAATCCTTTACAGCCACTAAAGTGGCTTGCACCTGTATACGCCCCTTGGTAGACATGGCAGCCATATTGACTGCTTCAGCTTTGCTCTTACCTTGATAGCCCATTCCACGAACCGTATTGACAAACGATGCCGAGGCTTCCGGATGAAGCATATCAATATCTTGAGCATACCGGGTAACATAGTTCTGCTGCCGCTCTTGTAAAGCATTCGTATAAACAGCTGCACCTAAACTGGGAGCTATCACCATACGGATGGTAATCATGGTACAAATCCAAGATGAAAGAAATTTATAGGGCATCCGCTGGGTGGCATACGTCGGTATAAGCGAATAAAGCATCATCATACCCGTGGAACGTATTATCACCGGATACTTCATACGCTCGTACAATCCTGCCGTTTGCACTTCAAAATACATAAACATGGCGGCTAAACCCAAGAACAAAAAGCCCCCGGCAAAAATATACTTGAAATGCACCCCTTTCATACTCAGGAATATGGTAATCATACCTCCGATAAAATACCCTACCATGGTCCAATTGCCCAGCATGGCATTCTGCCAATTATCCAGTTTCATACCGATACCGGCAAACACATTGACAAACATGGCACTGGAATTAAGGAACATCAGCAGAAAATAAAAGAGTACACCCATACGAATGGTACGCAATTTTAATACGCCTACCAGATAATACGGACTGCGATGGGTGGCTTCCATATAGAAGAACAATGCACCCGAAAACAGCGCAGTAATGGCCGCCATACGGATAGTAGGGTCGTCCCACCAATCCAGCACCTTACCATAAACCATTACATAAGTGAAGCACACCAACGGTATACAGAACAATGTGGCATTGCCAAACTGGCGGAAATTGATGGGGAAACGCTTGTTTTGAAATCGGTGATAAGGCATCGTAACAAAGATAACCAAGATACACACCAGCAGCATACCCATCATATAATAGTATACATATTGCCACTCATACTCAAAAGCCAGCCAGGCAGTAAGAGAGGTGCCCAACTGTCCCAGAATCATAAAGAACAGGTAAATGCCCGGTTGCGCAATGCTTCGCTCCACATCTAACTTATCCCAATCTTCCCCTTTTACAGGCTCCAGTCCCGGCTTTATCTTCAGATAGGCTTCAATATGTCCGGCATACAGAATCAAGGTGAACAGATTGACCATCATCAGCACCATACGCAAGAATCCCATCAGCACGCTGCAAAGAGCCAGCAAAAAAACACTGTCGGTCTTTGCACAGATATAGCTCAGTACGTACATCATAGAGAAGCCTGCCAGACACATCATCTTTTCCCTGCGAATCACCACCAGCCGATAAAGGAAGGGACAAAACGCTGCCATTCCGATGGAAGTGGCAAAATTGGTAAATGTGATGTGCTCGGAGATAATGCCCAATCCGCTCATCATTTCAGTGCTGTTCACAGAGTATACCCCTCCCACTGTAAGGATGGGAATAAACAGCAGCACCAATATCAGGATGCCCAGCCATTTGGGCACCCAGTTATAGAACGGATAATTTCTTGGATAAGAAGGCATACTATCAGAGTTTAGCTTTTACCACAACCATCATACCAGCAGCCAGACGCTCATTATCTTCCTTGGAAAGATTTACAAAGTCTATCCGCACCGGTATACGCTGCTGAATTTTCACAAAGTTACCGGCAGAGTTGTCTGTAGGAACCAAAGAATATTTAGCACCCGTAGCTCCGGAAATAGCGGTAATCTTACCGGTAAATTCCTTATCGCTGATAGCATCTACCTGAATCTTCACTTCCTGACCTACAGCCAGATTTTCCACTTGTGTCTCTTTATAATTGGCTATCACCCATTTCTGCGTATCGGGCAAAATATACGTGATTGTTTGTCCGGCTGTGATGTATTGGCCTTCTTCCAAGGCACGGCGCCCCAGTTTACCGTCACACGGAGCCACCACTACGGTATAAGAGAGATTTAGCTTGGCCATTTCCAAAGCAGCCGTAGCACGCTGAATGCCAGCCTCTACATTTTCACGACGGTGAGACACCTCGTTCACACCCGAAAGAGCCGCTTTACGCTGACGCTTGGTAGCTTCCAATTTACGCTGCAAAGCCGAATACTCCGTTTCAATCTGCTCCAACTGAATAGGAGTAGCTGCGTTGCGCTTCACCAGATTCTGATAACGCTGACGGTCTTTCTCTAACTTAGCCAGACGAATCTCTATCTCAGAGATAGAAGCATCGTAGACAGAAGCCGTGGTTTGCGTAGTCTGCAAGGTAGCCCCTATGACAGTGGCTCCGGCCAAGGCATCTTTTAAAGCGGCCTCTGCTTCCATTACACGTATTTTATACTCACGGTCGTCCAATACCAGCAGGGTATCTCCTTTTTTCACCTCTTGATGCTCGGTGAAATAGATTTTCTTTATATAACCCGAAGCGCGCAGATTGACGGGTGAGATATACTGTTCAATCTGAGCATCATTACTAGCCTCGGAATGTTTATAATCGAGAAAAAGCAGGGTAACTTGAATGATTCCCCATACCAAAATAGCGATACCGATAAGGCTCACAATACGCTGACGAGTACGCAATCTTCTTAATTTCTTGACTTCTTCCTGTCGGTTAGAAGCATTATTTTCTGTTGTTGCCATAGTTCTTATATTGAAGTTGGTCTTTAATATTCAATTGTTGATTCGTTGTTTTATTTATTCAGTAAGCTTTCTACTCTACCTGTCAGTTTAAGCAGAGAGAGGTGTGTAACCCGGTAGTTATAGTGGGCACTGATATAATTATTCTGTGCTTCACTCATCCGCATTTCATCTTGTAATACCTCTGTCATGGACGCGATTCCTTCGCGATAGCGGTCGGAAGTTACTTCATATACATCCTCTGCCAGCAAATAGTTGTCTTTCTGCTTTTTAAAGTTACGCTGATTATTCATCAAATCGTTGGTAGCATTTACATATTGAGTTTCCATATTCTTGCGGGTATTCTCCTGCGCCAAACGGATGTTTTCAATATCAATCTTAGCCTTACGGATTTTATTTCGCTTATCCAATCCGTCGAATATAGGAATGCGTAAAGCCAAACCTAAGCCATAAGAACGATACCAATGGTTGGACGGGCCGCTATGAAACCAATTCCGGAATTTGTCGGTATAAGCCGTATACATCCAGCTACCGGTAAGCGTGAGTGAAGGAATATAGCCGTGAGCAATCATCTTCTTCTGACGTTCGGCCAGATTGCCTTTCGATTCCAATAACTGCAATTCATACAGATTGCCCGATAAGCCCGTCAGTTCAATGGGGGCGATGGTTTCCGCATCTACCGGCTCCAAGGCTATTTCTTTCTCGGCCGGATAATCCATCACATATTTCAGCATATTCAGTTGCTGTGTCAGCATAGCTTGTGCATTATCGTATTGCACCTGCAGATTTTCCAAATTGATGTTCACACGCTTCACATCAACTTCCATTGCCATTCCATTGTCAAAGAATGCCAGCGTAATGTCGCGCAACTCCTCCAAACGGGCGATATTGGCCTTAACCAGCGAAATCTGTTCCGCTGTAGCCTGTCCCAGATAATACATCTTGGCTATCTGCATGATTAAATCCTCTCGAGCTTTTTCATAAGAAAGCCGGCTGATTTCATCAAGCACCTTAGAAATAGACAAGGCCGTGTAAGCTGTCTGGTTATAAAGAGGCATCTGCAACTGCAGCCCGCCGGCAGCATTGTATTGCAGCGTATGAGTCACGTTATAAGGATTGCCATAAGCAGAGCCGTCGGTCACTGAAACAGGAGGATCAAAATTATCATTAAAATTGGCTACTGCATTAATCTGCGGTAATAACTTGGCACGATTCTCGGAAATGGCATATTTGCTTTTCCGCATTTCATTGCGCTGTCCCTGAAGAGAGAGGTTATTTTCAATGCCCCATCGAAGACAATCTTCCAAGGTGAGCACCTCTTGTGCATGGCTGCCAACCGTCCCCATCCAAGCAAAGGCAAAAATGAACATTAGTTTTCTCATAATATATCTTTCATAATGAGCTACAAAGATAGAGTGTTGCTATAAAACGTAAGTATTCACATACAAAGAGATTCTGTTCATATTTTCCTTTTTTTGAGGGTGCGTTTCTCCAATAAAAATGAAGTTATGACCTACCCTGGCATAAAAGACAACTACCTTGCTTGTGTTAATAAAAAAATCACCTACTTTTGTATACTCAATCATTTCAATCATTGATAGTATGACTCATCGGTTAAATACGAATAAGCAATTTATGGTAGGCAACGGCATATTGGCCTTTGCCGTAATCTTTGTGGTAGTAATCTTTGTATATATGAGTATGCGCCTGCAACAGCAAAAAGCTGACGGACGGAAGTTTACCGAAACCTTCACCATCACACTGGCCAAAGGGTTTACCGGAGATTCCACTTCAATATATATCAACGACAGTCTATTGCTGAACAGCACGCTTCGCGAAGAGCCTTTTTCCATCCAAGTGCAACGCTTCGACGAACACAATGCCTTGATGATCGTAGATAATCTTACTGAAAAGATTTCCCTATTCGAGTTGAGTGAATCAGGAGGTACTTACCGATTTGAAAAGGATAAAAATGAGGTGAAACTGCTGTCCAACTGAGAAGCTGTTTTAAATCTTATTCCTGCTGTTTCTGAAGATTGATAAAAACTGCTATCTCAATGGAAACCCTACACGATAGGAGCGTAATTCTTGGCGCAAGGCAAAGGCCCTGCCCTCTGTCAGCTTGTCTAGCAATTCCCAAAAGTGCTTACCGTGATTCATCTCACGAGTATGAGCCAGTTCGTGCAACAATACATAATCTATCAGATGCGAAGGAAGAAGCATCAGATACAAAGACAGATTGATGGATTGTGTACTGGAACAACTGCCCCAACGACCCGAACTGGCATTGATTTTCACACGCTGATAAGGCAAACCATGCCGACAGGAAAGAGTGTGCAAGCGTGAGGGAAGCATGGCTTTGGCTTGATTTCTCAAAGCCTCGACAATCACTTGCCGCAGCCATTCCTGCAAATGTGCATTCCCAAAATCAGTTTCAGGAGGACAGACAATCTGAGTACAGCCTGCATCGGATTGCACCAAAAAATGCGGCAGAATACCCTGCACCAAAGACAGCTTGAAACAATCTGCCTGAATACGATAATTCAAATCAATGACCGGCTTCTGCAGTTTACGCTTGGCCAGCAATAACTGCGGACGAAGTTGACGTATGGCCTGCATAATCTCTGCCCGTGTGGCAGAAGGAGGAACGCTTACATAAATAGCATCTGACTTCGTGCGAAAAGTAAGACGGCGCGCACGCTGCAACGTACGAATACGCAAGATTCCCAATTCTTTATCTTCTATAATCTGTTCCACGGAATTCAAACAATGTATGGTTTTTCAACAAAAGAATAAAGAATCGCACAAAAAAACAACTATTTCCCATAAATCTGTGCAACTTTTACATGAGTGGTTACGTCTAATAAGAAAAATAACATATCAGTAACTAAAAAAAGTATGAAGATGAAAATTATCAAAGCCCTTTTAATGGCAGCTGCACCGATGCTAACATTGGCATCCTGCAACACATCCTACAACACATCGGGAAATACTGTAAAAGCCAGCAAGAACTATGTGACCAAAGAGATAAAGATTGAGCCGTACACACATATCAAACTGACAGGGAGTCCGGATGTGGTCTTCTCTCAAAAGCCCGGCAATCCCCATCTGGAAATTCATACATCCGACAATATAGTAGACCTGCTGGACATTCATGTGCAAGGGGAAACACTTTACATCGGATTCAAAAAAGGTGTATCGGTCAGCTACGACAAACAGAACATCCGCACCTCTTCACCTAACTTAAGCCAAGTAACGGTAACCGGATCGGGAACAGTGGAAATAGCAGACAAGCTGAATGCCGAGGAACTAGCCTTACAGGTCACCGGGTCGGGAGACATCTTCGCCAAGCAGACCAGCTGCAAAGGATGCTACTTATCGGTTACCGGTTCAGGAGACATATCCCTACAGAATCTTACAACAGATGCTGTCCAAGCAAGCGTTACCGGTTCGGGAGACATAACCCTTCAAGGCAATGCTCAAAATGCCCTGTATGAAGTTACAGGTTCAGGAGATTTGTCTGCCACCGAGCTACGCACCAAAAACGTTACCGCCAAAGTTACCGGTTCTGGAGACATTCGATGCCATGCCAGCGAAGAGCTGAAAGCTCATGTTACCGGAAGCGGCGACATAGGTTATAAAGGAAATCCTACCGTTCACACAGCGAAAAAAGGAGTATACAAACTGTGATACTTCATTTCATGAATCTCTCTTACACAAAAGAAGTGACCCTGCCTCACGCAGGGTCACTTTGTCTTTAGTTAGTTTCTTTTTAATTTGTTTTGAGAGAATTGAAACTTCACAGCCTCGACTTGTTTGTTTTAATAAAACTCACTAACTATATTTATTTAAAGCAAATGAAAATGTTATTTCACACTCAACTATTTATGTTCATCCGGACAGGCTACCTTATGCAAGCTGTCCAGCAACTGTTTCTCCTGCTTCAAAGAAGCGTCATCCGAACGAGCCACTGAAGGAGCCGTGATTTGCTTGCCAATGGTATCTACAGCTGCCACTTCTACAGGCTCTGGCCACAAGGGATGCTGCAACACGTTGCCCAAAGCTACCATAAAAGCCACTACAGCGACAGCTTTTAACAAAGGCATGAATCGTGTCCTTAAAGATAAGCTACGAACTTTCACCTCGGGTCTGCCAATCGCTGTCCATATACGAGCTTCAAAATCATCTGACAAATGCTCTGTCTGCTCTGTTCGTACATAGACAAACCAATCACGGTAACGCACCAAATGCTTTGGAACATTTCCTTGAACAAACCATTCCCGCAGGCGTGCCTCCTCTTCTACAGAAGTCTCCCCCTGCCAATAGCGTTCCAACAGTTGCTCCATATCTTTATATTCCATACCTATCTATTTCTACAAACCTTTGTTTCACCTTCTGCCGAGCCCTGAACAGATTTACTTTTACCTGCTCTTCAGAAATCTGCAATAAGGCAGCTATCTCCTTATAACTTTTTCCTTCCACCTCTCGCAGATGCATCGTAAGCCGCTGTTTTTCCGGAAGTTCACTCATCAAGCGCCTTACCAACATCAAATGGTCTTTCGACACCAAATGGTCATGAGGCCCTGAGCTGTCGGAAATCCTGTCCAAATCAGCCGTCAGTTCCACCGTTTGAGCATCCATCCGCTCGCTACGGTCGATGGCTAAATTCCGAACCACCGTCAAGCAATAAGCCTCCAATGATTCTATCTTTTCCCATTCGCTGCGCCGGTTCCATATCCGGATAAGAGTTTCCTGCACTGTATCCTCTGCCTCAGCCCTATTCCGGGTAATCTGAAGAGCCAATCTGAAAAGTTTGTCTTTCAGTGGGAGAATGATTTTGCGAAAACTTATTTCATGCATCGCTCTATATAACTGACGGATAAAAGAAGATTAAGTTACAGACCTGGATAATTATTTACCATTATTTCACAATGTGAGTTCCTCCTGGTTGTCCGATAGCTGAAGCCAAGGTAATCACCACCTCGGATACACCTGCCTCTAATGCCTGAAACGCATTCTCCAGTTTAGGAATCATCCCGCCCTGAATAGTACCATCTGCAACCAACTGATGAAACTCAGCCTCGGTAAGTCGGGCAATAACGCTATCATCATCGTGTTCATCGCGAAGCACGCCTTTCTTCTCGAAACAATAGACAAGCGTCACATCAAAGAATTCAGCCAAAGCCTTGGCTGTTTCTCCGGCAATGGTATCGGCATTGGTATTCAGCAGATTTCCTGCTCCATCGTGCGTAAGCGGAGCCATCACCGGCACCACTCCCTTATGAATCAAATCGGCCAAAAGCGAAGCATTCACCTGTTTCACATCGCCTACATACCCATAATCCACAGCCTTAACAGGTCTCTTTTCAGAGCGCATCACATCCATATCGGCACCTGTCAGCCCCAAAGCATTGACACCTCTGGCTTGAAGTCCAGTCACCATATGTTTGTTTACCAATCCACCATAAACCATCGTCACCACACGCAGCATTGCTGCATCGGTAATGCGGCGACCGTCTACCATTTTACTTTCAATACCCAGTTGCGAAGCCAATCGGGTGGCCGAACGGCCACCACCATGTACCAATACCTTACAACCCTCAATGGCGGCAAAGTCATCTAAAAGGGTTCGGAGGGTGGCCTCTTCTTCCACCACTTTTCCTCCGACCTTAATCACTGTAAGTTTCTCTCTCATTTACTATTATTCCAAATACGTATATCCGTATAATCCCGACCGGTAATTAGCCAGGAATTCTTTACCTTCTTCGAGCGATATGCGTCCATCCTTTACCGAGCGAGTTACCCAAGTTTCCAGCGTACGTACCAGTTTCTTGGGACTGTACTGAACATAATCCAGCACTTCGGCTACCGTCTCACCATCAATCAGCTGATCGATAGAATACCCCTTAGAATTGACAGATACGTGAACAGCATTGGTGTCGCCAAACAGATTATGCATATCCCCCAGAATTTCCTGATACGCTCCCACCAGGAATACTGCTAGGTAATAATGCTCTTTGTCGCGCAAAGAATGCAGAGGCAGTGTAGTAGCATCCGATCTGGAAGAAACAAAATTGGCAATCTTACCATCCGAATCGCATGTCATATCCTGCAAGGTAGCCTCACGGTCGGGACGTTCGTCAAGCCGTTGGATAGGCATGATAGGAAACATCTGATCGATGGCCCAAGAGTCGGGCAAAGACTGGAACAGTGAAAAATTGCAGAAATACTTATCGGCCAACAATTTGTTGAGTTTGCGGAATTCCTCCGGACAATGCTTCAACCCACTGGCTATAGAACTGATTTCCCGACAAATGCTCCAATAAAGTTTTTCAATCTGCGCCCGTGTATTCAAGTCTACGATGCCGTGACTGAACAAATCAAGTGCCTCTTCGCGAATCTGCTGAGCATCGTGCCAGGGTTCCAACATACTACGCTGGTTCAGATTATCCCAAATGGCATACAATTCCTTCACCAGTTCATGAGCATTTTCGTCAGGTTCCCAATTGTCATCCATTTCTGGCAGAGAAGCAGTTTCCAGCACCTCAAAGATAAGCACAGAATGATGAGCCGTCAGGCTACGGCCGGTTTCGGTAATGATATTGGGATGCGGGTAACCGTGTTTGTCGGCAGCATCTACAAAAGTAGATACCACATCGTTCACATACTCCTGAATGGAATAGTTTACCGAACTTTCACTGTTGGACGAACGCGTACCATCATAATCCACGCCCATACCGCCTCCGGTATCGACAAATTCTATATTGAAGCCCATCTTATGCAATTGCGTATAGAACTGAGAAGCCTCACGCAAAGCATTCTTGATGCGACGGATTTTAGTAATCTGACTGCCAATATGGAAATGAATCAACTTCAGACAGTCTTTCATATCTTTCTTCTCCAGGAAATCAAGAGCCTCCAAAAGTTCACTGGATGTCAGTCCAAACTTGCTGGCATCACCGCCGCTTTCCTCCCACTTTCCGCTGCCGCTTGAAGCCAGTTTGATGCGGATACCGATGTTAGGACGCACCTTCAGTTGCTTAGCCATCTTGGCAATGAGATTCAGCTCATTCAGTTTCTCCACCACCAGAAAGATGCGTTTACCCATCTTCTGTGCCAATAAAGCTAATTCTATAAAACTTTCATCCTTATAACCGTTGCACACTACCAAAGAGTCGGGATCTGTGTTGACTGCAACCACTGCATGGAGTTCGGGCTTGGAACCAGCTTCCAGTCCCAAATTAAACTTCTTGCCATGATTAATCATCTCCTCCACTACAGGACGCATCTGATTAACCTTGATTGGATAAATAATGAAGTTTTCTCCCTTATAACCATACTCTTCGGCGGCTTTTTCAAAACAGCAAGATACTTTTTCAATGCGGTTATCGAGAATATCAGGGAAACGTACCAGCATCGGTGCTGCCACATCACGCAGTTGCAGTTCATCCACCAACTCCCGTAAATCCACGGCCACTCCATCTTTACGCGGTGTTACCACTACGTGTCCTTTTTCGTTGATACCAAAGTATGAAGTGCCCCAACCCGTAATGTTGTACAGCTCTTCAGAATCTTCAATACGCCATTTTCTCATTGATTTGTCTACAAATTATAAAGTTAAAAATCTAAGAATAAGTTATCTACCCTACTGGAGAATTTCAGTATAGGGGGTACAAAAATACACATAAATCTGCACATCTACTGCATTTTACCCTAAAAACATACATCGCAAGAGAGAGTATTCTCAAACAAAGGATGATGCAGAAAAGAAAAAGAAGACGGAAGGCTGCATTACAGGCGCAAGAGCGCACGCAGTTCCTCGACCGACTGGGCTATTTGGCTGCGACTTTCCAGATGTCCGCCGTCGAATCGGTAAAGAGCCTGCTCATAAATAGGCCTTCTTCGCTGCAGTGCTTCTTCAATAAATGCACGCAACTCTTCATCGGTCTTGTCCTGCAATACAGGACGCTGCCGAGTAGCCACTTTCAAACGTCGGAACAAGATATCCGGATCTACATCCAAAAACACGGTATCTCCCTGTCTGTTCATATATTCCATATTATCGTAGAAACAAGGAGTACCCCCTCCGGTAGAGATGACAACATCCTCAAATTCACCTACTTCATGCAGCATATCTCGTTCCAATATACGGAAAGCCTCTTCCCCTCTTTCTTCAAAAAGGGTACGGATAGCTTTATGGAACCGCTCCTCTATGTACCAATCCAAATCGATGAAAGGCACTTGCAGTTCGCGGGCAAAAGCCTTGCCCAAAGTTGTTTTCCCGGCTCCCATATAACCGGTCAGAAAAATACGTATCATAGCTCTATCTTCTATACGACAAACAAAGGTAAACAATTCCATGAATGATGCAATCAGAATTCAAAAAATGTTGGGAGATTCCGATTTATCCGCTTATCTTTGCCGCTCTGAATGATTATCTTCCCGAAATTACTGAATATGAAGAAAGAGAAGTACTACGTGGTATGGGCTGGTATTAATCCGGGTATTTACAACAGTTGGACAGATTGCCAACTGCAGACCAAAGGATTTGAGGGTGCTAAGTATAAATCCTTCGAAACGAAAGAAGAAGCAGAGCATGCCTTTCAATCTTCCCCTTATGATTATATCGGTAAAAACACGCACAAAGCCAAAGCTATCGTTCAGTCGGAAAATAACATAGCTTCAGATATCCTGGAGAATAGCCTTGCTGTAGACGCAGCTTGCAGCGGAAATCCGGGCGCCATGGAGTATAGGGGCGTACACGTGGCCAGCCGCCAACAGATGTTCCATTTTGGCCCTATGTATGGCACCAATAACATCGGCGAGTTTCTGGCCATTGTCCACGGACTGGCTCTGATGAAACAGAAAGGGCTACAACTGCCCATCTACAGCGACAGCGTAAATGCCATCAACTGGGTGAAACAGAAAAAATGTAAAACCAAACTGCCGCGTGAGCCCAAGACTGAAGAGCTCTACCGACTGATAGAACGTGCGGAAAAATGGCTGCGCGAGAACTCTTATACTACGCCCATACTGAAATGGGATACCAAGCGGTGGGGTGAAATCCCGGCCGACTTCGGAAGAAAGTGATTGCATCACATTCAGCGAAGAGTAAAAGGTGATTTACAATATTTATGCTACAGATACAGCATCGAAAAGCTACAGCTTTCTGAAACTGAATCCATGGATTTAAAAAATTATCTCCATGGATTTACGAATGAAACTCCATGGAGATAAAAATATATCTTGCCGGAAAACCAAGCCGAAAAACTACTCACCTAAAATCACCTGTTTGATATGCTGCTTGAAAATCTCCATCGTGAAATTCTCTTCATAGATTTTTCTGGCCTCTTTACCCAAGATGGGCAAATTCTCTCTGTTCAGTACAGCCGCTTCAATAACTTTAGCCAATGCCTCGGGATCACCTGCCGGAACTTTATAGCCATTTACGCCATTTTCTATAAAGCTAGCCGTACCCGTATTTTCACTCACGATAACGCCTTTTCCCAGAGCCATGGCTTCGGTGCATACAATGGGCATAGGATCATCCAATGAAGGGCATAAAACCATATCCATATTGGCGAAAAGTGCCAGCAAAGAATCGTGTTCCAATTCGCCTACATACTTCACACAAGGATATTTACATTTTCTAATGGCTCTGTCCACGGGTTCTTCAACGGGTGCTCCAGCCAAATAGACAGCAATCTGTTCACGAACCTGCGGAGAGAGCAAATTCAAAGCCTGCAGCAAAATCAGTTGCCCTTTCCGTTCAGAAATGGTACCCGGCAGCAAGAAATTCAGTTTACTGTGATCTACGCTTTCATCTACAACAGCCGACTGTACTTCCGGAATTCCATACAACAAAATATCCAGCTTACTCTTGTCGGCTACATAAGGAACAGCAAACGACTTGGAATATTCACCCACGGCATAGATGTGGTCGAACAAGGGAAAGAGTGTAGAAAAATCCATCGAGTCTTTCATGCAATCGTAGCTGCAACTACCCTCGTGCAACCAAGCAATCTTACGAGACTTAATATCCGACAAATGTTCTATAAGCCATGTCACTACCAAGGTATTGAACACCACCACATCAAATGCTTCCATAAAGCGGGAAAGCATTGGATGGCGCAAGGCGTAATTCGTAAATAAATAAGGTTCTACGAAATATTTGATATTCAAGTCTACGATTTCTTTTTCCATCGGGCCGTGCCGCAAGGAAAGAATCACCGGTGTCACTCCCATTTCCTGCAACATAACAGCCATGTTCAACAAAGCGCGCGGTGCCCCGGTCAAGGACAATTCATGACTGATCAGCAATACGGTCTTGGCATGCTTTCTCTGTTCCTTTATATCAACGATATCTTTCTCCTGAACTTCAAAATGGATTTCAGAACCCACTGCAAATTTCTCCAGTTTTTTCTTCTTGCTGAAACGCTCATAGTGTACCAAGGGATTGGTCTGACACAGATGCCCATAATGTTCCAAATAAGCATGAGTGCTAAACGCATCCGAAGGGTTATAGCCCAACTTCCATCCCACGAACAGATAATGAACAACAGGCGAAATTCCATGCAGCTCACTGCCATATCTATCCATGTAATAAGAAGCATCAAACAGGGAAGAGTTCCGAAGGATATTGATATTCCTCAGCACACGCCGCGATACCTTTATCCCATTCAATTTATCACTTAAATAGATAAAGACATCACTTTCTATATGCGTGTAAGATGCAGCACTGGTAACGCCATTAAATGATTGATGCTGTCTCCATCGTGTCAATTTTTCCGGAATATAAAAGAGCAGTTCATCTTTCAGAATCTGCCGATAAAGCCAAAAATCCAGCCAGGCTTGAACCGGCGTATTGAAATCTAACCGAGACAACACATCTTTTCTCACCATCACAGCAGAAAAGGTAGGAATATAATTCATCTTTTTCTGCCCATAAATATCTACCCGGTTACCGCCTTCATTCAAAACGGTATCAATCATATCCAGGTATGCTTTCCGAAGGTGTACGGCCTTTTCATCGCCAAACGTCTGTACACCGTTGGATATGATAGCCACTTGCTGATAACGGTTTATCACATCGACCTTTTTCTCCAGATAGCGAGGTTCCCACATATCATCGCTCTCGCAAAACGCCACAAAGTCGCCCTGCGATTCTTTGATACCCAGTTCCACCGTGGCCGAAAGCCCCTTATTCTCCTGATTAGGATGCGTGAAAAGCTTTATACAGCTATGTTGGGCCATATAGCGACGGATTACCTGCAAGGAATCATCGGTAGAGCCGTCGTCCACCACAACGATTTCATAATGGGGATACGTCTGTGCCAGAATAGAATCCAATGTTTCGGGCAAGAGGTGAGCATAGTTATAACTGGCCACCACCACACTAACCAAAGGAGTATCATGAGTCTTCTGCTCCTTCTCTATTCCAACCTGAGACACACTGAAACAAATTCTCCCTTTTCTTTTTCCGTGAAACAGATAGTGTTCCAATGGATTCATATTCTTGGCCCGTACATCGGGATAAGCACACAAATACTTATCGGTAGAGAAAGCAGGCGAAGGGTTCTTTCCCTGCCGCCATCCCTCTTTTATATAATGCTTCACAGGATTCTTCGAACCCACCTCCGGGTATTGATTCCGATACCATTCCTTATCGAAAAGTTTGGATGCAGAAATAGCAAAATACACCATCTTTGCGGTAAGGCGTTTGGAAAGCTTCCGAAAAACACTCATGGATATACTGTTTTTTTAATTAAACCACCCTTATAAACTCTGCATATCGTTCAATTTCTTATAGTAGCCGTTCTTGGCTATCAATTCCTCGTGTGTACCACGTTCCACAATCTCTCCTTCATAGAGCACGCAGATTTCGTCTGCATTCTTGATGGTAGACAAGCGGTGAGCGATGGCAATGGTAGTACGCGATTTCATCAAACGCTCCAATGCCTCCTGTACCAGACGTTCTGATTCGGTATCCAATGCAGAAGTAGCCTCATCCAGAATCAAGATAGGCGGATTCTTGAGAATGGCACGTGCAATGCTGACACGCTGACGCTGCCCGCCCGACAAACGGCCGCCACGGTCACCAATCATCGTATCATAGCCATTCTCCGATTCCATGATAAAGTCGTGTGCATTGGCAATCTTAGCTGCCTCTATCACCTGCTCCATGGTCGCGTTTTCCACACCGAATGTAATGTTATTATAGAACGTATCATTAAACAAGATGGCTTCCTGATTCACATTACCAATCAGTGAACGCAGACTATGAATAGATACATCCTTCACATTTTTTCCATCTATCAGCAACTGACCTTCGCAAATATCATGATAACGGGGTACCAAATCTACCAATGTAGATTTACCAGAACCAGACTGGCCTACCAAAGCGATGGTTTTGCCCTTAGGCACCACCAGGTTAATACCCTTTAATACCGGACGACCTTCTACGTAACTGAACCCTACATTCTGGAACTCCAATTTATCTTCGAAACTGTTCAGCGGTTTCGGCTGTTCTATTTCCTTAATCGGATTGTCCGCCTTCAGAATCATGTCAATACGATCCATGCTGGCCAAGCCTAACGGTATATTATAGAATGCTTTAGAGAACTCTTTCAGCGGATTGATGATGCTATACAGAATCACCATGTAAAAGATAAAGGTAGCTGCATCAATCGGAGCATAAGTGCTGTTCAGAATCAGAGCTCCGCCAAACCACAACACGATAACAATCACACAAGTTCCCAGAAACTCACTCATCGGATGGGCAGAGCTCTGCCGAATCACCATCTCATTCATGGCACGACGGAACTCATCGTTGGTCTTGGTAAAACGGGCCGACATCTTATCTTCTGCAATAAATGCCTTGATGATACGCAATCCACCCAACGTTTCGTCTAATTGTGACATAATATCCCCCCACTGGCCTTGAGCCACAGAAGACTGTCTTTTCAGTTTACGGCTAACCACTCCCATAACCCATCCGGCAAACGGCAATACCAGAATCACAAACAGCGTCATCTGCCAACTTACCGTAAACAATGTAAAGAAGTAAATCAGCAAGGCTATCGGGTTACGAATCAACATATCAATAGAACTGGTCAAAGAACTTTCCACCGCCGTTACATCGGCACTCATACGCGCAATGATATCTCCCTTACGCTCTTCTGAAAAGAAGCTCAGCGGCAAACGCAACACTTTATTGTATACCTCTATACGAATATCCCGCACGATACCGGTACGCAAAGGCACCATCACAGCCGAAGATGCAAAATAACCTGCTGTCTTAAGCAAAGTCATCAAAATCAGCACACCTCCTAAAAGCACCAGCGTAAGAAAAGCTCCGTTGGCATCTACAAAGGAGGTAATATAATAATAAGCATTATTAATCAATACATCCTTGTCAAAATTCTCCCAGTCCATCGGCTGATACGTATAGGTTTTAGCATCGATTTTAAATAAGATATTCAAAATCGGGATAATGGCCATAAATGAAAATACATTCAACCACTGAGACACAAAGTTGAGGATAACTGCCCAAGTAAGATACTTCCGGTATGGCTTGATATACCGACGCATCAGAGAAAAAAACTGTTTAAGCATACATGAATGTTTAAGTGATTCTGCAAAGATAGGGAATGATTTATTATATTCCAACATTTTTCATTCCAGAGCGTTTTCTTATTAGAAATTAAATCCTTAATACCGCGCTTAGCTGCCCTGATATTATAGCTTTTTTTATATATTTGCACATTCAACAACTTGTCAACACATGAAATGTTATATTTGCTTAACCGATTCAATTTCTACTAGAAAAGACTACCTGGATTTGCTACAAGTAACCTTGATAAGCGCTAGAAAAAACACCTCCTTGGAATTAGTATGCTTGTATGATGGAGAAAAAGACGATGCAACATACAAATTGCTCAAAAAATACCATGTGCATGTCATTTTCCACCCCATACCTTACAAGCAGGAATTAATGGAAATATATCCTAAAGAATGGATGATTAAAGAACTGGGGAAAGAAATAGACTACAACCGGATATTTGGTACCTTCATGCGGATGGAAATCCCTATGGTGGAGAAAGAAGAAGAATATGTGCTGTATACGGATATGGACGTAATCTTCAATGATGATATACGATTGGAAGATTTGCCCCGCCCTAAATATTTGGCTGCAGCCCCCGAATTTGATCAAGACATTCAGAAAATGACAGCGTTCAACGCAGGCATTTTACTGATTAACATCAACGGGGTAAAAGAAAAATACCAGGATTTTCGCACCATGATGCTCAAAAAACAAAGAAACAGCATCAACCTTTTTGACCAGGGATACTTGAACGAACTTTGCTTTAAAGACATGGAGTTACTCCCCAATGAATATAACTGGAAGCCTTATTGGGGGATAAATGAAAAAGCCAAAATCATCCATTTTCATGGTATGAAGCCGGGCTGTAAGTTGGAGGAAGCTGGTTTTACCACCGATACTTCATTTTATAAAACGGTCTTCGAAAATAACCCGAACGGCTACGCAGGATACATATATTATTTTGTACAGTTCTACCGCTATCTTGGAGATGAGGACAACAAATGGCTCTATCTGCACTTACAAAGTCTATTTAATCTGTATAGAACACCAGATTTTGTACATCCACTATGCGAAAGTTTAATCAATACACAGAAAGAAGCATACTATCGGAAACGATATGAAAAATACCGCTGTAAATACAAACTTTTCAAACGACTTTTGTGGATGAGTTCTGGATTATTGCTGATTACGGTCTTGTATACCATACTGACCAGCTACTAGTCCATAAACGAATAGCCCCTGGATCATTTAACAAACCTACAGACAAATCTATGATATATATCGCTCAAAAAAGTATCCGTTTGTCTAAAATTGTATAAATTTGCATATTTAATCAGCTAAAAGGGGAAAAGCAACATGTTCAATCAACAAAAACTCAAGGATAGTTTATCCAGAGTAAACAGAAAGTGGGGATTATACTGCTTAGGTACATTATGTATATACCTAGCTATCAATCAACTGACTCACAATATAGACGTCTACTATGATGCATCCATTGGCATCCTCTTCAGAAGATGGATAGAAGCTGCCGTATTTGCTCTACCGATACTCTACTGCAAAAGAAAAGCCATAACGTATGTGTGGCTTTTCCTGCTGGGGGCATATCTCTGGTCTATCATGTGGTATTTCCGCACCTATGCCACAATCATGCCGCTATCTTCTTACCTGATGTTCAACAATACCGACGGACTAGCTAGCTATATCAGCGGTTCTTTTCAGGCCAAAGATGGTTGGATTATGCTTCCTCTCATTATATTTGGTATCGTATACCACTGTATAAAACAACAGGAGTCTGGCAACAACTCGGGAAAAACCCGTCTTCTGCTATCCCTCTTGCTATGCTTTTTGGTGTCCCTCCCCTATTGGCCCAACAAGCGTTCAGAAATCAAGCAACCCATCATTTTAAATACTCTTACCAGTGCCCGAGCCTTCAAGGAGTATGGCATCATCAACTTTTGGATTTATCAATTAAGCAAATTACAATCGTTATCGCCTGCAGAAAAGAAAACTGTAGATGATTTTTTCAATAAGCATCAGTTACTAACCCCGCAAGCCAGCAGTTACCAGGCAGAGAACAAGAATCTGATACTCATTCTGGTAGAATCTCTACAAAGTTGGGCTATAGGACTGAACCACCAAGGAGTAGCTGTTACACCCAATTTAGATGAATTACTCCTTCAGAAAAACAATGTCTATATTCCTCATATGCTGTCGCAAGTAAAAGATGGCAGATCGAGTGATGCACAATTGATTATCAATACTGGGCTGCTGCCTTTGAACACCGGTGCTGCTGCCAGCCTTTGTGCAGATAATCTATACCCTTCCTTGCCTCATGCCTTGAAAATTCGAGGTTATCACACTGCTTCACTGACTTGCGATGACAAGGATTTCTGGAATCAAGGCCGCACATCGGCAGCTTACGGATTTGACAAACTATATGCCGGACTGCAAAATGGATATGAAAAGATGTATGCAGATTCGCTGTTGTTCGATGCCGGCATCCCTATTCTGAACCAACTGCCGCAACCCTTCTACGCACAAGTAGTAACATTCTCCATGCACATGCCTTATAATGATATGCAGAATAAAAACAGCCGGTTATTAAACAAGACGTTCCCGAACGAGGAAATAAGGAATTACCTGATTTCCGTTGAATTGTTCGACCAACGGCTATCCCTGTTTTTAGACAAACTGAAAGAGCATAAACTATATGACAACAGTATCATTGTCATCGTAGGAGATCATGAACAATTAACCTTCAACCACTATGAAGGACGCTCAGAGTGTAAAGTTTCCGATTGTCTGGTACCCTTCATTGTGCTCAACAGCCCTCTACATACCCAGCACTCCCACAAAGTATTTGGCCAAATAGACATCTATCCTACTCTCTTGCATCTCATGGGATGCTCTGACTATAATTTCAGGGGACTAGGAGAAGATATCTTTGGAGACAAAGTCAGCGATATGGCTGTATATCGTACTACCGAAACGCTATATGGCAACGAAGCTCAACCCAACGATTCCATCCAAAAGTATAGAAAAGACATTTGGAGAATTTCTGACATCGTATTACGTATGGATTATTTTAACTGCCGATAAAAGCCGACCAAAAAGGATAATTATCCTTCAGATACCAGGCATGACACCCAAAAGGCAACTGTCGGCCCATGCTTTCATAGGCCCAATCCGCTCCGATTTCCAGGGAGAAATGCATAGCTTCCCGATAATCGGGCGTAGACAAGCGATATTTCCGGTCGCGGATTTCTACAAAGAGCAACACATCTTCGGGATAAAACGGCTGATTATCTGCCAGTAACGCTGCGATAACCTTCCGGTAATGATGCGTAACTTGAATCATCTTATCAACCTTTCGCAAAGAAAGTCCCCCGTTACCCACCTCAAATTCTATATACTTCCATCGCCTCAATTCCAAACTGTGATGAAACAAGCGATGAAAATAGCGTTTGACAGCAATCTTCCAATTCCGGGTACATTGATGTAAAGGTAGCCAAGGTGCTCCGATATAATCATATCCTTTAGCAGCCCAATCCAATAATTCATCTTTAAAGACGTAGGCATCCAATTGATAAATCAACAAATACGTATACGTACTGAACCTACGATAAAAATTCGCATCCAAAACAAGCTTGTTATAAGCATTCAAACTGGAAAAACAAGCATCCGGAAATTCTTCTACACCTAACATCGGGTAATCAGCAAGAAGATAATCCACATCTAAACTGGCTGGTTTTATCAGCACCAATGTATACGCATGCAACACACGTACACACTGCCTCAACGAAACAGCTTCCCAATCGGTTAAACTGCTCTTATAGACCGGTATTACCACCACTATATCCTTCTTATTCATGCTAGATTCTATTAATTGCTTGTTTCAAACGCGTCATAATCAAATTCCAATTATAATTCTTCTGTACATAAGCCATCCCTTTGTTACCCATTTGGCTACGCAACTCTGCAGAAGATTCCAACTGATGTAATTTTTGATTAAAATCCCTTTGACTCATATAATAAAAAGCAGCCCAATCACTTTTAAAGCAATGCTCTTTAAGCACCTTGCAATGTCCATTAACCAGCATCGGTTTTCCTTGATTCATCGCCTCTAGCAGTATCAAAGACAAACTCTCGCCGTTGGAAGGATTGACTACTATTTCGGCATGTTGAAGGATAGCCATCTTCTCTTCATCACTCACAAAACCTGTATATAGCACATGCTCATTCATCACTTTTTCTACCTCGTCGGTGATTCCCCCCAACAGCACCAACCTCAAAGCAGAAGCCGGATATCTCTTCTTATATTGCAGAAAATAAGGCAACAGACGATACAACTTCACCTTTGTAATCCGTCCCACATACAACAAATACCTTTCAGGCAATTGAAACTTTCTCTGCACTTCATTCCAGTCGGCAGCATCGGGTGTTTCTATACCCACACTGATAATGCCACACGACTGTATGGCTTTGCCAAAAATACGCTTACCCAGCTTTTGCTCCTCTCCCGTATTAAAACCTATATAAGCTATCCGAGAGATGGCAAGTGTCAGCAACGAACGGAAAGATATACCTACCTCATGCATCGTGGGTATGGCCACTGTCTTTTCTCCCGCAGCCAATGCTGTATAATAAAACGTAGGATAATCTAGAGACATAGCTATAAAGGCTTTGTACTCTTCTTTATGAGCCGCAATAAAGGCATTCAAAGCTGACGAAAAAAACATACTGGCGTTCATAGCCTTCACTTCAGCTGCTTCTTTGTAGTGCCACACAGGTACAAAGCGAGTTACAACCTGCAACAGCCCCAGCTGATACAGAAAACGACGAAAACGACGAGCCGGCTTAGCCTGACGAGCATAATAGGCTGCCTGTTGCGGTTGCACGGGGTCTGCCTTGAACCGCCGTATCAACACCCCATTCCAGCGCTCCTCGCCTTCCGGATAGAAATTCTCACCGGTAGATACCTGCCGTACACAGGTAGTCAGTACTTCTACATCATAATCATTGACCAACCGCTCTGCCAGCATCTGACAATGGTATTCTGCACCACCATTGATATCTTTACCGTATCGTACAACTACAAAAGCTACTTTCTCTTTCATAACAAATCACCCTATTACTTCTATGGCCCGCTTTAAACGAGGCATAATAATGGACCAGTCATAATTATCCCGAACATAACTAACAGATTTAGAAGCTATAGACTTCCTCCACTCCTCTGAGTTTTCCATGCGATGCAGTGCATCAATGAAACTTCGCTTTCCGGTATAATACTGAACAGCTCCCTGGCTGTTCACACAGTGTTCTTTCAGCACGGCACAATTTCCATTGACCAGCATAGGCTTTCCACGACTCATTCCCTCTAACAGGATAAGAGACAAACTTTCAAATTTAGAAGGATTTACCAATACCTTGGCATGCTGAATAATAGCATACTTCTCGGCATCGGTCACAAAGCCTGTATAAATAATATCCGGATGAACTACGGGTTGAGAGAAAAGACCACCTACCAATACCAGTTTAAGGGCAGAAGCAGGATATTTTTTCTTATAGCTTAAATAGTATTGAATTATGTGATGCAATTTTCCAGCATCCACTCTTCCCACATACAACAGGTATTCTTCGGGCAACTGATATTTCTCTTTCACCTCTTTCCAATCTGCATCTACACTCTGCTCAATTCCCACACTGATAATGCCATGGGCAGACATACGCTTTCTGCTGAATATATGCTCTGCCAACGATTGTTCGGCCCCGGTATTAAAGCCAATGTAGGCCACACGGGTAAATACTTTGGAATAGATAGCTCGAAAAGTAGAACTTTCATAATGCATCGTAGGAATAAGAAGCGTTTTTTCCGGCACTGATATCGCAACATAATAAGCCAAGGGATAAGATATATTTATCGGGATAAAAGCCTTATACTCATCCTTATGCTGCTCTACATAAGCCAGCAAATCCGGGGAATAAAACACATAGCTTTTCATCACTTTATCCTCCCACTCCTGCATAGAGGTCCACACCGGATGTATACTGGCACAAAAACGCAACAGGCCTACTTGATAAAGCCACTTTCTCAATCTGCGAATCCACTTAGATTTGCGAATAAAACAAGCATGTAACTCGGGCAACTCGGGTGCAACTTTGAATCTACGGACACATACCCCATTCATAAGGACTGCACCTTCAGGAAGTTCGTTTTCACCTTTCGAATAATCCTTCACACAGGTGGTCAACACTTCTACTTCATACTCATCTACCAGCCTCTCGGCCAACATTCTACAATGCTGTTCGGTACCTCCATTAACCTCCTTTCCATAACCGGTTACAATAAAAGCTATTTTATTCTTCGCCATTACCAGCTCTACCGTTTCTGTTTAACAATACCATTCTCACACCACACCGTTTTATTTTCAATCACACTCTTCAAGACCTGTTCATGAAACTCCAAATTCTCTCTTGAAGCAAACTTATGATAAAGGTGGAATTGAACTCCTCCCATCTTCAGCTGTTTCTTTCGAACCCCTGCATGGAGCAACCGATAAGAGATTTCCACATCTTCCTGTCCCCACATTTCGAGTGTCTCATTGTAACCGTTCACCCGCAACAAGTCCTCTTTCCAAAAGGCCATGTTACACCCTCTGATACGCAACATACTATTCTTGGCATAGCGTTTGGCCAAATATTTACGCAATATTCTGGAACGAAAGCCATTCAACATAAAGCGATAATCTTGCTTAAATTTAGCCGGATGAGTTTCCAGACCTTTCAGCAGACGGCTTGAATACGTTTTACCCAGCAGCACTCTGCTACCACATACAAAATATCCTTTCTCGGCCAACTCCAGATGATCGGCAATAAAATGCCGGTCCAGAATAATGTCGCCATCTATCTGTATAATATATTCCCCTTTAGCTTGCGCGATTGTACGATTACGGATAGCAGAAAGACGAAATCCCTTGTCTTCATGCCACACGTGTACAATGGGTATGTCAGTCTTCTTTCTCACTTCCTCTATCATCTGCCGCGTATCCTCGCGAGAGCCATCATCGGCTATCAGAATTTCTGCAGGCTTCACAGTCTGCGCCAAAACGCTATAAAGGCAAAGAGAAAGAGCCTCTTTCCAGTTATATGTAGATATCAATAATGAGACTAACATTTTCATCAATGATTTAAATTAAACGTAGCTTATTTCCTTTCATCTTCCGGCCAGTTATAATCCAATTCAGCCTCACGTTGTAAGGCGGCCGCAATAATTTCGTTGGTACTTTCTATAATTTTTTTCTTGATACCCGTGGTACTTACCCCTGGAGTATAAGGGAAATAAACTACTTTCTTGCCAGGTTGTTGCTTCATCCATTCCAACCCTTCCAGATACTTGTTTTCCCAATCGTCGCCGATAGTCACTATATCTATATCTTCACGCTGCAATTGGGCTATTTCTGTCAGTTTCACCTGCTTTACAGCCTTCGTCACGCATTTCAAAGAAGAAATAATACGAAAGCGCTGCTCAAAAGGAATGATGGGAGGCATCCCCTTATAATGCTGGATCAGTTCGTCCGTACTTACTCCCACTATGAGTTCATCACCCAAAGCGGCAGACCGTTCCAAGATGTTCAGGTGACCGATATGGAACAAATCAAAACTTCCGGATGTAAATACTCTTACTTTCTTCTTATTCATAACTATTTCGATTTAAGATTTTCTATTTCTTTAATTCGTCGGGCCAGATCATCTAAATCCTCATGCGTCTGAACGCCTAAATGAGAAACTCTGAAATAATTCGGAGTACCGCCCGGCATGATAAAAATATCCTCTTTCAGCAGTTCTTTAAACAGAATATCGCCATTCCGAGGTACAAAGAATCCGGTAATACAATTTGAAGGGACTTCTGCCGGCACCTCCCAGCCATACTGCCTGCACAAGGTGCGGAAATAAAGTGCTTTCTCGCGTACCGATGCGATGATGGCATCTACACCGATGGCTACATCTTGCTTTAAACGAGCATGCAGCTGAAGGAATAAGGTTGTAGCCGGACTATACGGTGTCTGTCCGCGCTCCAGATTCTTTAAATTCTCCTGAAAATCGAAGTAATAAGAGCGATGAGAAAAATCCCGCTTCAGTACCTTAGGCGAAAGAAACAGGAAAGACAGTCCCGGCGCAATATTCAAACCTTTCTGGCTACTGGTGATGCAGATATCTATACCTAAGGCCTGCATATCCAATTCATCGGCAAGGAAAGAACTGATCACGTCTACTACCAGCGAGACATGATATTTCTGACAAATGGCAGAAATCTTGGCCAAATCAAATAATTGCCCAGTAGAGGTTTCATGATGTTGACACAAAAAAACATCCGGACGCGACTGGCAAACTCGTTTCTCCAGCTCATCGTAATCGATATCACAGGCAAAAGGCACTTCGAAGACCTCATTCGGACAATTATAGTATTCACAGAGACTCTTCCAACGATAGCCGAAAGAACCACCTGCTATAATAAAAGCTTTCTTAAAAGTAGATACATAGCCGGATACCACCGCATCCATGGCACCTGTACCCGAAGCAGTATAAAAGATGACGCGGCCATCCGGACAATTGATAAGTTGCAACAGCATACGTTCGCAATCTTTCACTATTTCAGAAAACTGTGCCGTACGCATATAAGGAAAAGGCTTTCCTCCTATCTGGAGAATTGAGTCTTCTATATTTCCCGGAAAAACATATGACTTCATAACTTCCTTAATTATATTCTTTTTTTATTCTGTTCATTGTCTCTTGATTCTGCCAAAACGCTTGATGCTGGTGTATTTCCGCCAAAGGTTCAGTTTACGTTCGCGGGGCACCCCATGCCGACGTATATAATCGGCAGCAGCTTCCAACATACGCCTGCATACTTTGCCATCCAAATAAGGGTCATAGTGTTCTACCACCCATCGCCTGCGCGCAATATCTTCTTCATTATGCTGAGCCGCTTCAAAAGCCTCTGACAATTGGTCTACCTCGGTTATATTAGTCCAATAAATATCTTTAGCAATCGTACGATAAGTAACCACCGGTCGCCCTAACAACAGAAATTCATATACGGTAGAAGACGTATCACTAATCATGACATCAGCCATCAACTGATATTTGGTCACATTGAAATCATCGATCCACACGATATGTTCTTCCTGTTCGGCCAACTGCTTATAAACATCTATCCACTCTTGACTGGTGAGCGGATGAAACTTCAGTAATAAGACAATATCCTTCTCTTTCACTAAATGCACTAAAGCATCTTTTAATGCAGGGAGAGAAGTTAAAGAAGGTGAAAAAGTAGGAGCATACAATACGATTTGCTTACGTCCATGTTCTTTCAGAAGTTTTTCACGCTCCTGATCGAAATCGTGCCAATGTTTTTTTATCCAGTCTTGCTTTGGCCAACCTGTCTCTTTCACCTCAAAATCACCATACTTGTGCGACAGTTCCGTAAACTTCTGCGTAAAGAAAGGCCCCTGTGTAAGATAAAGGTCGAAATACCGACGTATCACCCAATGGTCTTTTTTCTCGGCTGCATAGCCATGGAATACCTGAATCTTTACCCCTGGTAAATAATACGGCACGATATTGCCAGGTACATAAATGGCTTCGGGCGAAAAATCATATACTGTTTGCATGGAATGCGTATAATCCACCTGTTCCTTCAAAGGAAACTCAGGAATCTTTGGCAGGTGTACATACCAGAGCACCTGGTTGTCGCCCTCCTTCATGGCCTCTTGATAAATGGGATACAAGATATCAACGGCATACTTATTTTCACAAAATAATACGATACGCATTATAACTCCAGCTTATATTTAACAATATGTTTCTTGGCAAAATATCTCCAAAATCTCTTCCGGTAGAACAACACCCGCTCTACACAATAATCTTCATCCGCCCCACGGGCACGGGCATACTCCCTAGCCAAGTACTCAAAAAAGGGTATCTGTCCCCATAGACGAGCGAAATTGGCACAACCAGTTTCCACCCCAATCTTGCCAAAACTCATCCGATTGATATCTACCAATACAAAATGATATTTCCCGTTGATTTTATCAAACAAAATATTACCCGGCGAATAATCGCAATGCATAATTCCTGCCTGATGCAAACGAGCTGTATAGCGTGCAAACTCAGTTAGAATATCTTTGCAATCTTCCACATCCGCATTGCCAAACTCATAGAAATTACGGCTGCAGGACGACTGCATACTCACAAAATACGAATACTTTATCAGGCCAAACTGCCGCTGTTCTATATAAGCTATGGGCATAGGAGTTTCGAAGCCCTTTTCCAGCAAGCGGGAGGGGTATTCGAAAGCCCGTTGCCCCTTAGGAGTACGGAAGTAAGAGTACACGATTCTATTGAATAGAGCCGGTATGCCGTAGCGCTTCACATTAATCTCCACATCCCCTACCTTCATCACTTTAATGAGATTACGCCCAGAATAAATGATACGTCCTTCCTTTTCAAAAATATTCGGTATATTTTCTATAAATCTACGTAAATGTTCATATGTAGGATTTATCAGAATCTTCATACAGCTATCAATCTATCACACAAATGTAAAACAATCATTTTAACGACGTGAAAAGCTTGTCAAAGTAAGCCACGTAAGCTTCTACGCTGAAATCCTTGACGATACGTTCACGGGCAGCCAACGCCAGTCTATGCAGTTTGTCACGATGGATCATCAAATCCTGCATGGCTTCTGCTATCTTCTCCGGCGAACCGGAAGGAACCAGCACCCCAGACTCCCCGTCTACAATCAAATCACGAGCTCCCGGAATGTCGGTCACAATACAAGGCACTCCACAAGCCATGGCCTCACGAACCACACGCGGCGATGCATCGCGCAAAGCAGGCAATATAAACAAATCCTGCTTAGGCAGAAAATCGATAGCGTCTTCACGGTTCCATAAGAAATGAATATGATCGGCATAGGGACCCTGCTGAGCCAGCTCATGGTCGCTATTGTCGTAGTCGCCGATAACCACCAAATGAGCCTTGGGAGCATTCAACAGTTGAAAGGCCTTAATCAGGTAGGTCAATCCCTTGAATGGACGCCCCTTGGTGGTTCCTATATAAATACACTTGAAATCATCATCTGATATACCTTCCACCTGCTTGGGATGCTGACAAGCATCTGCCACCCACTCCGTGGCAAAAGGCTTTACGCTAACCGACAACTTTGAAGAAGGCACATACTGCAACAAGTACTCCTTGATATCTGCCGTTTCACACACGATATGGTCTACGCGCGGATGGAGCAAGGCCATGCGATACGTAGGATCAAACCATTTCACTTTAGCCTGTGTACCTCTATATCCCACATTCTTTACAGAAGTGCCGCGGGTGGCCAGCAACGCATTCGACAGGCCGGAAGTACTGGGAGAAAAGATTAAGTCAATCTGATATTCACGGATAAATCTGCGGATGGTTTGAATGACTTTCCATGAGAACTTGGAAGCGATTACAGGACCTCTTAAAGGGATGCAGTTACCTTCCAATTGTTTTTCTTCTTTGTCTGAAGGAACGTAAACATAAATCTTAAAGGATGTATTCTTAGATAATTCACCTAACATCTTATAAGTAGTCAGGTCTACAGCCCTATGCGTTACCAAAATATTCATATCTGTTTCATTTTATTCCAGGAAAGCTTTTGATAACAAACGCATTCCTGCCTATTTACTAATCTACCCTATCACTTTCTCTATTTTTTCTATTACCCATTCAGGCTTGATTTCCCGCAAACAGGCATAATCGCCTCGCCAGCAAGGCTTTTGTCCAAACACGGAACAAGGACGGCAAGGCATATCCAACTGCACAGCCCGGTCTACCGACTGCCCCCACCCCATAAAACCAGCATAGGGATGAGTAGCTCCCCACACCGACACCACCGGCACATGAACCAGAGAAGCCAGATGCATATTGGCAGAATCCATAGACAACATTACATCCAAATGACTCATCAGCACCTGTTCTGTATGCATATTTAATTTTCCTGCCATGGAAACAACAGACGGGTATTTCCGAACCCAGGCTTCAAATACTTCTTTTTCTTTCTTTCCTCCACCAAACAAGAATACCTTCACTTCGGGCTTAGCAGCAAAATAGGCCACAATCTTTTCTTGAAGTTCCAGCGGATAAACTTTACCTGCATGCTGGGCAAAAGGGGCTATACCTATCCATTTCTGCGTCTTGGTACCCACCACCGAAGCGATTTCGGAAAAATCGCCCCACTTACTACCGTACACCGAAGTAAAATCTGGCCGGAAAGAAAAGCCCAACTGCAAAAGCACATCCGCATATCGCTGGAAAGAACTCTTTAAAGGCACTTTCACCTTGCCGCTACGACGCACCAGTTTCTTTTTCTCCCCCCTTCCCTTCCGGATAGAGGCCACCGGAACGCCCGCCAGCCGAAAACGCAGGCCCAGGTAACGGGAACGAAGTACCTGATGAAAATCTGCCACACAGTCTACATGCAAAGCCTTTAATTCTGAATACAGGCGATTCAATCCCCGTATTCCTTTATGGACACCGCCCAAATCTGCCCCCATGAAATGCACATTGGCAGGCAAGGTCTGAAAAAGCTGTTGCCACGCAGCACGGCTCAACACGGTAATCTGATGTTGAGGATGCTGCGTGGCAAATGAATAAATGACCGGTATAGTCATCGCCACATCACCCAAGGCTGAAAAGCGGATAACTAAAATGTGCGCCATTGATTATTTCTTTGCATAAAGTACCGGATTCAAAGCCGGGTCATTATACATTTTCATCTGCTTATATACTTTCATGTATTTCTTGCCTGCTTCGATGTCGGCCAGCAACTGATCTATTGCAGAAGAGAGGTCTTTGCGCTGCTCCAACAACACATCCAACTTAGCCTGGCATTTGGCACGATGTTCCTCCGTAGTATCCTGCCGCTCCACCTCCTGCTGCATATGATAAATCTTCAAAGCCAAAATCGACAGACGGTCTACAGCCCAAGCTGGACTCTCGGTATTGATGGTAGCATCAGACAACGGCTTCACATCTTTATACTTATCCAGAAAATAACTGTCGATCAGCTCTACCAAGTCGGTCCGATCTTGATTAGACTTATCAATTCTACGCTTCAGTACCAGAGCTTCCTTCGGATCTATCTGAGGATCACGGATAATATCTTCAAAATGCCACTGAACTGCATCAATCCAATTCTTTAAATACAGATAATACTCTATAGTTTTCAACTCAAAAGGATTGTTCATTGGCGCGTCAACACTATCCGTTACATGGTAATCATTGGTTGATTTCCAGAAAATTTCATTGCAAGAGTTACTAAACGTCATAATTTTAACAAACTTTTTAAATACATAGGACAAATGTATATATTTTCTTTTAACCACGCAACCATTAGTTAATATTTATTCGCTACCTTTGCAAATCTATCAGAACAAATACATACATGAAAGTCATTGTAGACAACAAAATTCCATTCATTAAGGAAGCCATCGAGACCCTGGCCGACGAAGTAATCTATAAGGCAGGAAAAGACTTTACACCCGCCCTGGTAAAAGAAGCAGATGCACTGATTATTCGTACACGCACACAATGCAATAAAGAGTTATTGGAAAACAGCCGGGTATCGTTCATCGCTACCGCTACCATCGGATTCGATCACATCGACACCGACTATTGCCGGAAAGCCGGCATAAGTTGGAGCAATGCCCCCGGATGCAACGCCGCATCGGTAGCGCAATACGTGCAATCGAGCCTGTTACTGTGGCAACAATCTACCGGCACACCGCTACAAGGCATGACATTAGGAATAATCGGTGCAGGCAACGTGGGCAGTAAAGTGGCAGAAGTAGGCCGCCGACTAGGTATGAATATACTGCTGAACGACCCTCCTCGGGCTGATAAAGAGGGGAAAGCTATCTTTTCCGACCTGCAAAGCTTAGCAGAGAAATGCGAAATACTAAGCTTTCATGTTCCCCTTATCAAAGAAGGAGCATACCGTACGTACCATCTATGCGACGAACACTTCTTTCAGTCGCTGAAAAAAAAGCCCCTCATCATCAATACATCACGCGGAGAAGTCATAGAGACATCAGCTTTGCTCACAGCACTGGAGCACCACACCATACGAGATGCCATTATTGATGTGTGGGAAAACGAGCCTTGTATCAACTTGACTCTACTCAACAAGGTGTTTTTGGGCACGCCGCATATAGCCGGCTATTCTGCCGACGGAAAAGCCAATGCCACACGCATGGCATTGGATGCCCTCTGCCAGCATTTTCATATACAAGCCAACTATCATATCCAACCACCTGCCCTGCAACACAACATACTCAATAGCCAAGACCCGACTGAAGTGGCCCTGGCCATGTACGACCCACGCAGAGACAGCCAGGCTCTGAAACTTCATCCGGAATGCTTCGAACAGTTACGGGGAGACTATCCTCTGCGGCGAGAACAAAAAGCCTACACTTACCCTGCCCTACCGTTTCCCTTATATTGATTAAAAAGCCCGACTTCTTAATCCACCGGCCAAGGCAGGCTCTGCTATGTATAAACGCCCTGGCCGGGCCGTATCAACCCCGGCTCATCTCCGAACCCTATCACACGGACCAGATACGGAGAAGGTAGGGAGAGGGTACGGTGAAGACGGGCAGACTGTTTACTTAGCCGCCAGAAGAAGGTGTTCTATGACTTCGGGATAATAGCGATACTCTAACGCATGCACCCGGGCAGCTACATCCAAAGGAGTATCCGACGGAAAAACCGGGCAACGGTATTGGGCTATCACTGCTCCCTCATCATAGCGTTCATTTATATAATGAATAGTAATACCACTTTCCGATTCACCGGCAGCGACTACAGCTTGATGCACCTTATCGCCATACATGCCCTTTCCACCAAATTTAGGCAATAACGAAGGATGGATATTCACAATCATCTCGGGATAAGCCTGCAAAACTACCTCCGGTATTTTGGCCAAAAAACCAGCCAATACCAGAAAATCAATACTATACTCCCGCAACAGCCGAAGCACCGCTTCTCCTTCCACCCATTCCTCCTTTGGAACATACTCGCACCTTACCTGCAAGGCTTGGGCACGCTGCATCACATAAGCCTGCCGACGATTACTCAGCACTAGCTTTACTTCAGCTACATCATTCTTCTGAAAATACCGGATAATCTGCTCGGCATTCGTTCCGTTACCGGAAGCTAAAATGGCAATGTTTCTCCTCATAGCCCCTCCTTCTATGCACAAAACCGTGAAAATTGTGCAAAAATCAGCATTTATTTGATTAAATATTTGCTAGAAACGATAAATATTCATTTCTTTGCCCCCGCAAATTTAAAGAAATAAAACTAATTATTAATTAAAAACTTAAAGTTATGTCTGAAATTGCATCAAGAGTGAAAGCGATTATCGTCGACAAATTAGGCGTTGAAGAATCAGAAGTTACTAACGAAGCTAGCTTCACTAATGACCTCGGAGCAGATTCTCTTGACACTGTAGAATTGATTATGGAATTCGAAAAAGAATTCGGTATCTCTATTCCTGATGACCAAGCTGAAAAGATTGGTACTGTAGGCGATGCTGTTTCTTATATCGAAGAGCACTCTAAGTAATCCTAATCCATTCTTTTATTGAATATGGAATTAAAAAGAGTTGTAGTAACAGGTCTCGGCGCCATTACCCCCATTGGCAACAATGTCCAGGAATTTTGGGACAACCTTGTAAATGGAGTTAGTGGAGCGGGACCTATTACCTATTTCGACGCTTCACTTTTCAAGACACAATTTGCATGCGAAGTGAAGAATTTCAATGCAAACGAATATATAGACCGTAAAGAGGCCCGCAAAATGGACTTGTATACACAATATGCAATCGGCGTGGCCAAACAGGCTGTAACAGATTCGGGTCTTGATGTCGAAAATGAGGATTTGAACAGAATCGGTGTTATCTTTGGTGCAGGTATCGGTGGTATCCATACCTTTGAAGAAGAAGCCGGAAATTATGCCCTGCGCAAAGAAATGGGACCGAAATTCAACCCGTTCTTCATCCCGAAAATGATTTCGGACATTGCTGCCGGACAGATTTCTATCCTTTATGGCTTCCATGGTCCTAACTACTCTGTTAGTTCAGCTTGCGCCACTTCTACAAATGCCATTGCAGATGCATTCAACCTGATTCGTCTAGGCAAAGCCAATGCCATCGTAACCGGTGGTTCAGAAGCTGCTATTGCCGCCTGCGGTGTGGGTGGTTTTAATGCCATGCACGCTTTGTCTACTCGCAACGACTCTCCCGAGACAGCTTCTCGCCCGTTCAGCGCAAGCCGTGATGGCTTCGTCATGGGTGAAGGCGGCGGCTGCTTGGTACTGGAAGAACTGGAACACGCCAAAGCACGCGGTGCCAAGATTTATGCAGAAGTTGCCGGTGTTGGTATGTCGGCCGATGCGCACCATCTGACGGCTTCTCATCCGGAAGGATTGGGTGCCAAACTGGTGATGAGAAACGCATTGGAAGATGCTGAAATGCAACCTGAAGATGTAGACTACATCAATGTACACGGTACATCTACTCCGGTAGGTGATATCTCGGAAGTAAAAGCTATTCAGGACGTATTTGGCAAACATGCCTATGAACTGAACATCAGTTCTACCAAGTCTATGACAGGCCACTTACTAGGTGCAGCAGGTGCTGTAGAAGCGATTGCCAGCATCTTGGCTATCAAGAACGGCATTATTCCTCCTACCATTAATCACGAAGAGGGTGACAATGATGAAAACATTGACTATGACTTGAACTTTACGTTCAACAAAGCGCAAAAGCGTGATGTAAACGTAGCTTTATCCAATACTTTTGGTTTTGGAGGTCATAATGCATGCGTCATCTTCAAAAAATACGCAGAATAATTAGTCGTGTTACGCAATCAAATAGACAAGATAAGACTTCTGTTCCACAAGGACAGAAAGTCTTATCTTTGTTTTTATAAAATCTTGGGGTTCTATCCCCGCAATATACAGATTTATCAGCAGGCCTTGCTGCATAAGTCTACTTCGTTACGTTCTGAAAAAGGACGACCTCTCAATAACGAACGACTGGAATTTTTAGGTGATGCCATACTTGATGCAGTGGTAGGAGACATCGTATACCGCCATTTTGAAGGCCGCCGGGAAGGTTTTCTCACCAATACCCGATCGAAAATCGTACAACGGGAAACGCTAAACAAGCTGGCGGTAGAAATCGGACTGGACAAATTAGTGAAATATTCTTCACGTTCTTCTTCGCATAATAGTTATATGTATGGCAATGCTTTCGAAGCTTTTATCGGTGCCATTTATTTAGATCAGGGCTATGAACGGTGCAAGCAGTTTATGGAAGAGAAAATCTTCAAAAACTATATTGACGTGGAAAAGATGTCGCGCAAGGAGGTTAATTTCAAATCAAAACTGATTGAATGGAGCCAAAAGAACAAAATGGAGGTTTCTTTTGAGTTGATAGAACAGTTCCTAGATAAAGATTATAACCCCATGTTTCATACGGAAGTGCGTATAGAAGGACTTTCAGCGGGTACCGGAACCGGGTATTCCAAGAAAGAGTCGCAACAGAATGCTGCCCAAATGGCACTGAAGAAAATCAAGGAAGACGAGACATTCAAACTAGAGATGCTAACTGCCAAAGAAAATAACCAAATGGCCAACCAGGCAGACCATACAGAGCCGGCACCTCATGAGAGTCTGGATAGTGCTGAGACTGAAACACTTTCAGCCCCAGCAGAATCAAATAGTTCTTCATCGGCCAAAGCAAATACCCATCCTACGGCCTTGGATAACTAAGTCGTGATCTTCGGTAACTAACTTCAGTTTACCGGCTATTTCTTCGAGCGGAGCGGAAGAAATTTCATCACCTTTCAGCGTAACCATTCGGCCGAACTGACGATTGGCTATGAGTTCCGTAGCATGGCCACCCATACGGGTAGACAAGTTACGGTCGAACGGTGTAGGTGATCCCCCACGCTGTATATAGCCCAACACTGTTTCGCGAGTTTCTATACCCGTTTCATACTCTATTTCCTGTGCTATGTATTCAGCCGCACGCTTTCTGCCATCTGTCTGAATACCCTCGGCCACCACCACAATAGAATAAGGTTTGCCTTTCTTCAAACGATTCAAAATGGTATCTCCCACCTTATGTATATCATAAGGAATTTCTGGCAGCAAAATCACATCACCGCCACCAGCCATACCAGAATATAAAGCTATCCAACCAGCCTTATGCCCCATCACCTCGATTACCATTACCCGCTTATGAGAGCTAGCAGTGGAATGCAAACGGTCAATAGCATCGGTAGCAATGCTGACCGCAGAATCAAAGCCGAAGGAAAAATCGGTACCCCATATGTCGTTATCAATCGTCTTGGGCACCGATACGATGTTCAATCCCATAGCAGCCAACTTGGCCGCCGTCTTCTGCGTACCGTTACCTCCGATACATACTACACAGTCCAGCCCTAATTCCTGTACATTTTTCTCTATCAGCGCAGGCTTGTCTACCTCATTCGAGATAATGCCACCCCGCTTGAAAGGCTTCTCTCTGGAAGTGCCCAGCATGGTACCCCCCAGATTCAGCAAACCCGACAGAGAACTGTCAGTGAAGCGTTCTACTTCCTTTGTAAGAAGTCCTTGAAAACCACTATGGATACCTATAACTTCCATACCATAATGATTGATAGCTGTCTTACACACACCACGAATCGTAGCATTGATACCCGGACAGTCACCACCTGAAGTCAATATACCAATTCTCATACTCATTAAATTAGCTTGTCTATTGAATGCGGACGTAAAGATAGAAAAAAAACAGAAAAAAGATAGAGATGATGATAAATAAGATTAATTTTGCAGATTCAAACTGATTTCAGCAAAACGATGAGTATTACAAAAATTCTGAATAAGCTTTATTTTGCACCACGCTACAAAGAAATAGAGCGCTATGCCGACCATGCCGGCGAACTGCAACAACAGGTACTGAGCCGGTTGATTCATAAAGCCAGCCAAACAGAATGGGGCAAAAAATATGACTACGCTTCCATCCATTCCTATGAAGAATTCAAAAAAAGGGTACCCTTACAAACCTATGAGGAAGTAAAACCTTATGTGGAAAGACTGCGCGCCGGAGAACAAAACCTCTTGTGGCCATCGGAGATTACCTGGTTTGCCAAATCTTCTGGAACTACCAATGATAAAAGCAAATTTCTACCTGTAAGCAAAGAATCACTCAAAGATACACATTATCGAGGTGGACAGGATGCAGTAGCTATTTACTTGCACCAAAATCCAGAAAGCCGATTTTTCTCTGGAAAAGGTCTTATTCTGGGAGGTAGCCATGCTACCAACTTAAACACCAACCATAGCTTAGTAGGCGACTTGTCGGCCATCTTGATAGAAAACATTAATCCGCTGGTAAATCTGATCCGCGTGCCGAGCAAACAAACCGCACTGATGGAGCATTTTGAACCCAAAATGGCAGCTATCGCCAACGAAACAATCGGAGCCAATGTCAGCAATCTGTCAGGAGTACCTTCATGGATGCTTGTACTGATTAAACACATCTTGAATAAGACAGGCAAAAAGAGTCTGGATCAGGTGTGGCCCAATCTGGAAGTTTTCTTCCACGGAGGAGTAGCTTTTACCCCTTATCGCGAACAATATAAAGAGATTATACGAAGCAGCAAGATGCACTATGTGGAAACCTACAATGCCAGCGAGGGGTATTTCGGCACCCAAAATGACCCGAACGATCCGGCCATGCTGCTGATGATAGACTACGGTGTATTCTTTGAGTTCATTCCGCTGGAAGACATAGAGTTGGAAAATCCGCGCACGTACTGCCTGGAAGAAGTGGAGCTGAACAAGAATTATGCGATGGTCATCTCTACCTCAGCAGGACTTTGGAGGTATATCATCGGAGATACCGTAAAATTTACGAATAATCACCCGTATAAATTTGTTATTACCGGACGCACCAAACATTTTATCAATGCCTTTGGCGAAGAACTGATTGTAGACAATGCCGAAAAGGGGCTGGCCAAAGCATGTGCAGAAACTGGAGCACAGATTACCGACTACTCGGCAGCACCGGTATTCATGGATGAAAATGCCAAATGTCGCCATCAATGGCTGATAGAATTTACCCAAATGCCTGATGACTTACAGAAGTTTGCCCGCATCTTGGATGATACACTGAAAGAAGTAAACTCTGATTATGAGGCCAAACGACAAAATAACCTGGCTTTGCAACCGTTGGAAATTATCATCGCCCGCAAAAACCTGTTCCACGACTGGCTGGACAACAAAGGCAAACTGGGAGGACAACACAAGATTCCACGACTTAGCAACAACCGTGAATACATAGAAGAAATGCTAAAGCTAAATTGATTTTTCTATACATTATTTTCAAAAAGTCCTTGTACAGAGTTTCCCTGCTCTGTACAAGGGCTTTTCTGCATAAGACACCTTCACCAACCCAACAGGTCATTATTTTCTATTCTAAAGAGTCATTCAACCTGTTTAAAAACAATTTTTCCACCTTTTACAACATAATCTACACCTGCTTTTTGGGTAATTTAGGGATTTTTGCGCAATGAAAATCAAGAAAAACGCAATAACATTTTTTTTACCTATGCATTATCAACAAAAACTTAAACGAACAGCATGGCTCATCACGCTGCACTTACTCTGTTTTATGGCTAGTGCACAAGACTCTTCCCTAAGCGGAAAAGTGCTTGACAAAAATGGAGAACCTATGATTGGTGTCAACGTAACTGTCAAAGGATCCGGCACTGGCACCATTACCAACATGGACGGCGAGTTCATACTGAGTAATCTTAAGAAATCAACCCTCATTTCTTTCAGCTACATAGGCTATAAAAGCAAAGAAATTACGTACAAAGGAGAAAAGACCATCCAGGTAATTCTAGAAGAAGACAGCGAACTGCTCAATGAAGTAGTGGTCATTGGCTACGGAACCGTAAACAAACGCGACCTAACTGGCTCTGTCTCCTCTGTCAAAGCAGACGATCTTAAAAACATTCCCGTGTCTAATGCCACAGAAGCCTTGACCGGGAAATTAGCCGGTGTCAGCGTAACAACGACAGACGGTGCACCAGAAGGAGACGTTAACATTCGCGTGCGTGGCGGTGGATCTCTTTCGCAAGACAACTCTCCACTTTACATAGTGGATGGTTTTCCGGTATCCAGCATCAGCGATATATCGCCCAACGAAATAGAAAGCATTGATGTGCTAAAAGATGCATCGTCTACTGCCATCTATGGTGCCAGAGGTGCAAATGGAGTTATTATCGTAACTACTAAAGAAGGACACGAAGGAAAAACCGAAGTAAATTTTGGGGCATCTTTCGGACTACGCAAGGTTGCTAAATTACAAAAGACCATCAGTCCCTACGATTATGTAATTTACCAGCGCGAAGCGGGCATCTCTGATTATTATGGAGAATGGGAAGATCTGGATATCTGGCAGTCGGTAGCGGGAACTGATTATCAAGACGAAATCTTCGGACGTACCGGTAATCAGGTACAGTATAATGTAAATGCAAGTGGGGGTACGAAACAGTTTAAATACAACGTGGGCTATACTCACAGCGATGAAAAAAGCATTATGCTGGGATCTGGATACAACAAAGATAATATCAATGCTAAAATCAAAACAGAACTCAGCAAATGGCTTACATTGGACTTTCAGGCCAGACTGAGCTATCAGGTGGTGAATGGATTAAGCAGCGGCAGTGATGCCAATGACTCAAATGCCAGTACTTCCATCGTGGCCAATGCCGTGCGCTACAGACCGGTGAACCCACTTACCTATAATAACGAAGACGATGGTACCTCTGCCGGAAGAATCTCTCCCTTGCAGCGACTGCTAGGTACTTACCGCGAGCGTAGGAAATTCAATCAAAATTATAATGCCGGACTCAGCTGGAAGCCAACCAAGCAGATTACCTTCCGCTCTGAATTCGGATACACTTGGAATACAGACAATACGGACCAAGCCTGGAACGGTGAAGCTACCCGCCAGTCTAATTTGGGATATCAAGGACGCCCCCAGGCTATGCTTACCAAAAAAGCAAGCCGGAGTTGGCGCAATGCAAATACCTTGACCTATGATAATAAGACCTTGTTTGGCAGCCGAGACCGCATCAATGTGCTGATTGGACAAGAAACTAGCAGCAGCAGTTCTAGAATAGACGAATCTACATCGGTCAACTTTCCCAGCTCACTGGAAGTAAACGAGATTCTCTCTAACATAGGTATGGGAACAGCCCTGCCCACTTTTTCTGAAGTGGAAAACAAAGACAACATGGTTTCTTTCTTCGGACGCATAAACTATACATTAAAAGATAAGTATCTGTTCACCGTAACGGCCCGAGCCGATGGTTCCAGCAAATTTGCCAAAGGTAACCAATGGGGGTTCTTCCCTTCAGCTGCCTTTGCCTGGAGAATTTCCGACGAACCTTTCATGACAGGCACACATCTCTGGATGTCTAACTTAAAATTGCGCTTAAGCATGGGTACGGCAGGCAACAACCGTATCAGTTCCGGACTGACAGAATTGACTTATGCATTGTCTGGCAATACAGACCGCTCTCCATTCTTCGGTGAAACCAGTAGCCCGATGTTTAAGCCAGAACAGTCGCTTTACAACCCGGATTTGAAGTGGGAAACCACCATTACCCGTAATTTAGGTATTGACTACGGCTTTTTAGGAAACCGCATTTCCGGTTCACTGGACTTCTATTGGAATACTACCAAGGATTTGCTCATGCGAACAGAAATCCCCTCCATTGCCGGATATAATTATCAATATCAGAATTTTGGACAGACCTCGAATAAGGGTGTAGAATTCATGCTGAAAGCCGTATTGTTTGATACCCGCAAATTTAGCTTGAACTTCAATTTCAATATTGCATACAACCGTAACAAAATAGATAAACTCAACCAACAAGGAAGCTGGCAAAACAGTAACTGGGCAGGCAGCAACCTCGCTCTCTATGAAGACTTCAGAATAGAAGAAGGAGGCCGACTCGGTGAGATCTGGGGCTACAAGACCAACGGCTTTTTTACAGCCTATGACCCGGTAAGCAATCCGGATGGAGAATTGATCTTAAATGGTACTAGCTGGGTGCTTAAAGATGGTGTCAGCGATAACAGCCCCACCATTACCGGAGGAAACTATTATCCCGGAGGACTTAAGTTACAATGCGACGAAAACGGGAACCCCATCAAGCAACGCTTGGGGAATACCATAGCCAACACTACCGGAGGCTTTGGATTTGACGGTCACATAGGCAATGTAGACTTTAATGTATTCTTCAATTATTCATTGGGTAATAAATTAATCAATGGTACCAAACTGATGAGTGCCTTCTATGCAAATTCTTCTTCGGGATATAGCCTGAATGATGATTTTACGCTGTCTAAACGATATGCGTTGATTGACCCCGAAACTGGCCTCAACTTGGTGAAACCCGACAGTTGGAACACCTTATTGAGTACTTATGGCGGAGAAAATGCTGTCATCAGACGTTTGAACCAAATGAACAGCCAGGCCTCTATCTACAATCCGGCTACCGCTACTACCATGCAACTGACTGATTATGCCGTAGAAGATGCCTCTTTCTTAAGATTGAACAACTTGACCATAGGGTATACACTTCCAAAGGCATGGATAAAGAAATGTCTGCTGGAAAATGTCCGGGTATATTTTACCGGATATAATCTGTTTGTTATTACCAATTATTCAGGTGCGGATCCTGAGGTAGATACCAGCAGCAAACGCAATCTTATGACACCGGGTGTAGATTATGCTGCTTATCCTAAAAGCCGTCTGTTCTTAGCCGGTATTAATGTAACTTTCTAATCTGAAATGATAATGAAAACTGTAAAATTCAAAAATATAGGGTTGTGCTTAAGTTTATGCGTACTGACAGCCTGTTCAGACTTTCTGGATCAAACCACTTCTTCCAAAGTTCCCTACACAGATACCTTTGAATCGGTAGCCTATACGGGATTGGCTGTAAACAGCCTATATGGAGAAATGGGTAAAGACGAAACTTATTCTCTACAATTGCCCATTGTGTGGAGCACCAACAGCGACTGCGAATTAATCGATGGATTGGGTAATGATGCCTACAATACCAGCCGTGAACGCGGAAACATGAACTATAATGCCAGTCCGGCTTGGGCCACTCTGGCAAAGGTGTGGGATGGTATGTATGGTATCATAGAAAAGGCCAATCTCATCATCGCGGGAATAGAAAGCAGTTCGTTAATTCAAACTGCCGGCAGTGAGCAGACAGCCATGCTGCGCTATAAAGGAGAAGCTTTGGCTATACGTGCCATGATTTACTTTGACTTGATTCGCAATTTCGGAGATGTTCCTATGAAAATGGATCCCTCAGACATCCATCTGGGAAACGTATTTATCGGAAAAACCGACAGAGATGTGCTCATGGATAGGCTGCTAAGTGATTTGGAAGAAGCCATCCAGTTATTACCCTGGGCCGGTGAGATAGCCGAGTATACCACCGAACGCATGAATAAAGGATATGCACATGCACTCTCTGCCAACATCGCTTTGACGCGAGCCGGCTGGATGATTCGTGAAAGTGCCAAACAAGGTTATGAAACAGCCAGCTACAGCGATGCGGTTTATCCTACACAACGCTGCGATGAAACGACACGCAAGAAAATGTATGAATGTGCTTTATCTCATCTCTCTGCCGTAATTACCTCACAAAGGCACCAATTGAATCCTTCTTTTGAAAATCAGTGGTACCTGGTAAACCAGCGGGTGCTAGACCAGACCTATCGGGAAAATCTATTTGAAATTCCAATGGGTATAGAGACCAGCAGTGAATTGGGTTATTCCATCGGTGTGAGATGCAACGGACAGACTTCGCTATACGGACATAATTCGAGTGGAAAACAAAAGCTTACGGCTCCGTATTTGTGGTCATTTCATGACAATGACTTGCGCCGCGATGTGACTTGTGCCAACTTTGATATACGCAACGACAACAATAAGACCCTGGAAAAACTACTGGGAAACAATCCTTTCGGGATTTATGTGGGCAAATGGGACATCCGCAAAATGTCTGATGAAAATATCAGCCTGGCTGCCGGTACCTTAGGCGACACCAAATGGATGTCGGGTATCAACTGTATCCGTATGCGTTATTCACAAGTGCTTCTCATGTATGCAGAAGTAATGAATGAATTATCGGGTCCTGAAGGTACTCATCCCTATAGTGCAGGCATAACTGCCAAAGAAGCATTAAGCAAAGTACATAACCGGGCTTTCCTGCAGCCTGAAAATGAAAGCAACTATCTGGATAATATTTCTGCCGACAAAGAGCTGTTTTTCCAGGCCATTGTAGATGAAAATGCTTGGGAATTAGCAGGTGAAGGATTCCGGAAATACGACCTGATTCGCTGGAACTTATTGGTGGAAAAAATCCTGCAGTTCAAACGAGATTATCTGGAGCAAATGAACAGCAGCTACCAGCGTACTATCTATTTCAACTATTTGGATGAAGATCGTACACAAATTGATATGAGCAGCATCACCTATAAAGGAATTCCGGCAGATAAGTCTTCGAAAGATTACGATGCCTCGGCCAGCAGCTGGGGAAATGAGCGTACTACCACTAATAAAGTGCAGAGTGAGACCAACTTGCCTTCTATCTCCTCCGGACTGGTAGGAAGCAGCCAAAGTGGAAGTGCAGAAGCGGTAGCTGTCAAGAACCGGTATCTATTACCCATAGCTTCTACCACCCTATCTACTTCTAACGGGCATTTAACCAACTCGTATGGCTATGCCAACTGATACTTTTTACATTACGTTATTCAAAGCAAAATACCTTATGAAAATTACGCATACTTTACATATACTAAGTTGCTTGTTGCTTCTGGCTGGTACTTGGAGTGCATGTAGCGAAGAGAATGACTGGGAAATCAATAAAGATAAAGCCGCCCTTTTCCGGGTGTACAATATAGAAGTGGCCGAAGATAAAATAGCAGCCCAAACAGCATCGGTTACTTGGTCTGCCACTTCTCCGGTGGAATATTATCTCATAGAGGTCAGTACAGAAGCTTTTACCGACCAACAGGAAATGGGAACTGGAGCCAATAGCATCGTCTATGGTTCAGACAAGTCTATTACCTCTATTCCGGTATTGCTGACCGGACTTACTAAAGAGACCACCTACTATTTACGTGTAAAATCTTTTGGCAACAACCTGCAGTCTCAATGGGCCTGTCTGGAAGAACCGTTTACCACTACCTCTGAAGATATTCTGCAAAAGGAAATGAGTCTGGAAGATGTCTCGGCAGAAAGTGTATGTCTGCATTGGAATGATGCAGGGCTTCCTGTCACTCACCTGAAATATGAATGGGAAGTAACAGCTGGTGAAGAAGTGCACACGGAAGAAGCCGTTTATACTTTGTCGGGGGATGAAATCAGCGCACAGTCTGCCACAATCTCTGGCTTGTTGCCTGGTAAGAAATATGTGTTCTATCTCTACAATGAAGACGACCTTCGCGGTACTGCCGAAGCTACTACCGAGCAGATTCTGCAACTGACAGAAGTCTTGGGAGGCAGAGTGACCTTGCATTGGAACTCCAATGGAGAAGCGGTTACCCGCCTGACTTATATCTCTACCGGAAATGCGCAAGAGGGCACACCGGCAGAGCACCTCCTTACAGAAGAGGAAATCAATAGCCAGAAGGTTACGATAGATAAGCTTTCTTTAGGAGAAAGCTATGCTTTCAGACTGTATAATGAAAGCACTCTACGCGGAGCTATCTCTACCACAACAGAACAAATCATACACATTGCCGAAAGCGATATCCGCGGCCGATCTGTAACAGTCTGCTGGGAAGAACAATCTGTTGCCATAAACCGACTCACCTATCAGGCAACCAACGGTGAAGAACTTCTATGGAAGGGAGAGTTACAGCCCAGTGGTACAGAAATCAAGAACTTGGAAGGTGAAACCCAATACACATTCCGCACATATACAGATGATATTCTACGAGGTGAACAGACCGTCACTACCCTGAAAGCCTTAATTGATGTAACCATTTCTGCTGCTATCAACGAGGCTAGCTTTACTTGGGAGCCCGACGCTGCCGCTGTGTCGTACGCATGTACCGCAGAAGGTAGCGAACCTGAAATCAAAGCGCTTACCAGTGAAGAGCAAACCAGCGGAAAACTGACACTGCAAAACCTGAAAGGAAACACACGCTATGTTTTTGCCCTCTATAACGCACAAGGGACATTAATCAGCAATGAACAGTATTTCCAAACCCAGGCAGACCCTCTGGAAGGCTATCAAAAGATTTATCTCGAAGAGAGCCCAAGCATCGATACCTGGAACGCTATCTGGAGCAATCCAAACGTAAGCGGCAAAGTAGCCCTCGTCTTGCAGAAAAATGGCAACTATGACATGAGCAATAACTCTAACTACACCTATGCCATACCGGCTGCTGTTACAGCACTAGCCATTTGGGGAGGTGAAGACGGAACTCTCTATGCTGAAAACGAAAAGCCCGTCATCGGATTCCGAAAACTGACCTTCATGGGAGACATGGAGAAGATTGATTTCTTCAATGTAGCCATTAAATCAAATGGCAGCAACAGCAATTATATCATCCGCCAAGCCCATGCAGCCCGTATTCAGGAACTGAATTTCCGCTCTTGCAGGATTTATGATGCCGCATCGCTGTTTGTGGCCAGAGATGGCGGTTCAAACGGAGGTTCTTGCCAGCAAATCACCATACAAGATTGCTACATCAACAATATTGGAAACTATAATGTGATAGGCGTACAAAACAATGTAGGATTTGTGGTACATAAGATTCATCTGTCTAATTCCACTATTAATGGATGTACCGGAAATATCATCCGCCTGGAACAAAATGACAATTCCTGCGATATAACCATTACGCAAAGCACATTGTATAATTCTCCTCAGGCTATGATTCGCTCCAGCAGCAATACGAATCCGGTATCTATTTCCAACAGTCTGATAGTAAGCGTAAATACTTCAACCAATGCAACGTTCAACAGCTATGACAAAGTATTTACATCTTCAGATTGCTATGGAGTAACCTGGGCCACCAAAACAGCATATGACGCAGCAGCCATCTTCCCACAAGCTGCTGAAGGCAACTTTACAGTAGGGGTGGCCGAATTAAAAGGATACGGAGACTTACGTTGGAACAAATAACCAGGCATTTAATCAATCAAAATCATGAAATCAAAATATTTATTCTTACTTTATCATTTTCTCTATCTGCTGATGCTGGTCCCCATGCTGTCAGCTTGTAACGATGACGAAACCGTAGATACCAGTGCGCTGACACTGGTATCCTACACTCCCAATGCAGGAAACTATATTTTCAATAACGACACCATCGTACTGAATTTCAACAAGAAAGTACAACAAAGCGAAAACTCGGCCATTACCATCAATGGAAAAGAGACACGCATCATTATTAATGGAAGCACAGTATATATCCATGTAGCTGAGCCACTAGCCAACCAAGTTATGATAGACATTCCACAAGGAGCCCTCTACGACCGTTCTACACTTGAAAGTTTTAAGGGTATACAGCTGTCTTTCTTCATACAGTTCCAGAAGCAAGAAGTGAAAGTAGTAGATGCCCGTGGCAAAGGAGATTATACCCGCATTCAAGATGCAATTCGCGACGTACCATCTAATAATAAAGCGCCTTACATTATTTTTGTGGCCAATGGTACATATGAAGAACTGGTAGATATCAATAAGCCCTATGTGCATCTGGTAGGACAAGACTGGAATCAGACCATCATCACCTATAAAACTTGCCGCATCAGCGCACCGTCTGCCCAATATCCCGATGCATGGGACTACTCCAGCCGCAACCCCTCTAACATCAATAATATTCCGGAAGGACGCGATGGAGCAACCTTAATTACGGCCAAGGATTTCTATGCCGAAGATATTTCTTTTGAGAACAAATGGGGCGTAGATGAACAGATGGGGCCACAAGCCGAGGCAGTACATACCCGGGCAGACCGTATCGCATTCTATCACTGTAAATTCCGTGGTTTTCAGGATACCTGGTGGACACGCAACTATACGTCTGGTTCGTCTGAAAACATCAATATGCGTAATTATGCCGACAACTGCTGGATTGAAGGAGGCACAGACTATGTATTCGGTGGCGGAAACTTACTGGTGGAACGCAGTACACTCTATAATGTAGGTCAGCAGAATTTCATTACAGCTGGTTCTCATATGCCTGGCACCCAATGGGGATACGTATTCCGCGACTGCAGCATCCGCGGAAACAACAAGGCTGCAGCCGGCAGTATCTACTTTGGACGTGCATGGCAACAAAGTCCCATAACAGTATTCATCAACACACTTTGCCTGCTGCCTGTCCATGAAGAAGGATGGTACACCATGAGTGCGCTTCCTAAACTCTATGCCGAATATAACACAACAGCAAACGGATGGGAAGTAGATACAAGCAAACGACGTACAACCTATGATGTATCTGCCAACTATAGTGAATCTGGCAAACAAGAATACAACGTGCCGTATACAGGAGAAGTGGTTCTCTCCAAAGAAAAAGCAGATTTGATGAACTACGAGCAAATCATCAAAGCCAATGACGGATGGGACCCTCAACAATTTTACAAGAAACTAGCCAGCCCTAAAGTAACTCTGGATAAGGGAACATTGCACTGGGAAGACAACAAAGAAGCAGTATGCTACCTCATCTTCAAAAACGGTAATTATCTAGGAAAAACAACGCAGACTACATTTGCTGTTGAAGAAGAAAATGCTACCTTTGAAGTAAAAGCCGTAAACCGATTCGGCAGTCTAAGTAAATAATCACACTAAAAATAGAGAATTATGAAAAATTTAATTGCGGGAATCATAGTTGCGCTTTCATTTCATCAAGTATCCTTTGCACAAACTGAATACCCTACACCCAACCGCGCTGAAATACCAGCTTTTCCAGGAGCTGACGGGGCCGGTAAATATACCACCGGAGGAGCCGGAGGAGCCGTATATGTAGTAACCTCCTTGGCTGATGACGGCTCTAAAGGAACTCTGCGCTGGGCCATCCGCCAAAAAGGACCACGTACCATCGTCTTTGCAGTCAGTGGTATCATTGAATTGCAGGAATCATTGAAAATCAACAACGGAGACTTGACCATTGCCGGACAAACGGCTCCAGGCGATGGAATCTGTCTAAAAAACTATACATTGGGCGTATCAGCAGACAATGTCATTATCCGGTTTATCCGCTCGCGTATGGGAGACGACATCCAGAAAAAAGGAGATGATGCCATGAACGGATTCAAACACCACCGAAACATTATCATCGACCACTGCTCTATGAGCTGGAGCACCGACGAATGTGCCTCTTTCTATGATAACAGCAACTTCACCATGCAATGGTGTATCATCAGCGAAAGTTTGGCTAATTCTATCCACGAAAAAGGGGCCCACGGATATGGCGGATTATGGGGTGGACAACCGGCAACTTTCCACCACAACCTATTGGCTCACCACACAAACCGTACACCACGGCTCTGCGGAAGCAGGTATACCGGTAAGCCGGAAAACGAAAAAGTGGAACTGTTTAATAATGTAATCTATAACTATGGAAGCGATGGCGCTTATGCCGGCGAAGGAGGCTCGTACAACTTTATAGCCAACTACTTTAAACCGGGTCCTTACACTGCCACTAAAAGTTCCTATAAAAGATTATTCACAGCTTATGCTGATGATGGTAAACATGAAAATAAAGCAGGAACTCACGGAGTATTCCATTTCAGCGACAATTATATAGATCCAACTTGCGCTAAACTGAACGACAAACAAAGGGCTGATCTCTACAAACTTCAACGTGACAATACATTTGGCTTGGTAGTCAAAAAAGATTTTGCACCTGTCAGTGAGTTGTTGTCTGAGAAACCATTTAACATAGCAGAACACTCCAGTTTACAACCTGCACGAAAAGCTTACAAGTCTGTACTGGAGTATGCAGGTGCATCACTGAAAAGAGATGCGATAGATGCCCGCATTGTAGAAGAAACTCGCAAAGGAAATTACACGTATGAAGGTTCTCATGGCAGCACAAATGGCATGATAGACCGCCCCGCCGATGTAGGCGGATGGCCGGTTTACCAATCAAAAGCCGCTCCTACGGATACTGACAAGGACGGAATGCCTGATGAATGGGAGAAAGCCAATGGACTAGATCCTAATAATCCAAGTGATGGCAGCAAATATAGTCTAAATCAATCATACACCAATTTGGAGGTATATTTAAACAGCCTGGTAGAGCATCTCTTTCCTACCAATCATTAATCAAAACACACCTAATTATGAACTATAAAAACATCTTACCAATAGGAGTCTTAGCTACATTTCTAAGCTTTACAGCTATAGGATGCTCAGACGATGAGACAAAAGAGTTACCTGATACACCTTCTACAGAACAAGGAGATAATCCATCCGGAGAAGAATCTAATCCTGAAGCAGACCAACCGGATGTCTATCCTACCCCCGACCGTTCTACCATCGCTGCATTCCCCGGAGCAGAAGGTGCCGGAAAATATACCACAGGCGGCGCTGGAGGGAAAGTGTATATCGTTACCAGCCTGGAAGACAACGGTAATCCTGGTACCTTGCGTTATGCCATTGAGCAGTCGGGCAAACGTACAGTAGTCTTTGCTGTAGGCGGTGTAATCAAACTGAACAAACAATTGGTCATTAAGAATGATGACATCACCATAGCCGGACAAACGGCACCTGGGGCAGGTATCTGCTTGAAAGACTATACGCTGAGAATCAACGCCAATAATGTAATCATCCGATTCCTGCGCTGCCGAATGGGAGACGAAGCACAAACCGAAGATGATGCCATGAATGGCTACCAAAGCAACTATCCCGGTAAAAGAAACATCCTGATAGATCATTGCTCCATAAGCTGGAGTACCGATGAATGTGCTTCTTTCTATGGAAATACCAACTTTACCATGCAATGGTGTGTAATCAGCGAGAGTCTTTGGCATTCGGTTCATGAAAAAGGTAATCATGGCTATGGAGGAATCTGGGGAGGCTCTCCTGCCACCTTCCACCACAATCTGCTGGCTCATCACAGTAACCGCACTCCGCGGCTCTGCGGAAGCCGTTACAGCAACCGGGCCGATATGGAAAAAGTGGATTTATGCAATAATGTAATCTACAACTGGACCAACAATGGGGTTTATGCCGGTGAAGGGGGCTCGTACAACTTGCTGAACAACTATTACAAGCCAGGACCGGCCACTGCAAAACAGGGAACTACCATACGCTTTTTCCAGGCCTATCCTGATGACGGAACCAACAAACAGGCCAAGGGAATTACCGGAATGTTCTATTTAAGTGGAAACATCATGGACGGAGCCTGTAAAGAACTTTCGGAAAAACAAGTGAAGGCAGTTCAAGACGCCAATAAAGATAATACCAATGCTTTTGAATTGAAAGATGAATCTAAAACAAAAGATGAGATACTTGTTAATAGCCGTTTCAATATTTCACCAGACTATCAATTCCTGGAAACCGCACAAAACGCTTATGAAACTGTAGTGACTTACGCAGGTAGCTGGATTTGTGCTTGGGACAAAGAGCAGGGATATGCTGTGCCCAAACGAGATAAGATTGACTTGCGCATTGCCGATGATGTAAAAAATACCACCTTTTCCACCACAGCTTCCAACGGGGGATACAACGGTCTGATTGACAGCCAAACAGATACTCCGGAGCAATGGTCGCCTTATAAAGAAGCCACTTCAAACCTGACAGATTCCGATAAAGATGGCATGCCTGATGAGTGGGAAACTGCACATGGCCTGAATCCTCAAAGTGATACGGACAATACCCAATATTCATTGAGTCCTTCCTATACCAATCTGGAAGTTTATCTCAATGATTTGGTAGAAAAAACCTTCCCTCTGAACCTACTTTTGAATTAAACAATAATTCCGCCTCCAAGCAGCACCCCTTCTTCATCATAGAAGGCAGCTGCCTGGCCGGGGGCAATGGACTCCAGAGGTTCCAGTAAAGAAACTTTCAATAATCCGCTATCCTGTAAGCTGACTGTGCATCGGTTGGCTTGCTTGCGATAGCGGATTTTTACAATAAGAGACTGCCCGCACAACACCTGCGATTCTTCCACCAGATTCCAATTCTTTAAATACATCTGGGTCTTGTAAAGAGAAGACAAAGGCGCTAAAATCACTTCATTATGCTCTGCATGTATTTCTTTCACAAATACAGCCCTGTTCAACTGAAGTCCCAATCCTCTACGCTGACCAATAGTATAAAAAGGATAGCCCTCGTGCCAACCCAGAAAATGCCCTTCTTCATCCAGAAAACGGCCTCTGCCCGGCAAATCGGCCGAAGGAACCTCTTTACGCAGAAAAGTACGGTAATCCATCGGACAAAAACAGACTCCGATACTATCTTTCTTGACAGCTACCTGTTGAAAACCGCGAGTTGCGGCATAGACACGTGCCTCTGCCTTGGTCAAATCGCCCATTGGGAACAACGCCCGCTGCAATATATCCTGCGGCAATCCCCATAAAAAGAAGCTCTGGTCTTTGTCTCTGTCTGCAGCAGGTACGATGTAACAACACCCATCTTTTATCCTCGTCCGCACATAATGTCCGGTAGCAATATGAAAAATTCCCCGCTCATCGGCAATCTTGGCCAACAAAGGCCATTTCAGTTCATTATTACACAACGTACAGGGAACGGGTGTATGCGCCTGCATATATTCTCCTATGAAATAACGGATGATACGGCTGCGAAACTCCTCACGTACATCGCAAGTGATGTGTTCTATTCCTAAGCTGGCTGCCAATGCTCTTGCATCATGCAGATAGTCTGTACCTGCCGGTTCATAAAACCGAAAGGTTACTCCTATCACCGTATAGCCTGCCTCTTGCAATCGCATAGCTGCCACCGAACTATCTGTTCCTCCGCTCATTCCTAATAAGACCTTTGTATCAACTTTCATACCGCAAATATAATATGCTGCAAAAATAAGAAAAAAACAATAATTGCTACCAATAGCAGAATTTGCATACAAAAAAGTAAGAAATCTCGTATATTTGCCCTATAAAAAGTCTACTGTATAAATGAACTGATACATAAAACCTATAAATAACAACTTTCATGAAGAACATTTTAATCTACATGGCCATGCTGTGGAATTTCTAGTTCGATTCCGAGAAGATGTAATCAACCTTAAACCCGCAGTAGTAGTCATCAACGCTGCAACCAACGACGTTGCAGAAAACACCGGCCCCTATGTAGAAGACTACACCTTTGGCAATATCGTATCAATGGTAGAACTGGCTCGTATAAACCATATACAAGTGATACTCACCACTACGCTGCCTGCTGCCAGCTTCAGCTGGAACCCTGAAATCAAGGATGCTCCTAAAAAAATAGAGCATCTGAACACCCGACTAAAAGAATATGCAGCCACACATAACATACCATTCGTAGATTATTATTCAGCCATGGTAAGCGGTAAAGAAAAAGCTTTAAATACTTCCTACACAAAAGATGGAGTACATCCTACCCATGCAGGCTATGAAGTCATGGAAAAACTGATTCAAAAGCCTCTTCAGAAAATTCTAAAACAACTATAATTCTACACCCACTTCTATAAGGAATGGCTACTCGTTTTTTCAGCCTCCTTATAGAAGCGGGCACAAAAGACATATACCTGTATATTGAATCTGAAAACAAAGAAAAACAAAACCTATAGGTTCTCCATGCACAACCAACAGACTTCTATCAAATAAGCTACAGCAGAATTTTACCTAACCTACAGGCTTTTGAAGACTGATTTTAACAATGGCATTCAATAAAAGGGAGTGAAACAACTTGGAAAACTTTCATATTCTAGCGTATAGCCTTATCTTTGCACACAGATTCTATATGCAAACTTGATAAAGCCTAATAAATAATATGAAACAGACCTATCGCCTGCTTGTCCTCGATTTGGACGGAACACTCACAAATTCCCAAAAAGAAATTTCGAAAAAAAATCTGGATGCACTGATACATTTGCAACAAAAAGGAGTACGCTTAGTGCTGGCTTCCGGCAGACCAACCTATGGGATTGCCCCCTTAGCCAATCAATTGGAAATGAAAAAATATGGGGGATGCATACTTTCCTATAATGGAGGAGAAATCATTGATTGGAGCACCGGAGAAATGCTTTACAAAAATCTATTGCCCGATGAAGTACTACCCGATTTGTATAAGACGGCTACTCATCATAAACAAGCTATCTTAACGTATGACAATGAATATATCCTTACCGAACATCCCGAAGATGAATATGTGCTGAAAGAAGCTTTTCTAAATAAAATGAAAATACGCAAGGTAGACAACTTCTTAAAAGCTGCCCCCCTACCCATCCCCAAATGCCTCATTGTGGGACATCCTGAGCAATTGATGAAAACGGAAGCTGAATTAAGCCTGAAATTACAACAACAAATCAGTGTGTATCGCTCCGAGCCTTACTTCCTGGAACTCGTACCCTTAGGAATCGATAAAGCACGTTCACTTGCCGTATTACTGGAGAAACTAGGGATGACACGCGAGGAAATGGTAGCAATAGGCGATGGCTACAACGACTTGAGCATGATAGAGTTTGCCGGTATGGGAGTAGCTATGGCTAACGCACAGGAACCGGTAAAAAAAGTTGCTGACTACATCACTCTATCCAATGACGAAGATGGAGTAGCCGCAGCTATAGAAAAATTGTTCTAACTTCTAAAGATTCAAAGATTTATTGTAACTTTGTGCTTTAAAATGATTTAAAAACAGATTGTTATGGAACATCAACTGCTTATTTACAACACTCTAAATAGAAGAAAAGAACGGTTTGAACCGCTTCATGCCCCACATGTGGGTATGTATGTCTGCGGCCCTACCGTTTATGGCGACCCACACTTGGGCCACGCTCGTCCAGCGATTACGTTCGACTTGGTATTCCGTTATCTGCAACATCTGGGCTATAAAGTACGGTATGTACGAAACATTACTGATGTAGGCCATTTGGAACACGATGCCGATGAAGGTGAAGACAAGATTGCCAAAAAAGCACGGCTAGAACAACTGGAACCGATGGAAGTAGCTCAATACTATACCAACCGTTACCACACAGCCATGGAAGCCCTGAATGTACTTCCACCTAGCATTGAACCGCATGCCAGCGGCCATATCATAGAGCAAGAACAATTGGTACAGGAAATCCTGAACAATGGATATGCGTATGTAAGTGAAGGTTCTGTATACTTCGATGTAGCTAAATATAATCAAGACCATCACTATGGCAAGTTGTCGGGACGTAATCTGGAAGATGTGCTGAACACCACCCGTGAACTGGACGGACAAGATGAGAAGCGTAATCCGGCCGACTTTGCCCTGTGGAAGAAAGCTCAACCTGAACACATCATGCGCTGGCCTTCACCGTGGAGCGACGGTTTCCCCGGTTGGCACTGCGAATGTACTGCCATGGGCAGAAAGTACCTGGGTACACATTTCGACATTCACGGGGGAGGTATGGACTTGGTATTCCCACACCATGAATGCGAAATTGCGCAATCGGTAGCCAGCCAAGGCGACGATATGGTACGCTATTGGATGCACAATAATATGATTACCATCAACGGACAGAAGATGGGTAAAAGCTTGGGCAACTTTATCACGCTGAATCAGTTCTTCGAAGGCTCACACGAAAAGCTGACACAGGCCTACAGCCCGATGACTATCCGTTTCTTTATACTGCAAGCACACTACCGCAGCACAGTAGACTTTAGCAACGAAGCCTTGCAGGCCGCAGAAAAAGGACTGACTCGTCTGATGGATGCCATCAAGGGATTGGAAAAAATCACGCCGTCTGCCAGTTCATCGGTAGACGTAAAGAATCTGCGCACCAAGTGCTACGAAGCCATGGACGACGACTTGAATACACCCATCGTCATTGCCCACCTCTTCGATGGTGCCAAGATGATTAACAATATCCTGGCTGGCAACGACAGTATCAGCGTATCCGACTTAGAGGAACTGAAAGAAACTTTCCAGCTCTTCTGCTTCGATATTCTAGGACTGAAAAAAGGCGAAAGCGGCTCGAATGCCGAACGTGAGGCTGCCTTTGGCAAGGTGGTAGATATGCTGCTGGAAGAACGCGCCAAGGCTAAAGCCAACAAGGACTGGGCTACCAGCGACAAAATCCGTAACGAACTTGCCGCGCTAGGCTTTGAAGTGAAAGACGGCAAGGAAGGCAGCAGTTGGAAGTTGAATAAATAAACACATCTGCGCCAAATAATCCAAGCTGGACAAACAGCCAAACAGCTACCGAGAATACAGCAACGGGAGTCTGACAGAACTGACAGATTCCCGTTTTATTTTCAAGTATAAGCAAAGCCCTGAGCAGATACCTGCGACGTATATTGCAGGTGTCTGCTCAGGGCTTTGCTTATACTTGCATCGCAGCCGCACATTACCGTGCGGAATGCGATGAATCACTTTCTATCAATAGGGTATCATATCCGACAAAATGCGTTCCTTGTACCAAGGGTCATCAATATCTTTCAGCACCTTTGCCATCTCGGCACACAATTCCTTTACAACCTCAGGATGCTCTTTCAAAGACAGATTATTCAACTGATACGGGTCTTTTTCATCGTCAAACAGCAAACTCTTTACCAGTTTATGTTCCTTACGGTCGATATACAGAGCTAAAGTATATTTAGCCGATTTAAAGCCACGGGATGCAGGGAAATAAGTCTGTACCAAGCCATCTGCATTCTTCTCGCCATCCATATTCTGAATATAAAGGGCACCTGTAGGACGAACTACCTGAGCATCGGCATCATAGAACAAAGGAGCAAAATTACGTCCCTGCACTGTAGCCGGAATAGATTCCGACAAGCCGGCCAACCCTAACAGAGTAGGCATAATATCAGGAGAAGACAACATCAAATCGTCTACACGCGGCTCAATCTTACCCGGATAACGTACCAAGAACGGCACACTCATAGACTCGCTAAACGGAGAGTTCTTGGGGTCATTGGTGCGTTGGCTACACATGGTTTCGCCGTGGTCGGATGAGAATACTACAATCGTGTTTTCATCCATACCCAACTCTTTCAATGCATCCAGAATCTGACCGAAAGCACGGTCTACACCTGTAACTGATGCAAAGTAGTAAGGAGTAGATTGAGCCTTAGCCATCTTGGCATCTGCATTTGGACGAACCAACAGGCTGTCCAACGACTGATCTTTATACAGGTTATAATCCTCTTCCATACAATCGTCCAGAGAACGGTACGGGCTATGAGGCGGATTCATACCTACCATAATAAAGAAAGGCTTGCTGGTATCCCGCACATTGCCTTCGTTCTTCAGGTAAGAGATAACCTTCTTGGCTTCATGCAGCGGAGACCATTCCTTCGGCTCATGACGCTTACCCTCAGTATCCCAATAGTGCGGATTCTTATGTTCATCAAAAGTGCCGTAAGAATACCAATAGTTAAAGCCATGACGACGTTCTTTCGGTGTGTAAGCATCCCATACAGGACGTTGGGTCTCTACATATTCGCCAGGATGTTCCGGATCGTTTGGCGTAGGAAAATCCACGTGCAGTTTTCCAAAGTAAGCACAGTCGTATCCAGCCTTGCTGAATACATCACTTACACATTCCACATCCTCGCGCAAAGAACTTATAGGACGGGTGGAATTACAGTTCAGAGCTACTCCACTCTTATTGGGATACATTCCCGTAAGCAAACTACCGCGGTGCGGACTGCTCAGTGGGCAGTTACTCTGAGCTGCACTCAATACTACAGACTGTCTGGCAAATTCGTTCAGACGAGGTGTCTTTACCGGGTCATTGCGAAAGTTTACGTGTTCACGAAACCCTTCCTGTCCCCAAAACTCCATAGCTTGATTACGGAACTGGTCTGGAAATACGTAAATAACATTCGGTAATTTAGCCTCTTGCGGCTGCGGTGCCTTGCAACCCTGCAAGGCAAACAGTCCCAAGCCACCTAATAATAAGTTTATTTCTTTTTTCATTTTTCAAGGTCTCTTTTACGTTTCAAACCTTCCAAGAAATAGTAATCAGCATAGTTCAAAGGCACATCGATTTCCTGACCGTGAGGTATACTACCTACTGAGTGCATCAAAATGAAGTTACCGTTGGTACCTACTTCAGCACGATAAGCCGGAGAACCCAGCACTTCCAAAATCTTGTCAGCAGTTTCCTTATAACCCTTATTAGGCAAGTATGTACTCATTTCGTAGAGAGCAGAAGCCGTACAAGCAGCAGCCGATACATCGCGCGGTTCGTTAGGGATATTAGGAGCATTGAAATCCCAGTACGGAATCAAATCTTCCGGCAGATTCTTGTTCTTGAAGATGAAATTGTATACTTTCTCTGCATGGTCCAGATATTTCTGGTCCTTTGTATAACGGTAACACATCGTATAACCATAAATAGCCCATGCCTGACCGCGTGCCCAAGATGACTCATCGGCATAACCTTGTGCAGTCTGTTTCTTGCGCACTTCGCCTGTTTCAGGATCATAATCTACTACGTGATAGCAACTGTTATCTTCGCGGAAGTGATTCTTCAAAGTCGTGTCAGCATGCTTCACGGCTACCTTATAATAGGTCGAATCGCCAGAGAGTAAGGATGCTTCGAACAGCAATTCCAGATTCATCATATTATCGATGATAACCGGACATTTCCAGCCACGCTGTGCCTGCCATCCTTTATCGGCATCCCAAGACTGAATAACACCTGCTCCCGGACGGAAACGTGTAGAAAGAGACTTGGCAGCCTGAATTATTACCGGCTTGTAGGCTTCCTTACCTGCGAAGCGATAACCGTTCAGATAGCTACATCCTATCATGAAGCCCACATCATGATGCCATTTCAGATACTGTACAGAATCCAATGCTTCTGTATATTTCTCTGCCAGCGGCAACCACTTCTTATCACCGGTCAACTCGTAAGTATACCATATATTACCAGGGAAAAAGCCCGAGCACCAGTCATCAATAGGTATGTAATGAATGCTTCCGTCCTTGTTAATAGTACGGGGATTCAGAATCTTGCCAGACTTCTCGATAATATCTGTCTGCAACGTGTGCTGAGCCACTGCATTATCGATATTGTCCTGAATGAAATTTGTTTCAGTCTGTTTTTGACCTGCGCAACCTGCAAAAATAAGGAGAGATACTCCTAATGTAGTGAGGATTGTTTTCATAATAGTGGATTTGTTTAATAATTTAAATTCTACTTATTTGAAAGCAAAATTAGCAACCTTTCACGAAACACACCCTCTCAAAAAATCCAAATCATGAACAAAATTGGTACATTTGTGTAAGAAAGCACCAAGAATAAACTATTTTACACAAAAGCACCATAAATATACGGAATTATAGGCTTCTTAGGCTAACCCTGAAAAAATGAAACTCTTTATTTTTCTTCTACTACAGAAGACAAGGGATAACGGTTTCCCCTCACATTTTTCAAGAATGCTTTGGCTGAGCCAAAGTGCAAATACATATCCAGACGAATAGGCAAGTGGTTATCATCGTCCGACACAAAGAAGGTAATCACTTCTTCTTCTTTTCCTTTTTTATATTCCACAAAAGAAAAGACCAAACAGCGGTAAATGGTATCATTATTTGCTTCTATATTCTCCTTCCCACGATAGATCAGCGTTTGTTCTTCTACTCTGCGTCCGGTGGCCATCGGGAAATGAATTTTATCACCTACCTTGAAATTATCGGCGTTATACGACCGGGCTTGCCCCAAAATACTCAACATATCAAATATACACCGAGAATCCTGATATTCCATTTCCTGTATACTCCCGTCTCTCCAGGTACGCCTCTGCTTTACAAACGACACCCCGTCTTTATAAGAGAACCAAGCCTCGTCTACGGTATAACGTTTTCCTTCTTCCGCAGCTTTCTTAAAATACAAAGGTTCCAGACGTTCACTGACAAAGCATGTAAGCGTATCTCGCATTTTAAAGAAGAAATCGGTCTTCTTGCTCCCTGTAGAAAGCAAATTAAAGCGAAATGCCGGAGTATCTTGATATACTGTAGAGAAGGTGGTCAGGCTGGCCATTCCTACTTTCTTCCAGATGAACTTCCAGTTAAAATACAGGTCATACACCACCTGTTCACCCGATTGAAAAGCTTTGTTTTCGGCAGGGCATTGGGCATGTGCCGGCACTAAAAAAGCACATAGTCCCAGCCAAATAGCCACCAGCAACCTTCTCTGCTTAATAGCTATATCCTCGACCAGAGTTTGAACTACCGTTACGGTTGTTCCGATTATTTTCTCTTTCATTTCTTCTTTTTTTCTTTTCTTCATCAGGCTTCTGTTTCTTCAGTTCATCAGGTTTCTGTCTATCCAGCAGCCTTTCCTTGACGTCCCAATTCTGTGTCAATTCAAAATTAGCTTTCAATTCCAGCACCTGCCAATAATAGAATACCTCTTCAGGCTGGCATTTAGCCGCATAATTACCCGTATCCCAGATACCATTGCCATTTCTGTCATTGATCAGACGAGCGCCATACTTACCGGGATTCAAGAAATAGAAATCAGCTTTTCCGTCTACCACAGGTACCGTACGAAGCACTTTATCTTGCGCATCCAGCAATTCTACAAAAGCGGTAGAATCTGCTCCCGATATATTAAAGAAGATGGCGCCATACTCCTCGGACGTTTTTATCTTGAACTCCTTTTTGACTTTATCAGTAAACATACCATACAATCCGCGGAATGCCAAAGAATCTACAGCCAACTCATAAGTTGCTCCATATTCCCAATCTAGAACCGGATACAAGTTATAGACTTTATGATCTAAAGAATCTCTTTGCAGGGTAAATTCCCGAGATTCCCAAAGAGTATCAACTTTCTGAGAAAGATGGACAGATGCCGTATCAAGAGCTGCCAATGGCTCTTTAAATGTAAACGTGAGATAGTCATACACATCCATAGCAGAGGGTGCATAGACATCCAAAGGCAAGAATTTAGTCTGTATCGTATCGGCATCTCCTCTTTTACGTTTTTTCTCCAGTTCCTTTTCTCGTTCTTTGCGTTCTTTTTCCAGTTCTTTTTCTGATCTCGGACGCAGTTTTGAAACCAGATTCAACGTATCCGTACGCGGCATCAAACGTTTTAAAGAATCTGTATATAAATAAGAAAGGGTGAAACTGAGCGTATCCAACTGATATATCAAGGAATCCTTGATCCAGTAATGCAACGAATCATTCTTTCCTGTGGTCTGTTCTATCACAAAAGCATCCGTTTCATCAAAATTCAGTCCCTTCAGTGTGGGAAGCGAATCGGCCGGTGCAGTGAAATACAGCGTAAACTCTTTCGGATTAGGACGTTCACTGCGTGCCAAGCGCTGATTATAGACTTTTTCTTTAAAAGCTCGCAACATCACATTATCCGGAAGAAAATGCGTATAGCTATGCTCTACGATGGTGTCTATCGTCAGAGAATCTTGCCATAGCGTATCCTGTCGCAACCGTTGCTCCAGGGTAGGGATAATCAGAGAATCTTGAAAAGCGATAGCTTCCATCGGCTGAGAGAACATAAAATTCTGATCGGCATCTTGCAAAGCATAAATACGGTATTGGCCGGGCTTGATACCGCGAATAGAGAAACGTCCGCGACTGTCTGTACGACCCACTCTATCGAACGGAAGGGTGGTAAAGGCCGAGTCGGCCAGGTTACTATGTAAACCTACCAGCATCCCTTTAATCGGCTCTAGATTTTCGGCATTCAGCAATGTACCGGCTATGGCCATGGTATCCAAATCGGCCCCAGTAGAAAAAGTATAGGTAAAGGCCTCCAGCGGATTGTCTTCATTATTATCCCGTATAGCATCTGCAAAGTCGATGGTATACGTAGTATTCGGTTTCAAGCTGTCTTCCAAGGTCACAAGAACCTCCTTGCTGCTGGCCTTGATAACGGGCTGCTGCACCTGAGGAGGCGAAATGACAATTTTCTCGTTCGGCTTTTCCAACTTGATAAATTCATCAAATTCTATACGAATCTTTTTCTTGGTATTATGCAGGGAACCCGGAGCGGGCGAACCTTTCACGAAGTGGGGCGGTTCCTCGTCATAAGGTCCCCCTTCCAAGCGGCCGATACTGGCGCAAGAATAAAGAAGAGCCACGATGACAACCAAACTTGCCAACCGTTGCATCCAACTATTTTTCTTCTTATGGTATTCATTGTCTAACATGTTGCAAAAATATAAGTTATCTTGTAAATAGGCATAAGCTTTTCGGCTTTTTATTCAAAAAAACATTCTTTTAGCTGTAATGATATATAAAACATAGTTAAAAAACTTCCATGTATACACCTTATATAATTGGAAAAGAATAATTTTGCAGGCAAAACTGAATGAACGGATTCAGTTTCGCCTATTATCTTATCATCTAATCGAAAGCAAAACACACCCGAATAAATGCAAAATAATATAGAGATTTAAATATTTAGTATGAAGAGTAGATTAGTTTTATTGTCGTACTGTATCGCACTGCTCAGCAGTTGCGGACAGAGCAACCAAAGCACAGGCAAAGCGCCCGAATTCGCAGTGATTCCAGTAGCCACTACCACGGCTAACCTGACCAACAGTTATCCTGCCACTATCAAAGGTAAACAAGATGTGGAAATCCGCCCGATGGTGAGCGGTTTCATCACCAAGCTCCATGTAGACGAAGGCTCTGTAGTTCGCAAAGGTCAAGTATTATTTTCGATTGACCCCGTACAATACCAGGCAGCAGTCAACTCTGCCAAAGCTGCAGTAGCCACCGCCAAAGCAGCAGTAGCCACGCAAGAATTGACTGTCAACAACAAGCGTGAACTGAACAAAAAGAACATCATCAGCAACTACGACCTACAGATGGCCGAGAATCAGCTAGCACAGGTTAAAGCACAGCTGGCACAAGCAGAGGCCGGACTGACCAATGCCAACAACAATCTTTCTTATACCAGCGTTACCAGCCCCAGCGATGGTGTAGTAGGCTCCATTCCCTACCGTATCGGTAGTCTGGTAAGCCCATCAGTAGCCAAGCCGCTGACCACCGTAGCCGATATTTCTGAGATGTATGCCTATTTCTCCATGACCGAGCGTGAACTGCTGAATCAGATTCGCGAAGGCGGCAGCATCCGCGAAATTCTGGCCAAGATGCCCGATGTACAGTTACAACTCATCGACGGAACCATGTATCCCGACAGCGGTCGTGTAGAAACTATCAGCGGAGTGATAGACCAAAGCACAGGCTCTGTTACCATGCGTGCCCTCTTCCCTAATCCCAACAACATTTTGCGAAGCGGAAGCACAGGAAACGTGGTATTCCACAACCCTCTGCACAACATCATTATGATTCCTCAATCAGCTACTGTAGAAATCCAAGACAAGAAATTTGTCTTTGTGCTTCAGCCGGACAATACAGTAAAGAATACCGAAATCAACGTATTTACCTTGGATGACGGTAAGTTCTATTACGTTACAGCAGGCTTGAAGGCAGGCGAAAAGATTGTGATAGAAGGTGTGCAAAACCTGAAAGACGGACAAACCATTGCCCCCATCACCACAGCAGAGAAAGAAGCCGAATATCAGAAAGCCCTAAAAGACCAAAAAGAGGGTAATTTCCAAACGGCATTTAATTAACGTTTCACCCCTTAGCCTTGCTATGAGCTGAGCTATGCTTTACTTAAATAAAAGCTATGCTTCTCTGCATGCAAAGCTAAACATTCATCATTAATCTTTATAATAACATGAAATTAGATACTTTCATTACCCGTCCGGTACTCTCCACGGTGATCTCTATCTTGATGGTCATTCTGGGATGTATTGGTTTGGCCACCTTGCCGGTGACTCAATATCCGGACATTGCACCTCCTACCGTATCGGTACGCGCCACTTACCAGGGTGCCAACGCCCAAACGGTACTGAACTCGGTCATCGCACCGCTCGAAGACCAGATCAACGGTGTGGAAAACATGATGTACATGAGTTCTACAGCCGCCAATAACGGTTCGGCTTCTATTGATATTTACTTTAAGCAGGGAACCGACCCCGACATGGCTGCCGTAAACGTGCAGAACCGTGTCTCCATGGCGCAAGGTCTGCTGCCTGCCGAAGTAACCCGCGTAGGTGTGACCACACAGAAACGCCAGACTTCTATGTTGATGATCTTCTCTATCTATGATGAAAAAGACCAGTACAACATTGAGTTTCTGGAGAACTATGCCAACATCAACCTGGTGCCCGAAGTGAAACGTGTAAACGGAGTGGGCGATGCCATGGTGCTGGGACAGGACTACTCCATGCGTATATGGCTGAAACCCGACGTAATGGCTCAGTACAAACTGGTGCCCAGCGACATAGCCGGCGTATTGGCCGAGCAAAACATCGAAGCTGCTCCGGGACAGTTTGGTGAACGAGGCAATCAGAATTTTCAGTATACCATCCGCTACAAAGGACGCTTGCAGACGGTAGAAGAATTTGAAAACATCGTGGTAAAAGCCCTGCCCGATGGCCAACTGTTGCGCCTGAAAGACGTAGCAACCATGGAATTAGGACGTCTGTCCTACAGCTTCAACAATACGGTAAACGGTCATAAATCCGTAACCTGTATTGTATATCAGATGGCAGGAACCAACGCTACCCAGACCATCATGGACTTGGAAAAAGTATTGGCCAAAGCATCAGAGACCCTGCCCGCCGGCATGAAAATAGATATTGCACAAAGTGCCAACGACTTCCTTTTCGCCTCTATCCACGAGGTAATAAAGACACTGATTGAAGCCTTCATCCTGGTGTTCATCGTGGTGTATATCTTCCTGCAGGATATGCGTTCCACTTTAATTCCTTCCATTGCCATTCCGGTGGCTTTGATTGCTACTTTCTTTGCCCTACAGCTCATCGGATTCAGTATCAACCTGCTCACCCTGTCGGCCATGGTGCTAGCCATTGCCATCGTAGTGGACGATGCCATTGTGGTGGTGGAAGGTGTACATGCCAAGCTCGATCAAGGATACAAATCGCCTAAGCTGGCTTCCATTGATGCCATGCACGAACTGGGAGGTGCCATCGTATCCATCACCTTGGTAATGATGTCTGTATTCGTGCCCGTGAGCTTCATGGGCGGAACAGCCGGTACTTTCTATCGCCAATTCGGTCTGACCATGGCCATCGCCATCGGTTTCTCTGCTTTGAACGCCTTGACACTGAGCCCTGCCCTGTGTGCCATCTTCCTGAAGCCCCACGGCAGCCATGCTCCGCTGAAGGAACGCATGAAAGAAGCCGGTAAAGCAGCCCGCGGCATCATGCTGCAGCGCTACATCCAATCCGTAGGCAAAATCATGCGTCCTAACATCACCCTGATTTTCACTACGATTGCCATCATCGGCATGGTGCTGGGTATGTTCAGTTTCGAAAAGCACCCGATACTGACTATCGTATTCAGTGTAATCAGTATCTTGGCCGTGGCCGGTATGACTACCGATCGCTTCAAGAATACATTCAATGATACATATGACCGCATCCTAGTCAAATATAAGAAACATGTACTGAGGTTCATCCAGCGCAAGTGGGTGACCGGAGGCATCGTGGCCGGCTCTATCGCCCTGCTGGTATTCTTCATGAATACCACCCCCACCGGTATGGTGCCCAACGAAGACACCGGTACCATCATGGGTGTGGTAACCCTGCCTCCTGGCACTTCTCAAGAACGTTCTATGGAGATTTTGAACCGTGTAGACAGCCTAGTGGCTGCCGACCCTGCAGTAGAATCACGCACCGTAATTTCAGGTTTCTCATTCATCGGCGGACAAGGACCTTCCTACGGTTCACTCATCATCAAACTGAAAAACTGGGAAGAACGCAGCACCCTGCAGAACTCCAACATGGTGGTAGCCACCCTCTATATGCGTGCAAAGAAAGTCATCAAAGAAGCCCAGGTACTATTCTTTGCTCCACCGATGATTCCGGGTTATTCAGCTTCCAGCGACATCGAGCTTAATATGCAGGATAAAACCGGTGGCGACCTCAACCACTTCTTCGATGTGGTGAACAACTATATGGCCGCCCTGCAGCAACGTCCGGAAATCAACTCCGCACAAACCAGTTTCAATCCGAACTTCCCGCAATACATGCTCGATATTGATGCGGCAGCCTGCAAGAAAGCCGGTCTTAGCCCCAGCGATATTCTCAGCACCATGCAGGGATATTTCGGCGGTCTGTATGCCTCCAACTTCAACAGTTTCGGTAAGATGTACCGTGTCATGATACAAGCTGACCCCAGTGCCACCAAGAACCTGGAATCGCTGGCCCGCATCAAGGTGCGCAACGGCAGTGAAATGGCTCCGATTACCCAGTTCGTATCTATCAAGAAGATTTACGGTCCCGACATCATCAGCCGTTTCAACCTCTACACCTCCATGAAAGTGATGGTAGCTCCTGCCAGCGGATATACCTCTGGACAAGCCCTGGCCGCCATCGCAGAAGTGGCCAAAGAAAACCTTCCTGCCGGCTATGGCTATGAATTAGGAGGTATGGCACGTGAAGAAGCAGAAACCAGCGGCAGCACCACCGGCTTGATTTTCGTACTCTGCTTCGTATTCGTATACCTGCTGCTGAGTGCCCAATACGAAAGCTACATTCTGCCGCTTTCCGTATTGCTGTCCATCCCCTTCGGTTTGCTGGGTAGCTTCCTCTTCGTCAACGGTATGAGTGCTTTGGGCAGCATACCGGCCCTGAAGATGATTCTCGGTTCCATGTCGAACGACATCTATATGCAGATTGCCCTCATCATGTTGATGGGTCTGTTGGCCAAGAATGCCATCTTGATTGTAGAGTTTGCCCTAGACCGCCGCAAGATGGGTATGAGCATCACTTGGGCAGCCGTATTGGGTGCCGGAGCCCGTCTCCGCCCTATTCTGATGACCTCTCTGGCCATGGTAGTAGGTTTGCTTCCGTTGATGATGGCATCCGGTGCCGGTGCCAACGGTAACCGTACGCTGGGTACTTCGGCCATCGGCGGTATGTTGGTCGGCATGATCCTGCAAATCTTCATCGTACCTGCCCTGTTCGTAGCCTTCCAATACTTGCAAGAGAAGGTTAAACCGATGGAATGGGAAGATGTAGACAACTCAGATGCCGAACCGGAAATAGAACAGTACACCAAATAAATGAAAGAAGAAAGCATGAAAAAACAACTGATAACACTGATGTGTGCAGCCGCTCTGCTGAGCAGCTGCCACATCTACAAGGCATACGACAGACCGGCAGACATTACCACTGACAGTCTGTATCGCGATACCGTATCTCACGGCCATACATTGCCCGCCGATACCGCCAATTTTGGCAACCTGGCATGGCAGGAAGTCTTCACCGACGCCCATCTGCAGACACTGATAGAGAAAGCCTTGACTCAGAGTCCGGATATGCGTACGGCTGCTCTTAAAATTAAGGAAGCCAAGGCGGCACTGACCAGTGCTAAACTGGCTTATCTGCCTTCGCTGACCCTTTCACCGCAAGGCGTGGTAAGCAGTTGGGATAAAGGAAAAGCCACACAAACCTATTCACTGCCGGTGAATGCTAGTTGGCAAATTGATTTGTTCGGACAGATTCTGAATCCCAAACGTCAGGCCAAAGCTGCCTTGGAACAAGTAAAAGCCTATGAACAAAATGCCCGCGTACAGTTGATAGCCAATACGGCCAACTTGTATTACACCCTGCTGATGCTAGACCGCCAACTTCAGATTTCGGAAGAAACCGCTGAGATTCTGAAAAAGAATGCCGAAACAGTAGAAGCCATGAAAGAAGCAGGCTTCTATGGCACTACCCAAGCGGCCGTAGAGCAAAGCAAAGCGGCCTATGCACAAGTACAGGCTTCCCTGCCCGACCTCCGCGCCAATATCCGGGAAGTAGAGAATACTCTCTGTCTGCTTTTAGGCGAAACGGCTCACCGCATCGAACGCGGACGACTGGAAGAGCAACAGCTACCCACTGAATTTTCTGTAGGCCTGCCGTTGCAGTTGCTTTCCAACCGTCCGGATGTACGGGCTGCCGAACAAGCATTGGCATCGGCATACTATAACACCAATACTGCCCGTGCCAACTTCTATCCGCGCATCATGCTCTCAGGATCGGCCGGATGGACGAATAGTGCCGGAGCAGCCATCGTGAATCCGGGCAAGTTGCTGGCCAGTGCCGTAGCCTCGCTCACACAGCCTCTCTTCCAAAACGGAGCCAACATTGCCCGTCTGAAGATAGCCAAGGCACAGCAGGAAGAAGCCAAAATACAGTTTGAGCAAGCACTGCTGAATGCCGGCAATGAAGTGAGCAATGCACTTTACAGTTACCAAGCCTGCAAGGAGAAAGCAGAAGCTAGAGCCACTCAAGTGACTTCTGCTCAAAATGCAGCCGAATACTCCAAAGAGTTATTTAATTTAGGCAATTCTACCTACTTGGAAGTACTCTCTGCCCAGCAGGCTTATCTCAGTGCCCAACTTTCAGAAATAACCGATATCTTCAGCCAAATGCAGGCCGTTATCAGTCTGTACCAGGCCTTAGGAGGCGGACAACAAGAATAACTTTTAAACCAGTGCCCTATACCAACAAGAAGAGAGTGTACCACAATACACTCTCTTCTTGTTTTAGATACAAGCCAAAGCCCGCCGACGATGTTTTGCCAAGCATCCTGCCCCACCCCCCGGACGCACAGATTTCACCTACTCAAAAAAATTAAATGCAGAATCATGAGTTATTTTCCGCAAGATTGCTTAAATTTGCCTATGGCTGATACAGAAAGCCACACAAAAAGAAGATTTAAACTAAAATAATATCATTATGATTAGTCCCTTAGCTTACGTAGATTCTGCCGCCAAGATCGGTAAGAATGTAACCATCCAACCTTTCGCCTACATCGAAGGAGATGTGGAAATTGGAGATGACTGTATCATCATGGCGCATGCCAGTGTTCTGAACGGCACACGCATGGGAAAAGGTAACAAAGTACACCAAGGTGCCGTTTTGGGGTCTGAACCACAAGATTTTCATTATACCGGAGAAAAAAGTCTCCTGATTATCGGTGACTGCAATGATATCCGCGAAAATGTAGTTATCAGCCGGGCCACCCACGGCGGTCAAGCCTCACGCATAGGAAATGACAACTTCTTGATGGATGGAGTTCACCTCTGCCACGACGTGCGAATAGGGAACCACTGCGTATTAGGTATCAAAACCACCGTAGCCGGTGAATGTATCATAGATGACTGTAGCATCCTAAGCAGTAATGTCATCTTACACCAGAACTGCCACATCGGACACTGGACACTCGTCCAGTCGGGATGCCGTCTATCCAAAGACGTTCCTCCCTATGTTATCATGTCGGGTAATCCGGCTGAATACCACGGTATAAATGCTGTAGTACTGAAAAGTAAGAGTCAAGTAACCGACCGCATTCTCCGCCACATCGTCAATGCCTACCGCCTCATCTATCAAGGCAATTTCAGCATACAAGATGCCCTGCAAAAGATAGAAGACCAGGTGCCGATGAGTGAAGAAATCCATCACATCATCAACTTTGTAAGAGATTCCAAAGGCATCGTAAAATAGAACATGCCCCCTAAAGGGCAGACATAGATAGTTAAACATACAGAGGATGTGCAGTTCATAAACTACACATCCTCTTTGCTTTTTCGGATAAAGTAATCCGCATCTTTCGTAAATCCATAACTTTTTTACTATTTTTGCCGCTGTATCACGTGGTATAATCTTGCATTTATCAGCCATGAATTATTTGGATAACAGAGAACTTCTTTCATTAATCAGTTCGGGAGACAACACTGCTTTCGAGTATCTCTACCGCAGCTATTACCCCCGCCTGCGCGGTTACACCCTTCGTTTCGTGAAAAACGAAGAGATAGCCGACGACATCGTACAGGAATGTTTTCTGAAATTCTGGGAAAAACGCAGCTCGTTCACCTCCACGGCCCTCACCTCGCTGCTGTTTTCCATGATACGCAATGCATGTCTCAACTACTTAAAACACCTCTATATAGAAGACAACTACCGGCTGGACTACCTGGCCAGCATCGACGGTGAAGAACGGCTCTACCAAGTAGACTTTAACAGCTATACCGACCATCCGCTGCTCTACAAAGAGCTGCAGACTCAGATAAAATACGTGATAGACCATTTACCCGACCGGTGCAGAGAAGTCTTTCTGATGAGCCGTTTCCAAGGCTTGAAGAACCGCGAAATAGCAGAGCAACTGCAGATTTCTACCACCGCCGTAGAAAAGCACCTGTCCAAAGCGATTAAAGCATTTACCAAACACTTTCAGAAGAACTACCCTACAGACATTTATTTGGCTGTTATGGCTTGGTTGCTTAGTTAAATGATACAAATGTTCTTGTCACGAGGTTGGGATTTTACCACAAAGAATGTTTCAAATATATGAAGATAAGGTTAAAAAGGAATGAAGGATATTGATTTTAAACACCATCTGGCCATTAAATATTTTGAAGGAGAAATACTTCCCGAAGAGGAAAAGTCCTTGTTTGAATTTCTAGACAATGACCAGAAGGCCATGCAACAATTCAGGCAGTGGGAAGAAACATGGATTAATCAGTACATCCGCACCACAGCGTCCGATGCCCAATGGGAAAAGATGTACCGCAGAATGCAGATTTCCCAAAGTATAAATCCTCCGCAAGCACCCCAAAAGATATGGCTAAAAGCCATGTCTATAGCAGCCATAATCACCGTTGCCATACTAACCGCATGGAACATAATTTACCCTCAAATTCATACCGATACGCCGTCTTACTTCCTATGTTCTGCCGCTTATGGCGAAAAGAGTAAAGTTATTCTAGCAGACGGAACTTCCGTGTGGTTGAATGCCGGCTCCTCGCTAAGGTATTCCGACCAATTCAGCAAAGGGCAACGGGAAGTATACCTGAAAGGAGAAGGATATTTTGAGGTAAATAAAAAGGAAGAGCAGAATTTTATAGTACATACAGATATCTATGATGTCATTGTAAAAGGCACCAAGTTCAATGTATCGGCCTATGAAGACGACCCTACAGTATCCACTACCCTCATAGAAGGGTCGGTAGACATAACCTATGACCACGAAGTACTGGAATTGCTTCCCGGCGAGAAGATAAACTTTATCCGCCACAGCAAACAGTTCGTCCGTAGCAAGGTAGATGCAGAGCAGTCGAAGGCTTGGGCCGACAATAGGATAGAATATTCAGACATCACGCTGCAGGAACTGATAGTCAAGTTGTCCAGACAATACGACGTCTCCATACAACTAGCTCCCTCTGCCGAACCGCTGTCCGACAAATCGTTCCACATTTCACTGCGCAACGGCGAGACTATAGAGGATGTACTTTCTGCACTGAAAGCCATCTTGCCCATCACCGTGGAAAGAACCGGTCAACAAATTCTTATCAAATAAGAACCAATCCCATCGCTTGGAACAGGACAGTTTACACAACAGATTCCTTTCCAAGCGATTTCTTTATAGCCTTTCTCCAATTTTTTATCCCCATCCTATCTGCCACATACCATCAATTTCCCAGTAATCCCGCTACATGGCAGTTATATGAAATCACATCCTTTCATTTTCCCGAATGCTACATTTCGATGAAAGATAAAAAAACAATTGCTCCGTAGGTTGGGTAAATCCTCCGGAGATTGTTATCTCTTATGTAATGCAAATTACACTTACATTTTTTTATAAACTTTAATAACTAAAAAGCTATGAACAACCGAAGTTCAATGAAACGTTTGTTTCTTTTCTTTGCGCTTTGCTGTTGGGGAACGCTAACTTTCCTGCAAGCGCAAGTCGTAAACAAAACGTTTGAGGGGAAACCCCTGAAAACGGTTTTGAAAGAGATTGAAAAACAAAGTGGACTTTCTATCATCTACAACGTAAACGAGATAGATGAAAACAAATTGGTGAGTGGCAATTTCAAAGACACTCAAGTATTGGATGTTTTGAAGCAAATTTTAGACCCCAATCTAAATGTTACACTTCAAAATAAGATGATTATCATCAAGAAAAAAGACTCTCCGGCACAAAGCGGAAAAACTGTCACAGTAAAGGGTACTGTAATCGACAACACAGGTTTACCTGTTATCGGTGCCAGTGTGGTAATTAAAGGCACAACCATCGGATTGATTACCGATATTGACGGTAACTATACTTTAAATGATGTTCCTGAGAATGCCACCATTGCTATTTCTTACATAGGTTTTAAGACTATTGAATTACCTGCAAACAGCAAGGAATTAGCACACATTACTTTAAAAGAAGACAGTGAAATGTTGGAAGAAGTTGTAGTAGTGGGATATGGTGTTCAGAAAAAAAGCGACGTATCTGTATCGGTAGCATCAGTGAAAGCTGATGCATTGGCCAACAATCCCGCATCTGATTTCCGTCAAGCATTAGTGGGTAAAATGCCGGGAGTACAGGTGACAACTCCTAGCGGCGATCCTGAAGGTAGCGTCAGCATCCGAGTACGTGGTGTAAGTACAGTAAATGCAGGAAGCGACCCTCTTTATATTGTGGATGGTGTTCCTATGGAACGTGGCTTTGCCAATCTTAACTCTAACGATATAGAATCTATCGAAGTGTTGAAAGATGCATCTGCTGCTGCCATCTATGGTAGTCGTGGATCCAATGGTGTTGTATTGGTTACAACCAAAAAAGGAACTTCTGAAAAACTGACTGTACAATATGATGGTTATTACGGCATTCAAAGCGTATCTAAGAAATTGGATATGATGAATGCTTATCAATATGCCGAATTTGTAAGAGACGGACACAATAATGCTTACTTGGCTGAAGTGCCAGGTGCTTCACCGGACGACCCTAATAGTGTGCGTCCAAAATCTTATCATCAGATTCCGGTTGATTTATTCCCTTACTTAGAGGGAAAACAGGGTTTGACAGATACAGACTGGCAAGATGAAATATTCCGTACAGCAGGCACTACCGGCCATAACCTATCTTTATCTGGCAAAACACAATCCATCAACTATTTTGTATCTGCCAACTATATGGAAAAGAATGGTATTGTCATTAATTCAGATTTTAAGAAATACAGTGCCCGCATGAATTTGGACGGCAAATATAAACGCTTGAAATTTGGTGTCAATTTTGCCCCATCTTATTCTACTTCCAACAGTGTAGATGCTTCCGGTTCGGGTGGTGTAGTACAGTCCGCCTTAATGATGCCTCCTGTTTGGCCTGTTTATAATCCGGATGGCAGCTTTAATTATCAGGGTAACGGTTATTGGCGTATCGGCACTGATTACCAGCACAATGAAGTACTTAATCCAGTAGCTATGGCTCTTCTTCAATCAAACGTAACTGACCGTATGTCATTAGCAGGTAAAATGTTTGCCGAATTGGAATTGTGGAAAGGCTTATCTTATAAAATTTCTTTCGGTGGTGACTATTATGGTGCTCATAACGATAAATACCGTCAGTCAGCTTTGCCTTTAAAAGGTAAAGACTATTATGATGCACCTTCCAATCCTGAAGGATATAGTTCATCCAGCCAATATTTCAACTGGCTGATTGAAAACCAATTGACTTATACTACTACAATTAAAGAAAAACATAACCTCACTGCTATTCTGGTTCAGTCGGCGCAGAAAGAAACAGCCAAAACCAACAGTGTAACCGCTACCAATTATCCAAATGATTATATCCAAACCATCGGTGGCGGTACAGTAACCAAAGGTTCTTCCAATAAAACCCAATGGTCTATCGCTTCTTATTTGGCTCGTGTGCAATATGGGTTTGCAGGTAAATATATGTTATCTGCCGCCATCCGTGCTGACGGTTCTTCTCGATTTGGCAAAAATAATCGCTGGGGATATTTCCCTTCTGCTTCTGCTGCTTGGCGTATCAGTGAAGAAGGCTTTTTCAAAAAGCAAACAGCCTTATCTTTTGTCAATGATATGAAGATCAGATTAAGCTATGGTGTAACCGGTAACTTCCAAATTGGAAATTATGAACATTGGGCAACCATGTCTCTTGACAACTATATTTTGGGAACTGGTTTAGGAGAGCAGATTTATGGTTATAAGCCGGATAATATTGAACGGGATGATTTGAGCTGGGAAAAGAACAAGATGATGAATGCAGGTATAGACCTTACTATGTTCAATGGTTTATTAGGAGTTACAGTAGATTATTATAATACGAATACATCGGATATGCTATTGAGTGTACCTGTACCTTTGTTGACGGGTTATAGCACTTCACTTACCAACATCGGTAAGGTAAATAACCGTGGTTGGGAGTTAGCAGTAACTTCACAGAAAAACTTTACGGATGATTTCGGTTATTCAGTGAATGCCAATTGGGCAAAAAATACCAATGAAGTGAAAGCTTTAGGTCCGGGTGATGCACCTATTATCAAATCCGGCAGTGTGGAACACGCTTACTATATAACCGAAGTGGGACAACCTATCGGTAATTATTACCTGTTGGTACAGGATGGTATTTTTGAAACAGAAGAGGATTTAAAAAAATATCCTCATTTCCCTAACACAAAAGTCGGTGATTTCCGTTTTGTTGATGTGGACGGAGATGGTGTGCTTGATTTGGATAAAGACCGTGCCGTGGTAGGCAATTATATGCCGAAGTTTACGTATGGTTTTGGCGGTAAACTTTGGTACAAAGGATTTGATTTGGATTTCAGTTTTCAAGGGGTATATGGTAACAAAATATTAAACTTAAATAAACGTTATATCGATAATATGGAGGGAAATGTAAATGGCACAACCATTGCATTAGACCGCTGGCAGAGTGAAAGCAATCCGGGTAATGGTCATGTAAATAAAGCAAACCGCAAGCAGACCGGATATAACGGAAGAACTTCTACTTGGCATTTGGAAGATGGGTCTTATCTCCGCTTGCAGAATGTATCCATAGGATATACCTTCCCAAAACAATGGATCAAACATCTCTATCTAGAAAAACTGAGAATCTATGTTTCTGGACAAAATTTGGTAACCTTTACCGATTATAGCGGCTATAACCCGGAAGTAAATGCTCGTCCCGGTTCAGCACTGACACCCGGTGAGGACTATGGTACTTATCCGTTGGCCAGAACATTCATGTTTGGTATTAATTTAACTTTATAATCAATCGAAAAGTATGAAAAAGAAATTATATATAACCTGCTTGGCTGTAGCTTTATTGACATCTTCCTGCGCAGACAGTTTCTTTGACCTCGAACCGAATGATAGTGTGGTTGCAGGAAAAGTGTATAAAACAGCCAGTGATTTTGATGTAGCCGTAATAGGCTGTTATGCCAAATTGCAGTCGCAAGTACACTTCTATACAGAATGCTGTGAATATCGCAGTGATAACTTAAATTTGGATGCTCCTACAGCAGGTACACAAGACCGCTATGATATTGACCACTTCAGTGAGAAACCCTCAAACGGAATTCTGTCCAATTATTGGGCCAATTTCAACAACAATGTCTATCGTTGTAATCTAATATTAGACCGTATTGATGAAGCTGCATTTGATGAGACATTGAAAAAACAATATAAAGGAGAAGCATTGTTTGTAAGGGCATTGACTTATTTCAATATGTATCGCGTTTGGGGAGGAGTTCCGATGACCCGTACAGTAGTAACAGCCAATGAAGCTATGCAGATACGCCGCAGTACCGACCAGGAAACATTTGACTTTATAGTAGGTGATTTGAAACAGATTATTGATGAAAATATGTTGCCCGACTCCTATAAGGGTACTTCTATAGGTAGAGCTACTTCCTATGCAGCAAAGGCCTTGTTGGGCAAAGTCTATCTGACTTTCCATAAATGTACGGAAGCCCGGGATATATTGTCTTCTTTAATCGGCAAATTTGAATTGATTAAGCCAATCAATAAAGTGTTCAGCGTGGATAATAAAATGAATAATGAAATTATTTTTGCTGTTCGTTTTAATAAAGAAGTGGAAGGTGAAGGGCATAGCTATTGGTTCAACATCACTAACTTGACAGATGAAACAAACCAATCAAATTCTTTACTGAACTGCTTTGATAGCAATGATGAACGTAAATCATTGATTACATATGTATCGGCAGGAACAAATGTTTGCCTGATGCCCAAATTTATGGATACGAAGAGCACTACTTATAATGTGGTAGGCAATGACCAGATTTTATTGAGATACGCCGATGTCTTGCTGATGTATGCAGAAGCATTGAATGAAATCGGTTATGATGCTTCTGAGGAATCCGTAGCCTTGAAGCAGTTGAATGATATACGCGAACGTGCCGGTATTTCTAAACTAACCTCATCAAATGTTCCTAGCAAAGAAGCATTCAAGAAAGCAATCCTTGATGAACGACAACGTGAATTTCCGTATGAGGGCCAACGCTGGTTCGACCTAGTGCGCATGGGGTATGCCAAACAAGCTTTGCGTGCAGAAGGCATTGATATACAAGACTATCAATTGCTTTTCCCGATACCGCAAACAGAAATAGAAAAAATTGGCAATTCTTCCATTCTTTGGCAGAATCCAGGTTATGATAAATAAAAATAGGAGAATCTTATCATGAAGAAGATAATATATAGTTTGATGTTTGTGATGGCTTGCATTTGGGGGGCTTGTGAAGACGACCTACCGCAGGCAAACTGGAATTTACATGAAATAAACGATTTGACTGCTATCCCTTTGGATGCTAGTGTAAAACTGAAGTGGAAGACTCCGGAAGAAACCAATCCGAGCGGTTACTTTCTGACCTGGACTCCTTCCTCTGCAGCTTATACAGGAGGAAGCATGACATTGGAATCTGCTGTTACAGAAACGATTGTTGAAAATCTGGAAAATAAGATAGCTTACACGTTTACGGTACAGGCCGTTTACGGTAATCAACATTCTGGAAAAGTTTCTGTAAAAGCTACACCTGTTTCCTCTTTAGTGCCTCCTACTAACATTGAAGCATTAGCAGGAAATGAGAAAGCAAAGATAACATGGACTAAACCTTCTGCCTCTAATGTGAAAGGGTACAAGATTACAGTAGAACCGGGTAATAAAATATTCAATGTAAACGATGCCAATGCACAAAGCTACATCATACCAGATTTACAAAATGATACAGAATATACCATTTCACTACAGGCTGTATACGATAAAGGAGATTCTGAAGCGATTACCACCAAGATTACTCCGGGCAAGATAGAGCCTATAGTAGGCTTTAAGCCGTATATATGGACAGGCGAAACCCTTACTTTATCGTACAATGATATGTACTTTATGGGAGATGTCACTTCCGTTTCTTGGAATTTTGGAGATGGTAGCAACAGTACTGAATCCTCTTGTGAAAAAAATTATTCCAAAGCCGGTGTATATACAATCAGAGTAGAGATAACAAATGCCGACCAAACCCAAGAACAAGCAGAACTCACCCTGACGGTAGTAGGTACTGCCTGGAACGCTTCTATGGGGTATGTGAAAGCTTCCAATTCAGTATTCTCACGCGATGGTAAAACATTCTATTTACCTACGGCTAACAAAGTAGGTGATTTAAATGCCTTTGATACTGAAACGGGTAGTAAAAAATGGACATTTGCAATTGCTGACAAGATTACCTATGGCGGTGGTGCAGCAGTGGCAACCGACGGCACTATCTATCAGGGAGTCCGTAACGGCAAGTTATATGCTGTCAGTGCGGACGGCAATCAAAAGTGGATATATGACACACAAGCCACTAATAAGAATCTAGACTGTTTCCCTGCTGTAACCACTGATGGAAGTGTAGTTTATATATTGGATGGTGACAATGTGCTTCATGCTATCAACACCGTTAACGGAAGTGCAAAGTGGAAAAAGACACTCGAAGGCACAGCCAATAAAGCCAGTGCAGTAGCTATCGATCGCAACGGACATATTTATGCCGGTACAAGAAGTTACATCTATGCTTTTGATGCAGCCGGTGAGCAGTTGTGGCAAATAGCTGCCAGCGTAACAGAAATCGGGTCTTTTGCCTTGAACAATGGCACACTTTATGCTGCACAGACCGGCGGAGCCGGTATAATGGCTGTCAATACGCAGGATGGTCAAGTAAAATGGTCTTGCGCAGCCAATGGCGATGCATATGCTCCAATTATAGGCAAGGATGGTACTGTCTATTTTGTAGATAAAGGCGGAAAATCACTTTATGCGGTATCTGCTGAAGGTAACTTGAAGTGGAAGTTCAACGGTGGTGCTGCATTGACCTATTGTTTCCCGGTCTTGGATGACAAAGGCATCGTATATTTCGGCACTTCCAAAGGAAAGGTATTTGCCGTTGACGGACAATCAGGTGAAGAAGTTTGGCATTTGGATGCAGAAGGAACAGGAGACAATGCCAAGGTCATGGCAGGGCTGTCTGTAGGTCCAGATCAAAAGCTATATGTTGCTTATATCGGAGGTAACTTGAAAACTATTTCTATTGCTGCCGGTCCTGAAACTACTACATGGAGTTGCCGCGGAGGTAATATTCACGGAACAAATCAATATTAATGATTATTTATTAGGGTATGTTGACTCTTAGGAGTCGGCATACCCTTTATCCTTTCTAATAATGAAAAATTGGATATTCATAGGATATTGGGTGCTTTGCCTGTTTTCATGCGGTAGCAGTTCTGATGATAAGGCAATATTGCCTCCATCACAAGAAGAAGTGGATGGATTGAGCAAACAGCAGCAAGAGGCACAAGACTTGATGAGAAAATTATGGATGTGTACTCCACTACAGGGAATACCTTTGCAGCCAGAGCGGATGTCAGCCTTGAATGAAATACAAAAATTAGCTGATAAATGTTCTGCTACTTATTTTTCAGATTATCTATCTTGTATAGATACAAAAGCTGAAAACATCGAAAAATACGATGTTTTACTTTCTTGTTACCGCTTGGCAATAGATAAAGTTATTCAAGAAATAAAAGAAGATAAAGTAGAAAACAGAACTGCTCATATATGGATGTTGTATAATATGGGGTATGTTATCAAAACTCCTTCCGGTTGTTTTGGAATAGACTTGATGCATCGGTGGGCTGAAAAGTTAGCTCCTTATCTGGATTTTCTTTGTGTAACCCACAATCATCAAGATCATTATGATAATGAGCTGATAACTGCCATGCTGGAAGCAGGAAAGCCTGTTCTTTCTAACTATATAAAACAAGGAAAAGAATATACCTCTACCGTTCCTAGCAGTTATACTATCAAGAATTTTACGATTCGCACATCAATTACGGATCATAACAACAGTGGGCTTTCTAATTTTGTCACAGTATTCAGTATTGATTGTGGAGCAGATAGCGGTCATTTTACTTTAATGCACACAGGTGACTCCAATTATAAACCCGCCCAATTTACAAATATTTTGGGAACTGTAGATCTCTTGATTCCGAGATATGCACCCAATGCGTTGACAGAGAATAATATCATCGGAAATCAAATGGGACAGACTCAACCAGCATATGTGCTGTTATCTCACATCTTGGAGCTGACTCATGCCAGCGAAAAGGAATCTCGATGGAGTATATCTTCAGCTTTGGAAAGAGCTTCGAAGATTAATTGTAATCAGACTTATGTTCTCATGTGGGGAGAAAAAATAGTATGGAAAAATAATAAATTAAACTAATATGAGAAGAACATATTTACTTTTGGCAGCATTATGCTGCGGGCTTTGGATGAATGCCCAAAATAAGGTTTCTGAAATCAGAGAGAACTTATTGAATGGAAAACCGAACCAAATTTTAGTCGTTTCACACCGTGCCGATTGGCGCAATGCACCGGAAAACTCCTTGCAGGCTATCCAAAACTGCATTGATATGGGAGTAGATATGGTGGAAGTAGACTTGAAAAAGACGAAAGACGGCCACTTAATCTTGATGCACGACCGCTTAATCAACCGCACGATGAACGGAAAGGGAGAAGCGAAAGATTTTACTTTAGACGAATTGAAAAAATTGCGTTTGAAAAATGGAGCTGGTATCAAAACACGTCATTTGGTTCCCACACTAGAAGAAGCCTTACTGCTATGCAAAGGAAAGGTAATGATTAATTTGGATAAAGGATATGATTACTTTAAGGAAGCTTATGAAGTGCTGGAGAAAACAGGTACTGTGGATCATTGCATTATAAAAGCTTCTCTTCCTTATGAACAGGTAAAAGAAGAAAACGGGGATGTGCTTGATAAAATGATTTTCATGCCAGTTATTAATCTTTGCAAGGAAGATGCAGAAGAAATGATTGACGATTATCTGGAACACATGAAACCGACAGCCTTTGAACTGGTATTTAAGGAAGATACAAAAGAAGTACGTCGATTAATCAAGAAAGTGCATGACAGTGGAGCTTCCATCTTTATCAACGCTCTTTGGCCGGAACTATGCGGTGGACACGATGACGACCGGGCGGTTGAGTTAAATGAACCCGATGAGAGTTGGGGATGGATCATTTCACAGGGGGCTAAGTTGATTCAGACTGACCGTCCGGCTTTGCTGTTGGACTATCTAAAAAAGAATGGACATCATAACTAATATCAGAACATCATGTTGAAACATATTTTAAGATTTTATCAGATGTCTCAGCCATCTCAAGAAATGGTTGGGTCTGAAGAAGAAAAAAAAAGAAGACTGAAACGCTTGCAATGGTCTACATTCTTGGCGGCTACTTTCGGTTATGGTCTGTATTATGTATGCCGCCTCAGCTTGAATGTAGTAAAAAAGCCTATTGTGGAAGAAGGTATTTTCAGTGAAACGGAATTGGGTATTATCGGTTCAGTACTGTTCTTCACATATGCTATCGGAAAGTTTACCAACGGTTTTTTAGCCGATCGTAGTAACATCAACCGTTTTATGACTACAGGTCTGTTGGTAACCGCTTTGGTGAACTTAGCTTTAGGATTTATAAATTCCTTTATTCTTTTCGCTATTCTTTGGGGTATCAGCGGATGGTTTCAATCTATGGGAGCTGCTTCATGTGTGGTAGGACTATCCCGTTGGTTTACGGATAAAGAAAGAGGCTCTTATTATGGTTTTTGGAGTGCCAGCCATAATATTGGAGAGGCTATGACATTTATCGTAGTAGCATCGATTGTCAGTGCATTAGGATGGCGTTACGGTTTCTTAGGAGCAGGATTAGTAGGTCTGTTCGGAGCTTTAATCATTTGGCTTTGTTTTCACGACACTCCACAAAGCAAAGGTCTTCCGGCAGTTAACGCACCCAAGGTAAAAGAAGAAAAGTCTGCTAAAGAAACCGAAGAATTTAACCGAGCTCAAAAGGCAGTTTTACGGAATCCCGCCATTTGGATATTGGCATTGAGCAGTGCTTTTATGTACATCAGCCGTTATGCAGTAAATAGTTGGGGAGTTTTTTATCTGGAAGCTCAAAAAGGCTACACAACTTTAGATGCCAGTTTAATCATTTCCATCAGTTCGGTATGCGGCATTGTAGGTACCATGTTTTCCGGTGTTATCTCTGATAAACTATTCGGCGGACGTCGTAATGTACCTGCGCTTATTTTCGGTTTGATGAATGTAGTTGCTCTTTGTTTGTTCTTATTGGTACCAGGGGTTCACTTCTGGATTGATGTAACAGCTATGATTATGTTCGGTCTGGGAATCGGAGTCCTACTCTGCTTCCTTGGCGGATTAATGGCGGTGGATATTGCGCCCCGCAACGCATCCGGAGCAGCTTTGGGTGTGGTAGGCATAGCCAGCTATGCCGGAGCAGGCTTACAGGATATTATGAATGGTATCTTGATTGAAGGCAACAAGACAGTAGTCAATGGAGTGGAAACGTATGACTTTACCTACATCAACTGGTTCTGGATTGGGGCTGCACTCACCTCGGTGCTTTTGGCATTGTTGGTATGGAATGCCAAGAAAGAGAATTAATGTTGATTAGTAACATTAAAAAATTAGCAATTTACCATTTTTTTCTTGGTGTTAAGGGCTGAACCAATATTGGCTCAGCCCTCTTTCTTAAATCTGATTCTAACTTATTTTACCTATATATCACCTGGATCTATTAGACTAGACAATCTGCATTTAGAGTTTATCTATCCTCATATCTCAACCTATAAATTCTATAAGGCTATTTCGCTTTGTATGATTCCGGCATGAGTGTTTTTACAGATGCCATACGTGATTACCATTGTAAAATGAACAGCCCTACTAATACAATCCTTTTAATTAATTTCTATGAATAAAACAAAAAAGCGATATAATCAGCCAAATCTCATAAAAAAAGAGAGATTTGGCTGATTATATCGCTTTTTTGAAACAGAATACGAGCCCATCTCCTGCGAAACAGCCCTGCATCTGAGCCCGAACAGTTCCGTAGCTTTCCCACGTACAAGTACCTCTGCACGGAGATAGTACGGTTTTTATACGGAGCAGCAGCGGCTGAGAATATCACAAAGGGGGCATTGCGCAAAGACGGACAAGCTACCCTGCCATTGCCTTCGGCGTGGAAGAAGGAAGAACTGGTGGCATATCTGGGGTTCTACGACCCGGCATCCGGAAGGGTGTCCAACAGTCTCTTCCTGACGGTCGGCGAAACGGTCTGATGATTTTCGTCATTTGAATTATAATTTGTATATTCGCAATATGAAATACTTACTCGTATGAATGACCTGTATCAACAACCCCGGCGCAAGCGCATTCCGTATGGAATGATGAATTTTGCGGATGTCCGCAAAGACAATTGTTACTTCGTGGACAAGACCACCTTCATCCCTGAATTGGAGGCTGCCAACAAGTTCTTTTTCTTTATCCGCCCGCGCAGGTTCGGCAAGAGCCTGACGCTGACCATGCTGCAACATTACTATGATGTGCTGGACAAGGATAATTTCGAGAAATGGTACGGCGGACTGTATATCGGTGAGCATCCCACACCGGAACGGAACTCCTACCTGGTCATCAGCCTGGACTTTGCGGAAATATTGGCCGGCATAGACGATTACCGCTCTTCGCTGGATGCCTACTGCGACATCAAGCTGACTTCTTTCTGCCGTCGGTATGCAGCCTATCTTCCGGCAGGCATGGTGGAAGAACTGAAGTTGAGAGAAGGTGCGGTGGAACAACTGAGTTACCTGATTACACGCTGTGCGGAATACGATTTAAGCATTTACCTGTTCATTGACGAGTACGACCACTTCACCAACAAGATTCTGGCAGATTCGGCCTGTCTGGACAACTACAAGAACGAGACGCACGGCACAGGCTATCTGCGCAGCTTCTTCGATACGGTAAAGGCGGGAACAAAGACCTCCATCAAAAGAGTGTTCGTCACAGGAGTCAGCCCAGTGACCATGGACGACCTGACCAGCGGATTCAACATCGGTACGAACTACAGCCTGGCACCGGAATTCAACGAACTGGTGGGATTCACCGAAACGGACGTGCGGGCCATGCTGGACTATTATGCTACCACCTGCGAGTTTCACCATACCACAGACCAACTGATAGACATCATGAAACCCTGGTACGACAACTATTGCTTTGCCAAACAAAGCTATGGGCACACCACCATGTACAACAGCAACATGGTGTTGTATTTTGTAGACAACTACATCCGTAACGGGGGCGATGTACCCGACTACATGATAGAGGAGAACATACGGGTGGATTACAACAAGCTGAAGATGCTGATTCGCAAGGATAAGGAGTTTGCACACGATGCCTCCATCATACAGACCATCGTGCAGCAGGGCTTTATTACGGGAGAACTGAAGACGGGATTCCCGGCGGAACAGATTACCCACCCCGACAATTTCATCAGCCTGCTGTATTACTTCGGGATGCTGACCATAGACGGAACGTACCGTGGCAAGACAAAACTGAGCATCCCCAACCAGGTGGTAAGCGAACAGCTCTACAAATATCTGCTGGACACCTACGGTGAGAACGACCTGCACTATGACAGCTACAAGATGGGAAATCTGGATGCCGACTTGGCCTACGACGGAAATTTCAGAAAATATTTCGACTACATTGCCGAATGCCTGAAGACCTATTCCTCGCAGCGCGACAAGCAGAAAGGAGAGGCCTTTGTTCATGGCTTTACGCTGGCACTGACCTCGCTGAACTCCTATTACCGACCGGTGTCCGAGCTGGATAATCAGGAGGGCTACGCCGATATTTTCCTGCTTCCGCTGCTGGACATCTACAAGGATATGCAACACAGCTACATCATCGAACTGAAATATGCCAAGAGCAGCGAACCGGAAACCCGCGTGGAGGAGCTGCGACAAAAAGCCGTCGCACAAGCCAACCGCTATGCGGACACGGAGGTGGTGCAGCGACACATCGGGCACACCCGTCTGCACAAGGTAGTGGTGGTATACCATGGCACGGAGATGGCAGTGTGTGAAGAAATAACCGACTGAAGAATAGCCCTATGAATGAAGATACCCTACGCTTTATCCGTGAGCACCGCACTGAGGATGTACGCACCTTAGCGCTGCGGTCACAGGCGCATACCCATGTGGATATGCCTACAGCCCTTACACAGATAGCCGGCTGGCAGCAGGCGCGAGAGAAGATACCTTCCTGGGCAGCTACAGAGGGCATAGTTTATCCGCCGCACCTGTCGCTGGAGCAGTGTTCCTCGGAAGTGACTGCACGCTACAAGACGGAAATTGTGCGACAGACTTCTACCGGCACACTGACCGACCTGACGGGCGGATTCGGTGTGGATTGTTCGTTTTTGGCTACCTGCTTCCGGCAGGCTACCTACGTGGAAAGACAGGAAGTGCTGTGTGAGGCGGCCCGCTGTAATTTTCCGCTGTTGGGACTTCCTCACATAACGGTACGCCAAGCCGATGGTGTGGTATACCTGAAGGCAATGAACCCGACAGACTGGATTTTTATAGACCCTGCCCGACGCGACGGCCATGGGGGCAAGACGGTGGCTATAGCCGACTGCGAACCGGATGTATCGGCCTTGGAATCGCTGCTGCTGGAAAAGGCTTCACAGGTATTGATTAAACTGTCACCCATGCTCGACCTGACATTGGCGCTGCACACCCTGCGCCATGTGAAAGAGGCGCATATCGTATCGGTCAACAATGATTGCAAAGAACTGCTGCTGGTGCTGAGGCGGGGAACATCCATCGCTCCCGATGAAGTGCCGGTGCATTGCATCAACCTGCTGCCGCAAAAAGCCACGCAACAGCAACTGACGTTCTGCAAAGCACACGAAAAGGAAGGAACAATGCACTTCACCGACGCAGTGAAAAACTATCTTTATGAGCCCAATGTATCGATACTGAAAGGAGGGGCTTTCTCTACCCTTTGTCAAAAATTCCCCGTAGAGAAACTGCATCCCAACAGCCACCTCTATACATCCGACCAACACCTGCCAGACTTCCCCGGCAGACGATTTGCGGTGACCGGTTACTGTAGCCTCAACAAAAAGGAAGTGAAGTTGCTGCTGGGAGGAATCACGCAGGCCAACTTGACCATACGCAATTTTCCCGCCTCAGTGGCCGAACTGCGTAAACGGCTGAAGTTAAGCGAGGGGGGCGATAAATACCTCTTTGCCACTACCCTGCACAACGAACAAAAGGTACTGATTATATGCCAAAGCAACCCTTTCTGATACAGAAGAGATGTATCACTTCCGCTGCATGAAATAACGCCGTTCGGCTTCCGGCAGTTTCTCAATGGAATAGCGCAGCATGGTGCGGGGCATCACGGTGCTGTGCTTTTCCAAAAACTGTAACAGCAAGTCTTTATTCCGCTTCCCCATTTCACGCAACATCCAACCTACCGCCTTGTGCATTAAATCGTGCCGATGGGTAAGCAGTCGTTCGGCCAGTGCCAGAATGTCGGTAAAATCTCCTTTACGGATAAGGGCCAAGGTGGCCACCACCGCTATACGCTGGTTCCACAACCAAGTGCTATCGGCTAGTGTATAGAGATCTGTTCTAGGCTGATGCACCAGATACTCCCCTACAATGGCCGGTGCCGTAAGGTCTACCAAATCCCAATTGTTGATGCGGTCGGTATGTGCCAGATAAAAATCATAAATCACCTTCCGTTGACAGTCATCCCCCTTCTTGAACTGTTCTACCAATATCAATAACGCACACATTCTACACTCATGCCAAGGACTTTGCAACAGCTGCTCTACATCGGCCAACGGAGCCTCTTTATATTGTCGGGCCACACGGCGGATAAAGGGCACCATCACTCCCAGAAAACAGTCGCCCTCACCATATTGCCCTTTACCAGTCTTGAAAAAACGAGGCAGAAAATCCCTCTTCACCGGGTCTGCACAAGCCTCTAATGCCTGCTGTATCTCCTGAACTAAAAGCTGCATCTGTTTGCTGTCTACTTCCATACAAATCTACTTTAGAGATGAATAATGACACAAAAATACAGACTTTTCTCTGTCTGTTGAGGCATAAATCGAGATTTATAGCTAAATTTGCATCCAAAAGTGTTCATAACAAAAGAGATAGATACATAACTATGGAAAAGAATTTCAAACGAACCACTGTAACTTCGGCTCTGCCCTATGCCAACGGCCCTGTACATATCGGACATTTGGCTGGAGTATACGTACCTGCCGATATCTATGTCCGTTACCTCCGGCTGAAAAAAGAAGATGTCATCTTTATCGGAGGCTCTGACGAACACGGAGTACCCATCACCATCCGTGCCAAGAAAGAAGGTATCACCCCGCAAGATGTGGTAGACCGCTATCATACACTGATTAAGAAATCATTCGAAGAATTCGGCATTTCATTCGATGTATACAGCCGTACTTCTTCGGAAACTCATCATGCCACAGCTTCTGAGTTCTTCCGCAAACTCTATGATAAGGGAGAATTCATCGAGAAGACTAGCATGCAATATTACGACGAGGAAGCCAAACAATTTCTGGCCGACCGATACATCACCGGTGAATGTCCGCACTGCCACGCAGAAGGAGCCTATGGCGACCAATGCGAGAAATGTGGTACCAGCCTCAGCCCGGAAGAACTGATCAATCCGAAGAGTGCTATCAGCGGCAGCCAGCCGGTGATGCGTGAGACGAAACACTGGTATTTGCCCCTCGACAAACACGAAGCCTGGCTGCGCCAATGGATTCTGGAAGACCACAAGGAATGGCGTCCCAATGTATACGGACAGTGCAAGAGCTGGCTCGATATGGGATTGCAGCCGCGTGCCGTGAGCCGTGACCTGGATTGGGGTATTCCGGTTCCGGTGGAAGGTGCAGACGGCAAGGTGCTGTATGTATGGTTCGATGCACCCATCGGCTACATCAGCAACACCAAAGAACTGCTGCCCGACTCTTGGGAAAAATGGTGGAAAGACCCTGAAACACGCCTGATACACTTCATCGGCAAGGACAATATCGTGTTCCACTGCATCGTGTTCCCGGCTATGCTGAAAGCGGAAGGAAGCTACATCTTGCCCGACAATGTGCCGAGCAATGAATTCCTGAACCTAGAAGGCGACAAGATTTCTACATCGCGCAACTGGGCCGTGTGGCTGCACGAATACCTGGCCGACTTCCCCGGCAAACAGGATGTATTGCGCTATGTGCTGACAGCCAATGCTCCGGAAACCAAAGACAACGACTTTACCTGGAAAGATTTCCAGGCTCGCAACAACAATGAGCTGGTGGCTGTATATGGCAACTTCGTGAACCGTGCCCTGCAACTTACCAAGAAATACTTCAACGGTGAAGTACCTGCCTGCGGCGAACTGACCGATTACGACCGGGAGACACTGAAGGAATTTGCCGACGTGAAAGGGGAAGTGGAAAAGCTGCTTGACATCTTCAAATTCCGCGACGCACAGAAAGAGGCCATGAACCTGGCCCGCATCGGCAACAAATACCTGGCAGATACAGAACCGTGGAAACTGGCCAAAACGGATATGGGACGGGTGGCTACCATCCTGAACATCTCTCTGCAACTGGTAGCTAATCTGGCCATTGCCTTCGAACCGTTCTTGCCCTTCAGCAGCGAAAAACTGCGCAAAATGCTGAACATGGAAAACTTTGATTGGAACGAATTAGGACATACTGACCTGCTGGCAGCCGGACACCAATTAGGCGAACCGGAACTGCTGTTCCAAAAAATAGAAGATGACGCTATCCAGGCACAGATGGACCGTCTGGCCGACATCAAAAAAGCCAATGAAGCGGCCAACTACAAAGCTAATCCGGTAAAACCTACCGTATCGTTCGAAGATTTCGAAAAGTTGGATATCCGCGTAGGTACGGTGCTGGAGTGTGAGGCTGTGCCCAAAATGAAAAAACTACTGAAATTCAAGATTGCCGACGGACTGGAAAACCGTACCATCGTAAGCGGCATTGCCCAACATTACAAACCGGAAGATTTGGTAGGAAAGCAGGTGTTGTTTATCGCCAACTTTGCACCCCGCCAATTCAAGAACGGACTGGTGAGCGAAGGCATGATTCTTTCTGCCGAAAACTACGACGGCTCACTGGCCGTAACCTCTGTACTGAACGAGGTAAAACCCGGCAGTGAAGTAAAATAAATTCATAACAAGTGCTTAGTGTTTAGCGATTAGCGCTGTTGTATGGGGTTCCATAGACGGCCTACTAATCACTAAACACTATTCATTTATTATAGCACCAGTATCCATGAGTGAAGTATCTCTAAAAGAAAAGACAGCCAAAGGACTGCTTTGGGGCGGATTCAGCAACGGCATCCAACAACTCCTGAATCTGTTCTTCGGCATTTTCCTGGCACGCCTGCTAACTCCTGATGATTATGGAATGGTGGGTATGCTAACCATTTTTTCCACCTTGGCAGGCACCCTGCAGGAAAGCGGATTTACCGCTGCACTGGCCAATAAGAGACACATCACCCACGATGACTATAACGCCGTATTCTGGTATAGCTTGTTTATGGGAATTACCCTCTATTCCCTGTTGTTTTTCAGTGCTCCATTCATCGCACGGTTCTACCACCAGCCCCAACTGGTACCCTTGGCCCGGTATGTGTTTCTAGGTTTTCTGATTTCCTGCACCGCCACTGCCCACCATGCCTACCTCTTCCGCAACCTGATGGTGAAACAAAAAACGCAGGCACAGGTTCCAGCTCTGCTGTTGTCGGGCATAGTAGGCGTAGCAATGGCCTATCACGGTATGTCGTACTGGGGTATTGCCACCCAAAGTCTGGTATTCATAGCCACAGTCAACCTGTCTTTCTGGTGCTATTCACCCTGGCGACCCACATTGCCCAAAAACTTCCGCCCGCTGAAAGAAATGTTTGGATTCAGTAATAAAATACTGATAACCAATATATTTATACAAATGAACAACAACCTGCTTTCGGCTCTGATGGGGCGTTTTTTCCCGGCATCAGAGGTGGGTTATTATACCCAATCGAACAAATGGAACACTATGGGACACTCCCTGGTGAGCGGCACCCTTACCAGTGTAGCTCAACCCGTATTGGCCGAAGTAGCCTCGCAGCCACAGAGACAATTACACGTGCTGCGCAAAATGCTGCGCTTCACTGCATTTCTGGCTTTCCCCACCATGCTGGGACTGGCACTGATCAGCCACGAACTGATACTGATTACCATAACCGATAAATGGCTGCCTTGTGTACCTATCCTGCAGGCTCTCTGCATGTGGGGTGCCGTCGTACCCATCAATACCTTGTTTTCAAATTTGCTCATCAGCAAAGGGAAATCCAATATCTATATGTGGAACGTGATATTTCTCAACCTCACGCAGCTTGGCCTCATCCTGCTTAGCTACCCTTATGGCATACAGAGTATGATACAAGGCATTGTCTGCTTGAATATCGGCTGGCTGTTCGTCTGGCAGTATTTTGTATGGAAAGAAATCCGTCTGTCCCTTTGGTACACGCTGAAAGACATTCTTCCCTTTGCCTTGATTACCGTTTTCTGCCTAAGCGCCACCTGGATAGTAACCCATGAAATAAATAATATCTACCTGCGCCTTTTTGCCAAAATCTTTACGGCCAGCATCTTGTATATCCTATGGATGTGGGGCACAAAATCAGTTATTTTCAAGGAAATTCTGCAATTTATTCTTCCCAAATCAGGCTTAGTAAAAAAATAGATTATTCCATGAACTCATTCAGTGTCATTATCCCATTATACAACGGCAGCGCTTACATAGAACGAGCCATTCAATCCATACTCAGGCAGACTCTCTTACCGACCGAAATACTGGTCATAGACGACGGCTCTACCGACGATGGACCTACCCTGGTAGAGCAACAAGCATATCCGCTGGTACGCCTGATAAGGCAGCGCAATGCAGGCGTTTCGGCAGCCCGAAACAAAGGAATGACAGAATCGAGAGCAGATTTTCTGACTTTTCTCGATGCCGACGATGTATGGGAAAAAGACCACCTGGAAATCCTTTCCACACTCATCGACAAATACCCGCAATGCGGCATATACGGTACATCGTATTACCTGTGCAAGCCGGGAAATACACCCACCCTGCCCCAATTACCGGCCCCCTACAGTTTCAGTGGAGAAGACGGTGTGATGGACAATTACTTTGTGTTGTCGTCGGGCATTAATCCCCCGCTTCACATGAGTTCTTTCTGCGTACGCAAGGAACACCTGATGGCTATCAGAGGTTTTCCGGTAGGCATCCCCGCCGGAGAAGACAGCATTACCCTAGCCCGTCTGTATGCCCGTTGTGAGATAGCCTACTCTTGCCGGCCTACTTCTATCTATTACCTCTATCCGATGGAAGGAAAAAAGCCACGTCCCAGCCTTTGGTACACACCGGTAGACGCACAGTTCGATGCCCTGCTGCAAGAAGCCAAACACCGGAAAGGCGTGCGCCGCTATGTGTCTTCCTGGCACAAAGGACGCATGGCAGGAGCCCTGCTTAGCGGACAATATAAGCTGGCTCTGCGGGAATTTTGGATAGCATTCACCCTGTTTCCCTGGCAGAAAAAATTATATACTGCACTGCTGGCTGCCCTTTATGCACGCCATACCCGGCGCAGTCTGTATGAAATTAATCAATCTCACCGTAAACCCAAAAATCTATGAGCCGCATAGCCTACATCATATCCGCCTATAAAGATGCCCCACACTTGGCACGCCTGGTAAATGCCTTGAACGAAGATGCCGACTTCTACCTGCACGTAGACCTCAACGCAGATATTCGTCCTTTCGAGAAAATGCTGGCCGGAAAAGTAGTTTTTGTTCGCCGTCACCGTATCAGCTGGGGTGGATGGCAACAAGTGGAATATCAAAAGGAACTGTTGGGAGCCGTAATCCGCAGCGGAGTGGACTACGGCCATATCGTATGCCTCAGCGGGCAAGATTATCCGCTATGGAGCAACGCTGAAATCCACCGCTACCTAGATGCCCACCGTGATACCGAATTTATCATGGGCATGAACCTGAGCCGGTCGGCCAATACGGCGCAGACCAGCAAAATAAGATGCTATCACTTCTTTAGAGACCTGCCTTGGAAAAACCAGTGGTTGAAAAACAAGATAATCGTAGCAGCACGCACCTTAATGAAAGGTTTACCTTTCAGAAAGAAAGTCACTACACGCATTGCCGGACGACGAGCAGAGGTATATTTCGGCTCCGACTATTGGGCCATCACGCTGCCCTGTGCACGCTATGTATATCAGCAGCTATGCACCGAACACGAGGCCATCCGGTATTTCAAGACCAGTTTTGTACCCAGCGAACTCTGCATACAAACCTTGGTATTCAATTCGCCCTATGCTGCACATGCCCTGACATACACCAATGAATACCAAGGCCTAAAGGCCTTAACCCCCCTGCACTACATTGTCTATGACCAAGCGATTCAAATCATGACAGAGAAAGATTTTCCGGCACTGATGCAGTCGTCAAAAATGTTTTGCAGAAAAACTGTAAGCGGCTTGTCCGACACCTTGATACACCAATTGGAACAAAGAAGAAAAGAGAAGCCATCCCCCATAATTCACCCTTAATACCTGTTGATATGATGCAAACATATGCCCCTATTTTACTGTTTACCTACAATCGGCCGATTCATACCCGGCAACTTATCGACAGTCTGCTGACCAATCAGGAAGCAGCCGACAGCATACTCTATGTATACTCGGATGCAGCCAGACAAGCCACCGAGCAAGAGGCGGTAGACCAAGTGCGGAACTACCTGCACAGCTTGAGCGGTTTTAAAGAAATACACCTCATAGAAAGAATGGAAAACTGGGGATTGGCACGCAACATTATTGACGGCGTAACCACACAAATCAACCGCTACGGAAGAGTGATTGTATTGGAAGACGATCTTCTAGTAGCTCCCTATTTCCTGCGCTTCATGAATGAGGCACTGGAGACATATGCGGAAGAGCCAAGAGTGGGACACATCCAGGCCTGTGACTTTACCAAAGACCCCAACCTGCCAGATACCTTCCTCATAAAATGGACCGGAAGCTGGGGATGGGCCACCTGGGCCAGAGCCTGGAAACAATTTAATCCGGACGGCAAAGCACTGCTACAGGAACTGAAAAAGAGAAAACTGACCCGATACTTCGACTTCAATGGCAATTACCGCTTTACACGTATGCTGCGCCGACAAACCGAAGGAAAAAACAATTCCTGGGCCATTCGCTGGAATGCCAGCCTATTCCTGGCTGATATACTATCGCTCAATACCGGCCGCTCACTGGTGCAAAACAACGGATTCGACGGTAGCGGTACCCACTGTGGACAAGACCCGCTCTATGAATCGGACCTGTGGCTGAAACCACTCCCCGTAGTTCCCATCAGTCCTGTAACAGAGAATCAGGAAGCACGCAACATCCTGGCACGCTATTACCACCACACCAGTGGCTTCCGGGCCAAGGTGGTCCGCAGGCTGAAACGCCTGCTAAAAGGAGATTTTGGCAAGTGAAAGCAAAGCGTTATTCAACGAAAACCACTACTTTTGCAAACAAGAAACATAAAACAATGAGAGTCCTACTAATCAATACATCCGAACGCATCGGCGGAGCAGCCATAGCGGCCAGCCGACTGATGGAAACCCTCAAGAATCACGGCATCAAAGCCAAATTACTGGTACGTGACAAGCAGACGGAACAGATAACAGTGGTAGCCTTAAAGCGCAACTGGACACTAATAGCCAAATTTGTATGGGAACGCTTTATCATCTGGAAAGCTAACCACTTTCAGAAAAAAAACATCTTCGCCGTAGACATTGCCAATACAGGAAACGACATCACTACCCTACCTGAATTCCAACAGGCCGATATTATCCACCTGCATTGGATTAATCAAGGCATGCTTTCCTTAAAAAATTTGGAAAAGATTCTCACTTCAGGAAAGCCCGTAGTATGGACCATGCACGATATGTGGCCCTGTACAGGAATTTGCCACCATGCTCGTACATGCGATTATTACCAGACCGAATGCCACAACTGCCCATACATTCATAACGGGGAAAAACAGAAAGACTTATCATACCGGATTTTCCGGAAAAAGCAGGCTATTTATAAGAAACGCTCCATTACCTTTGTAGCCTGTAGCCATTGGTTGGAAGAAAAAGCCAAACATAGTTCTTTATTATCCGGACATTCAGTAACCTGTATACCCAACCCCATCAATACCAACCTATTCAAGCCACGCAACAAGCAGGAAGCACGCTTGCGGTGCACACTGCCTCAAGACAAAAAACTGATGCTCTTTGGGTCGGTAAAAATCACAGATAAGCGCAAAGGTATCGACTATCTGGTAGAAGCTTGCCACCTGCTGGACCAACAGCACCCTGAACTAAAAGAACAGTTGTGTGTGGTATCTTTCGGACAACAATCACAACAGCTGACTCATTTGCTGCCATTCCAAGTACTCCCGATGGATTTCATTACTGATGAACATCAATTGGTGAATATCTACAATGCTGTAGACATCTTTGTTACCCCATCGCTGGAAGAAAACCTGCCCAATACCATCATGGAGGCCATGGCTTGCGGCATACCTTGCGTAGGATTCAATGTAGGTGGCATTCCAGAAATGATAGACCACCTACACAATGGATATGTGGCACAGTATAAGTCGGCAGAAGATTTGGCCAATGGCATTTATTGGACACTGACAGATACCGACTACATCAGTCTTTCTGAAGAAGCCTATCGCAAAGCAGTTACCCATTATTCAGAACATGTCATTGCCAAGCAGTTTACCGATTTGTATAACAAACTATAAACAGTAAGACAACATGCACGCACATCTTACCCCCAAATTCAGCATCATTACGGTGACCTATAACGCAGCCGATACCATAGAAGACACCATACAGAGTGTCATCTCACAGACCTATCATCATGTGGAATACATCATTATAGACGGTGCTTCGAAAGACAATACGCTAAACATTGTCGACCGATACCGTGAACACATTACTTGTCTGGTGAGCGAACCTGACAAAGGCTTGTACGATGCCATGAACAAAGGTATGCAACTAGCTACAGGCGATTATCTGTGTTTTCTGAATGCAGGTGACAGCTTTCACGAAGACGATACCCTGCAACTGATGGTACATTCACTACGGAATACAGAGAAACTACCCGATGTACTCTACGGAGAAACCGAATTGGTAGATAGTGAAGGACATTTTGTACGCATGAGACGCTTATCTGCCCCCGAAACACTGAATTGGAAAAGTTTTCGACAAGGTATGCTGGTGTGTCATCAGGCTTTCTTTGCCCGCCGTGAACTGACCGAACCCTATGACCTGCACTACCGCTTCTCAGCAGATTTCGACTGGTGTATACGCATCATGAAAAAAGCTAATGTATTACATAATACACACCTTACTCTCATAGATTACCTGGAAGAGGGCATGACTACCCAAAACCATCAGGCATCCTTGCGCGAACGGTTCTATATTATGACCCGTCATTACGGATGGCTGAGCACCATACTGCACCATGCCTGGTTTGCCATCCGCTTACTTATTAAAAAATGACAGACAAATCTTTATCTGTCCAGCCACGGCTCAGGATTCAACTTCTCCTTTTCCTTTCTTAACTGGAAATGCAATACCGTACGTCCGTTATCCGTACCATCCGAAAAGATGGTGCCTAGCGGCTGACGAGTCTTGACCATATCGCCAGACTTTACGGAAGCCACAGACAAATTACAGTAGACCGATATATAGGCACCGTGACGCACCAGCACATTGAACAAGCCATTCAATTTAAAGACAGCAGCCACCTTTCCATCGAAAACAGCCCGTGCCTGTGCACCTGGTTTACCCTGAATATCAATACCTTTATTATCCAGTTTCACATTACGCAAGCCAGCTACTGCATACTGTCCGTAATGACTGGTTATCATATAAGGTCCAGTGATGGGCATGGGTAACCTTCCTTTATTTCCTGCAAAACTGCCCGACAATTCACGATCGGCCTTATTCATGGAAAAACTCTCTAACGGAGCAACTTTACTTGAATGGGTTGCAGTTGCCGTTTGTACCTTTTGCTGCTTCTTACGTGCTGCAGCTTCCCGTTTGGCCTCTTCTTGAGCCCGTCTTCGTGCTTTCTCTATTTCTTGAGCTATCAAGCGGTCAATACGAGTATTCAATTCATTCGCCTCTCTCCGCTTCTTAGCTATTGCATTTTGCAATCCTTTCTGTTTTTTCTTCAAACTGTCAACCAAGGCCCGCTGCTGTTTTTCTTCCTGTTCCAGCTTGCTTTTTTCCTGTTCGCGCTCTTTCAACAGGTTCTCCTTTGCAGCCTTCACCTGTGTCAGTTCCTTTTTCTTATCCTCTACCTGCTTTTGCTTCTTCTGGATTTCCTGTCCTTGCAGACGCTGATAAGTAGCATACTCACGCACATACCGCAATCTGCGATACGTCTGAGCCAGATTTTCAGCAGAAAAAATAAACATCAGTTTCTCTTCAATAGAACGATTTTTATATAGATATTGAACAGAAGCCTCATATTTATTTTTTTTCTCCTTCAAATCACGTTGCAAACGATTCAATTGCCTCTGCAGAGCACTTAATTCCCTATCGATAGCTTCTACATCTTGATTCATCGCAACGATATATCGCTTTCTTTCTTCTATCTGACCGGTCAATGCAGCCAGTCCGTTCAGCTGACTGCCCACATCTTTCCTGGTAATGTTCAGCAATGACTCTGTTTCGGCAATCTGCTTCTGCAAATCACCACGCTTCTGTTCCAACTCTTTAATCAACTTATTAGACTGGGCAAAGAGCGGAAACAGAACAACAGAAAACAGTATACAAAGCACATAGAATCGTTTCATAAGTAGACCTTCTTCATCATTCCAACAAATCCATCAACAACTGAAGCAATTCTTCCGGCTCTACCTTACGATAACGAGATGAAAGTTGTGTAGGAGTCATCGTAAAAGATTTATCCGAAAAATCTGTCAACTCTATCCGACACTTTTCCAATTTGGAAATGCCCAGATCTTTTCCTTCCAAAGCACGTCTTCCTCCAGGCTGGGCAGCCTTAAACAACATCTTCTCCAAATGTGCAAAATCAGCCTTCCGCGGCAGCAGTCCTTTCAACTCTGCACGCGTCAGATGAACATAGCGCTTCCCCATACGGTCTACCAGCATTACTTCATCAGGAGTAATATCCATCCGAGCCACTTCAGTACGTAAAATCGGCATCAGGAAAGATACTTGCATACGCTCTTTGCTGCGGAGTTTCATCGTACCATGAACGGTAAACACGGCATCCTTATGCGGAATCGTCAGTTTTACTTTAGACGACAGACAAGCCGTACGAATACCGGCAGACTGCCGGGAAGACTTACACCCAGCCAATCCTACCACCAAGGCCACTACCAATAATAATCCTGTGCAATATTTATTCATTCTATTCATACTCTTTCTGATTTTAAAAGTCACTTCTCTTACTTTTCAGCAGGGATATATTTCTTCTTTGCAATCTTCTCTTTCAAGGTAGACGATGTACTCTTCATTTCCAAAGCCTGCTTCCAATATTTCAACGCACCTTCCACATCACCACACATCGAATAAATGTCGCCGCAATGCTCCACCACTTCTGCACTTTTTTCTTCTTCCGCTTTCATGGCATTATCTATATAGATGCGAGCTTCCGAATACTTGCCTTTCACAAATAATATCCAGGCATACGTATCTAGATAGGTGGCATTTGTCGGCTCCGCCTTTACCGTTTTATAACTCATCTCTTCTGCCTTATCCAAATTTCGTTTCTCCAGCGATAGATAATAAGCATAATTATTGAGTGTACCTATATTATTCGGATTATAAATCAATGCCGAATCATAAGCAGCATAGGCCTTTTCATTTTCATGCTTGCTGTGCCAGGCATCGCCTATCATGGCATAAAAATCCGATACCACCTCCTTGTTGCTCTCAGGTGTCACCTGCTTCAAAGCCTTTTGCGCCACAGCCAGTGCATCATCCATCCGCTCTGCCTGATTATAGCCGATGGCCAGATAGTAATAAAACTCCAGTCGATCGGGATTCGATTCTACCCCAGCCTCACACAGACGAATCAACTCCTTATAATCCTCTTTACGGATAGCTTCTCCCAGCAAAGTCATTCGCGCTGCAGTATTCGTGGGATCTAGCTCCAATACAGTTTCCAATATCGGCAATGATTCCTGATTCATCTTTTTGGAAATCAAATACTGAGCATACAGCATCGGTAGAGCCGGGTCGTCAGGCTCTTGCTCCATGATACGGTCAAACAGCTGGATAATACGTATACTGTCACCTCCCTCCTGTTCATTCTGCACAATCAGTCTACGCATCACGTTCATCTTGGTCTGCGGTTCTACTTTCTTATTCAAAAGCAGCGAATCCAGTTGCAACTGATACAGCTCCTTCTGGCCGGTTTCATCGTAATACGAAGCCAGCGAATAACGAGCCTGTGCATTTTCGGGTTCTTCCTCTAACACTTTCCGATAGAGTTCGTAAGCTTTCTCCTTCTTTCCATTCTGTAGATATACATCTCCTAGAATGACCTGATAACGCACATCGTTCGGATACTCAGAAACCAGACTTTCTATCTCATGAAAAGCCTTTTTATGATCTTCTTTCTGCAAATAGATGCGAAATTTCTCCATGCTGAGTTGTTCATTCTTTCCCATCTTCTCTTCCAGCCTGTTCAGAGTAACGATTACCTGATCATAGTTACCCTGTTGGTTATAGATTTCCAACAAGGTATATAAAGGATCTAGCTTGGCAGGAAAACGTTCAACCATACGCTCCAGCAAAGCTGTTCCTTTCTCCCAATCATTTTGCTGTAAGTAAAGATTGGCCAGGCCATGACTATACCAAAAGTTATCCGGTTCATAAGCCACCGCTTTCTCTACCGCTGCTATCCCCTGAGGCACCTGTTTCAGGAACAAGTAATACTGTCCCAATTCATAATGAGCCGATGCTGCATAAGGATGAATACTCAAGCAATGCTGCAAAAGTTCAAAAGCTGCATCATATTCCTTTTTCAATTTCAATCTGCCTGCCTCTAAAAAATAATAATCATATTTCCGCTGAGCTTCCTCTGAAAGAACAGATACCTTCACTTCCTTTTCAGCCGTTTTCTGCGTACGCTTTTTCTTTTTATTTTTTTTCTTGGTCGACTCTGTATACCCGGCTTTCCAAAGTCCACTTCCAAGCACAGGGAGCGGCGCACTTACCAGCAAAGTCAGCCAAAACACCCATATTTTCCAAACTCTATTCATTTTAGCCTACCCATTATGGATTATAGTTTACCTGTATGTCCAAATCCTCCTGCACCACGCTCGGTGTCATCCAGTACCTCCACCGGTTGCCAGTCGGCCTGTTCATGACGGGCTATCACCATTTGAGCAATCCGCTCACCATCCTCTATTACAAACGGCTCAGCAGAAAGATTGATTAACACCACACAAATCTCTCCACGGTAATCCGCATCAATGGTTCCCGGAGAATTCAGCACCGTGATACCCTTCTTAATGGCTAATCCACTGCGAGGACGCACCTGCGCCTCAAAACCAGCAGGCAAAGCCATGTATAAGCCGGTAGGAACCAGACAGCGCTGCATAGGAGCCAGTGTCAACGGAGCCTCCAGGTTGGCACGTAAATCCATACCAGCCGATAAGGCAGTAGCATACGAAGGAAGCGGGTGTTTCGATTTATTAATAATCTGAATAGTTAGCATGATAGTACAATAATTGATTTCTACTTTAAAATTCCATCCACAAAGAAACAACTTTTTTCCGAGAAAGGCCGACTGAAAAAGCTAGATAATTATTAACTTTACCAAAAACCGGTATGCAAAGGGTACCTTTCACCCGGTTTATCACCCTTCTTCTTACCTTTCACCGAAGTACGTTTCACCTATCACCAACTGATTTACAAGTAATTACAGTGAATCATTCACCCTACATAGGCAGTAGTAGCTGAAATGTTAAAATCTGCACTCTCCCGCACACCCTATCATGCTCATATAGAACATAAGGAATCGCTTTTCCATACATTTTACGCCCCATTACCGTTTTTACAAAAAAATCCATAGGTTTAGGAAATTATACTAGTATTAGAATTTCCTAAACCTATGGATTTACATATGTTAATCCACAGAGTTAGCATCGCAAAGTACCAGGGAAAATTTCATGGCTGAAAGTAAAACTTCCGCAACCTCAGCCAGAATTTACTGCAACGGCACCCCGACAACTTACTCCAGATGAAGCAGTTGTTTCAAACTTACCGTTTTGTTATCAATCAGCGGACGAGCCCAAAAACCAATGGCTGTAATATAAGCCATAAATACCAAAATCAACAACATGCCTACACGTAGGGTAAAAAGATCGGCCAGAAAACCTACCAACAACGGACCAAAGGCACCGCCAGCCAAACCTGAACATAAAATACCTGCAAACGAACCGTGATTCTTTTCGACTGTGTTCAGAGCCAACGAGAATACAATGGAGAACATCATGGAAATACTAAAACCTATAGATGGGAAAGCCCATACGGCAATCGATGCAGGTGCATACAACGCTATCAGCAAAAAGGCCATGGCCAATATTCCGGAAATGCGTAGCAACCGCTTGCTATCTAGCAACTTCAGCAGGAACATGCCCACCAAACATCCTACCGTCATGGAACCCCAAAAGTAGCTGATACACTGAGCTCCTACTGTCTGCGGATTAATACCATGATACTGTTCCAGGAAAGTACTCATAAAAATGGACACACCCTGTTCGGTACTTACATAACAGAAAATACCCAGAAAAAACAGCCATACATGTTTTTGCTTGAACAGCCAGATAAATGATTCGGATGAACCGCTCTTCTCTTCTTCCTTCAGTTCGATTTGAGGGAAACGAACCAACACAACCAGCAATAACATCCCCAATAACAATACGGCAAACACCCAATACAAAGAAACCCAGGGGAGCTTGTCGGGAGTAACTACCGCCAGCGCATCAACCACCCAGTTATGACCGGCCTGATATACATTTGGTGCCAACTCATGAATCAACCACGTATACACCAGCGGACTTATGAAAGAAGCAATACCAAACATAAACTGTGCCAATTCGGCCACAAAAGCATAATTCTCTTCACCGCCTACCACACGTTGCAAAGGATTCAATACGGTCTGCAACATGGCCATACCTAGACCAATGATAAAAGAAGAAATCAGCAATACCTCATAGACCGGGAAATTAGCAAACAACAACGTTCCCACAAAAGGCATCAGAAAACCGATGAACAATACACGCTTTTCACCATATTTGTCTATCAGAATACCAGCAGGAATAGACATCACGGCATACGCTAAGAAAAAAGAGGTTGGAATAAATCCTGCCATTGCCAAATCCTTCAATTCGAAATTCTGAATAATATCGGGAATCAACGGTCCAAGAATATTGGTAATAAACGAAATGGAAAACCAAAACATCATAATGACGGCCAACAAAGCCATTTTTCTATGATTCTTCATAATAAAAACGATTTAAAATTTACATATGTATTTTTGTTCAAAGGTATAAAAACAAATCTACTTACAGACCAACAAATATCTAAATAGATTACATTTCTGCCACCCCAGAACATTACATCTGTGCAAAACATGCAACAATTGTACTATAATCAAACTAGAAAACAAGATTGATACATTATTAAACATTCAAAAAGCATACATTCACACATTCCCCATATCTTAGCTATCAATTCAATATTTAAATCCTATTTTATGAACAAATTACCTATATTTATGTGCAGCGCACTCTATGGCCTGATGCCCACACAGAGCAAAGCTGCCAATCAGAACGATGAAAAGCCAAACATCCTTTGGCTGACATTCGAAGACACCAGTGCCACAGAGTTCGGATGCTATGGCAATAAAGATGTACATACTCCCAATACCGACAGTTTGGCTGCCAACGGTATCCAGTTTATGAATGCCTGGTCGGTAGCTCCGCAGAGTTCTGCCGCCCGTTCTTCACTCATTACAGGCTGTTATTCTACTACCTATGGCATGGATGTACACCCGGTACCTTATGATACACCAGACAACATTTTCTTCCCTCAGAAATTGCGAGAAGCCGGCTATTATTGTACCAACAATAGCAAAACACACTATAATTCTACACGCAACAACAAAGCTTGCTGGGATGAATGCCATAAAAAAGCATCGTATAACAGCAGTCAGCGAAAAGAAGGACAACCGTTTTTTGCCGTATTCAATACCGTCACATCACACATGGGACGGGTACGTACTTTCCACACAGACGGCCGACGTGACTATACCCAAGAGGGCATTTACCCTGCCCAGCTTACTTTACCCGGCTATGTACCCGACTTACCTGCCGTACGCTCCGACTATGCCGGACACCTGGAAGCTGTACAAGACGTGGATACCTGGTTAGGCTTTTTCCTGAAAGACTTGAAAGAAAAAGGACTGGATGAAAATACCATCATCTTCTTTTTCAGCGACCACGGAGGCTGTATACCCCGAGGTAAAGGATATTTATACGAAAGTGGACTAAAAGTACCTCTGATAGCCTATTTCCCAGAAAAATGGAAACACCTGGCTCAGCATCTTTCAAAGCAAGAAAATGGATTAGTGAACTTCACTGATTTGGGACCTACCGTACTGAGTATAGCTGGCATAAAACCACCGAAACATATGCAAGGCAAAGCACTGGCTGGAAAATACAGAAGTACAGAAAAAAGAGAGAAGCAATTTGCTCTGGCTGCCAATCAGTTGCACCACTTTATGCCTGTGCGCGCCGTAACTGACGGACGCTACAAATACATCCGCAGCTACATACCTTACCGTCAGTTTGCCCTGCGAAATTATTACCAATGGGGAATGCCTTCTAATCAAGCCTGGGATGAATGGGTATTGGGCGGACATAATACCTGCTCAGATTGGGAGCAGACGTTCCATGCACATCCGGCAGAGATGTTGTTCGACTTAAAAAATGACCCTGATGAACTACACGATTTATCAGCAGATGCCGATCATGTTGACATCCTGGCTGACATGAGGAATGCCTTATCCGACCACATCAGAAACACCAAGGATCTGGGATTCTTCCTGCCTAACTCTCGCGAAGGACACATTCTATACGAAACGGTAAGAAAAGAGAAATACCCGCTAAACCAATTGTATGAGTTGGTGGAAACTGCCGGCACAGCTACTCCGGAAGCATTGCCACTTCTGGAAGCAGCCATTCAGAGTCCATATGCAGACATGCGCTTCTGGGGAGCGGTAGGCTACGCTCAGCTGGCTCAACAGCAGAAAATTAAAGACTGCCCGAAAGCACTGCAAGCCTTGCTGCAGGATGCCAATCCTTACATTGCATCGGAAGCAGCCTATGCCATGGCTTATCTGGGCAAAGCAGAAGAAAGTATTCAGCGACTGATACAGCCAGTACAGGAAAAAGACCGTAAAATAGGGTATTCTTCACTGGAATGCTTGTCACTCGATCCTGCTATGAGAAAGCATATCCAGCCTTTCTTGCCAGCCTTGAAACAGGCCGCAGCCACATTACCCCACAAAGCCAACGAGGATGCAGGACTCATGGCCAGAGGTATTTTGGTTAATATGGGAGAGATGAAACTGAAAGATATCTATGGACCAGAGGCCTATCAAAATGGACTGGACCTTAATCATGGCAGAAGAGCCATGGTGCCGCTACCCTACTAATAACTGATAAATATCTTAATAACGTGAGAAGCCGTTCCCCTTAAAAAGGAACGGCTTCTCACGTTGTAGGATATATCTACATTAGTTCTGATTCTAATGACTGCCTTTGTTTGGCAAACAAGACCAATTAAATATTCTGATACGCAATTCCTTTCAACTGCATGTAGCGCAGCAAAGCTTCAAGATAATAATAGTCTGCATAATTCAGCGGAGTATCAATTTCAGATCCATTGGGTAATGCTCCGGTAGAATGCATCAAAATAAATCCCTGATTCGTTCCTTTCTCTGCCAAATAAGCTTTGGAAGAAAGACTCTTCAATAACTGCTCTGCATAGTCTGCATAGATTTTTCCGTCCTCCACCAAGGTACTCAACTCTAACAACGCAGAAGCTGTAACAGAAGCAGCAGAAGCATCACGCGGTGTTTCGGGTAACTGCGGAGCATCATAGTCCCACAAAGGAATCTTATCTTCTGTCTGTACTCCGTTCATAATCAAAGCGGCAATATGCCTAGCCTGCTCCAAGAATGCCGTATCTTTTGATTCGCGATAGCAAGAGGTATATCCGTATAATCCCCAAGCTTGCCCGCGCGCCCAAGTAGAAGCATCGTTTTGCCCTTGATGAGTACCTTTCGATTCTACTGTACCATCGGAGTTATAACTGATTACATGATAAGACGAATAATCGGGACGGAAGTGATGTTTCAAAGTGGTACGGGCATGGGTAAGAGCCAACTCTTTATATCGATTATCACCGGTAAGATGACTGACATAAAATAGCAAATCCAAGTTCATCATATTATCAATAATGACCGGGAAATTCCACTTACCAAAATTCCAGGATCGAATACAGCCAATCTGAGGATTAAAGCGTCCACACAAGTTGTCGGCAGTTTGAATCAACGCAGCCCGTGCGCTATCGGTAGGACAAGTGCGATAAGCGTTGCCATAACTGCAGTTCATCATAAAGCCAATATCATGAGTACCTGTATACTCACGCAAAGGATAGAGATAGTTGGTAAATTGAACAGCTTTATTCTGCAGTTCTTTATCGCCCGACAGTTGATAAGCCAACCACAAATTTCCAGGGAAGAAACCACTGGTCCAATCGTAAATTGACGCACAATAACGACGGTTTCCGATTGTATCTTTAGGCTGCTTCAACCGTGCAGAGTCTTGAGTTGTCATCGCAGTTTTACCCAACTGACGGCGCACAAAATCAACATCATGACCTGTCCAGATAGAGCGGGGCAACAGAACTGAGTCGCCAATCTCGGCAGTAGTATGTTTTAACTGAAATACAGATGTCTCAATGGCTTGTTTCAACCAAGCGTGATCGGCTGCCGGACGAGAAGAACAGGCAGAACCCAAAAGACTGACAGATGCAGCACATGCCACACCATATATAAAAAGTTTTTTCATACGATTATTCATTATAACTAGAATCATTCATTACCATGACTCTGAAAAAGAAAAGGTGTTTATCAGTATGGAAAATAAACTTTCCCATACTGAAACACCTTTTCACAACTATTTTAACCTACAGATATTATTCAATTATTCGTACCCAGGGTTATTCTGGTTATTCAAAGCCGGATTAGCCTGCAATTCACCCAGAGGAATGGGGAACAGTTCATGTTTACCTTTTACAAAGTTGTCACCAGCCACGAACTTACCTTTCAATGAGGGGTCCATTTTATCTTGGAAGAGTTTCAAAGCATCACCCAAGATACCCCACCGCAGCAAGTCGAACTTACGCTGACCTTCGAAAGCCAATTCGAAACCACGTTCCCAATACAAAGCCTTGCGGAAGTTATCTTGTTCGTCGGCACCGGTAAAGTAAGGCAAGTCATACAGATTGGGCTGAGCTTCCTTATAAGCCTGCCATGAGTTCACCTCAGTAGCTCCGGCACGGTGTCTTACCATATTCAGTAATCTCCAAGCTTCCGGTGTATTGCCCGTTTCATTGTATGCTTCAGCTGCCATCAATACCACATCGGCATAACGCAGCGGACAGAAGTTTACTGCTGTGATATTAGGATCATAGAAACCTTTCGGCATCCATTCTCTGCGCCATTTGCCAGGATACCAATCAGTCAGTTTCTTGTTCTCCACTTTCTTATGGGCATTATTCTCCCATTTGTACTGATACGTACATACCATTACATCTCTACGCTCATCCCCTTCTTCGAAGAAATCCTTCCAAGCCGGCATCACACGGAAGAAAGCATTGGCACGACCCATCACTTGTGAGGCTACAGCACCCTTACCCGGAGCTTGTACAGACGGACCATTGTAAGTTCCCCATTGACCAGCATTGTCTTTATAGCCAGCACCCGTAGGATTGAACGCTATTTCCCATAAACTTTCCTTGGAATTGAGCAGATTGGCAGAATAGCCTTCAAACAGTTTCTGATAACCATCGGGATTAAAATCATGGTAACCCTTTTCTTGGAATGCAGTCCATTCAGCCAGTACAGCATCAAAATAAGCCTTACGCTTGTCATCAGACGGACGAGTAACCTGTCCGTTCATCTGCAGGCTATAACCTGCACGCTGCAAGTATACACGCATCAGCAAAGCATGAGCAGCTCCTTGTGAAGGGACCTCGGGTGAGAGAGAAGCACTACTTGCCTGAAGTTTGTTCTTGGCAAAATCCAAATCTTCGATGATATACTTATAGATTTCTTCGCGGTCTACTCTACCTTTGAATGCCTCATCATAGATAGAAGTGAACGTAGTCTTATAAGGTACATCTCCCCAACATTTTACTAAGTCGAAGCTCAAAAACGCACGTACAAACTTAGCTTGAGCTACCAGTTCTTGCAGCGATGCATCTTCGGCATAACCTTCCATGGCTTCGATACCAGCAATGGCAAAGTTAGCACGGTCGATACCCATATACTTATATTCCCATAAGGTAGCTACCCAGGTATTGGTAGACTTCACCATATAATGTGCGATATCACGCCGCGTATTGTCGGTACCGGTACCTTGGATATAATACGTATCATCCGAAGTAGGAACAGCCATTTCAAACTGCCCGTAATGCTTTTCATTAGCCAAGCAATCGAAAAGCCCAATAACCGACATCTTAGCCTGATCATAGGTTTGGAAATAGGTATCTTTTTCGTAATAAGAGCTGGGCTTTTCGGTCAATTCACACGAAGTCAACCCTGCTGCAATCAATGCACTGAATGCAATCAATTTATATTTTTTCATTGTATATACTTTTTAAGGATTAGAAAGCCAGATTAATACCAAATACGAAGGAACGGCTCTTAGGATAAGCACCGAAGTCTACACCCGGAGTCAAACCATTACCCATTGTAGATACTTCAGGATCGAAGCCTGAGTACTTGGTCCATGTCAGCAGGTTAGAACCGGTAGCATACAGACGAAGCTTACTGATACCGATTTTATTGAGCACTTTCTTCGGGAAGGTATATCCCAATGTGATGTTACTCAACTTCAGATAAGATCCATCTTCTACAGCCCAAGAGTGAATATAGGTATCACCTACTTCATTGTCATACACTGCTGCAAAGTTCTTACCCTGGTTGATAGCAGCCATTTCTTCAGGATCGGTAATCAATTCACCGGCCTGATTTACTACTACCCAACGGTTGCTGGAATTCGCTACATCCAACACATTTCTATTCTGTAAAGCAGTTTTAGTATTCGTCAATTTGGTTGCATTCAACACATCGTTGCCGAAACTGTAAGTCAAGAAGATGCTCAAATCGAAGTCTTTATAAGTAAAGGTATTGTTGATACCTCCATAAAATTTCGGATAAGCATTACCAATCACGGTTTTATCACCTTCTGTAATTTTGCAGTCTTCGCTACCATCTACATTCTTAAACTTCCACATACCCGGTTTAACGTCCTTTTTCTTACCCATGTAAGGCACACCGTCTTTTAAGGTATAAGTCTTGGTAGCAGCATCATAGTCAAAGTCTGAAACCTGATACAAGCCATCGGTTACATAACCGTACATCTGGCCCAACGGACGATCTACCCCGATGATGTGAGTCTTTTGGTCATAACCAAATTTAGCTTCCCAAAGCTGCACTTCTTCACCAGTCAGTTTCTTTACAGAATTCTTGTTGTGAGACAGAGTTACAGCCGTATTCCAAGTAAAGTCCTTGGTCATGATGTTGGCAGAATTGATGGTCAGGTCAATACCTTTGTTTTCAGTTTCACCGGCATTGATTACCATACTGTTGTAACCGGAAGAAGTCGGTAATTTAGCGCTCAGCAGCAAATTGCTACTACGGTTCACATAGAATTCCGGAGAAATCGTCAAACGCTGGTTGAAGAAACCAAAGTCAATACCAAAGTTGAAAGTCTTGTTGGCTTCCCACTTCAAGTCAGGATTCGGAATCTGTTTGGGTACATAACCCGATTGAGTTGAATCACCGCTGGGATAAGTCACTGAATTCAAAACAGCCAAGCTCAAATAGCTATCAATACGGTTGTTACCAGCCATACCGTAACCAACACGCAACTTCAAGTCAGAGAAAATATTCAGATTCTTGATGAATTCTTCTTCACCCAAACGCCAAGCGGCAGAGAATGCCGGGAAATATCCCCATTTGTTGTTCTTACCGAACTTGGAAGAACCGTCGGCACGAAGCGAAGCTGTGAACAAATATTTATCACGGAAACCGTAGTTGAAACGAGCAAAGAAAGAGAGCAGTTTGTCATCGTAGTTTTCCGAAGAAGAAACAGCGGTAGGCAATCCCAGTGAAAGGTCACCCAAACCTATGTCATCGTTTGGGAAGTTAGCGGCAGCTGCCTTGAAACGGCGAGTCCAGCGGTTCACGTATTCTTGACCCACCATAGCAGTGATATCATGACCTTTACCCGACCAATTGTAATTCAACACGTTTGAAGTCTGGAAACTGCTGTTTTCTATATTTTCAATGCTACCATTGATGCTGGAACGTTTAGCGGTAATAGACTTGTCGCCGAAGAAGATATCGTTGCGGCGTGTCTGATAACGCATACCGGTAGTGTTGCGGAATGAGAAGCCCTTCCACAGTTTCAAGGTAATACCTCCGTTAGCCTGGAACGTACGGTACTCACGGTTATTAGTTTCCTCAGCAGCCGACAGCAACGGGTTCTGCATCACATTACCTGCATCATCGGTAAAGATAGGGTCTTCATCACCCAACAACAGATTGTCATCACCAGCGATACCAATCATAGGACGGTACTGCAAAATGTGCTGCATCTTATTGAAACGGTCGCCACCTTCAGAAGTTCCCATACCGGTAATCTTCATCTGGTCATAGCTGATACGGGCATTGATGCTGAGACGATCGGTCAGTTTATGGTTCATATTGAATGAGATGTTGTGCTTCTTGCTTCCGCTGAACACCATAGCACCTTCTTCATCATAATAAGAATAACCCAAGTTGTAGTTCAACTTATCTGTACCTCCCGATACACCTACACGGTAGTTCTGCGTAATGGCTGTTCTGCCCAAGGTCTCATCCTGCCAATCCAATCCCTTGCGGTTTGCATAATTAGCATCGATATCCGAGAACTTACCATATACTTTTTCAAATCCGCTGATGCCTTTATCCCAGTCTTCCTGAGTTTTTGAAAGATATACGCGACGTTCATAGTCGAGCAAAGCAAATTCTTTAGAAGAGAGCACATCCAGTTTCTTGGCAATCTTCTTGAAGCCTACGTAGCTGTCAAAGGTAATGGTAGCCTTCTTGTCTTTACCACCGTTCTTGGTAGTGATTACAACTACACCATTGGCACCACGCGCACCGTAGATAGCCGTAGCAGAAGCATCCTTCAAGATATCAATAGTTTCGATTTCTGCCGGATCGAGTGTAGACATACCATCTTCACTGGGGAAACCGTCGATAATATAAAGCGGTTCGTTGCTTTGCGTAATAGAAATACCACCACGCACGCGGATAGAGATAGAAGCACCCGGAGCACCTTCACTTTGCGTTACCTGTACACCCGCCATTCTACCAGCCAATGCCTGTGTAATATCACTGGTAGGAACTTTCGACAGTTCTTTGCTGTTGACAGAAGCTACCGAACCGGTCAAGTCTTTACGTTTCACCGTAGCATAACCGATGGCTACCACTTCATCCAACAATACGGCATCAGCCTTTAAAGTAACATTGATTACATTTTGTCCGTTGACTTTCACTTCTTGTGAAGTCATACCAACATAAGAAAAGACGAGGATATCTTTCGAAGCATTTTCTACTTTTAAGGTATAATTACCGTTGATATCGGTTACAGTACCTACACCGGCAGCCCCCTTCACAGTGACGCTACCTCCAATTACTTCATATCCTTCACTATCCATTACCTTACCGGTAACGGTCAAGCTTTGTCCGTATGCAGCGATACTAACAAAAGCGAGGACAAACATCAAAAAAGATTCTTTCAGTTTGAACATAATAATAAATAAAGGTTAAACATTCAAATTTTTTGTAGTGCAAAGATAAGAACAATTAAAGAGACCTGAGAAAACGGATGTTTTCATTCGTCCAACTTTCTCCCAATCTCTATACTACATTTGTTTAATGGTTTATAAATTCGTTGAAAAAAGGCTTCAGAACAGTCTCTGAAGCCCTGTGAAAAGTTATTTCCCTAAAAAATCTGCCCTCATGGGAGCGAAGCAATCAATTAATACACCAGGCTCCAGACACACACATCCGTGCATAATATCAGGCTCGATATAAATGCCATCACCCGCTTTTACCACCTTTTTTTCGTTACCTACCGTAAATTCAAATTTTCCGCTGGCCACATAGGTAGTCTGCGTGTGGTAATGTGTATGGGGCGTACCTACAGCTCCTTTTTCAAACTTCACCTTTACCAGCATCACTTGTCCGTCATATCCCATGATCTGGCGCGTTACCCCTTCGCCTGCAGGCGTCCATTCTCCTTCACCACTGATAAAGGTCGTACTCCGTGTTTTCTTCACGGGTTCATCTGTTCTTTCATTCATACTAGTCATCGCACACACATTAGAAAAAAATAAAAGTGTAAAACCGATTAAAATCCCTCTCATTTTTACAGTACTCTGTTTCATTTTAGCTAAAATTTTAAAGATTATGGATTAGTATTGATTCAATGTTTCAAATTTATACACCGTTGTTTGCCGATATTGCTCACCTGGATGTAAAATGGTAGTGGGAAAATGCGGATGATGCGGTGAATCCGGGAAATGCTGCATTTCCAGACACAAGCCTGAATACCTGCCCACCCTGCCTGCTTGTCCTTTTAAGTAGCTGAAATCGGCAGCCGGCACATAAAACTGCATACCCGGCTCGGTGGTATAGGCTTTCAGAACCCGCCCCGATACAGAATCTATCACCGTAGCAGCCCAAGCCAACGAACCGGGTTCTTTGGTCAATTTATAATTCACATCATAACCTTTGGCACGCCCGGCCAACCGAGGAGCCAACGGCTGAAGCGCACGGAAATCATAGTCTGTACCCGATACCGGCATCAATTCTCCGGTAGGCACTCCGGTAGAATCGACTACTGTTATGGAATCTCCCCCTATCCGGCAAGAGTGTCCGGCTACCGAAGATTTACAGCCCGTCAGATTGAAATAACTATGGTTGGTAAAATTTACAGGCGTAGATTTATCAGAAACGGCTGTATAATCCAGCACCAAGGCATTGTCTTGAGTAAGTTTATAAGCCACTGAAACATGCAAATTCCCCGGGAATCCCCCTTCTCCATGGCGGCTCACATAACTGAACACTACCACAGTCGTATCTTTTACCACATAGCAAGTGTCTGTCTGAAAGATACGAGTATGAAATCCCTGAAAGCCCCCGTGTATGCAGTGTCCTTTGGCATTGTTGTCCAGAAAGACCGTATCGCCGTCCAACACCAAAGTGGCCTGTGCTATCCGATTGGCATACCGGCCCACAGTAGCCCCTAACTTAGGCTGACGTCCCAGGTATCCTGACAAGCTATCTAGCCCTAATACCACCGGCTCGTACACTCCCCGCACATCAGGAGCCGAAAGATAAACCAGAGAAGCTCCATAATTGGTGACCTTCACTGTCATACCCTGGCGATTAACCATCTTAAACAAAGCTATTTCCTGTCGTTCCACCGTCAGACTGTCTTCTTTCACCACAGAGCATCCTGCCCCATCCGAACAAGACGAGCCTACACACCACAAAACGAACCATCCTATCCAATAATATACTCTACTCTTCTTCATAACCACCTGTTCTGACCACGATTCATTTTACTCTTTTCCATACTCAGAAGGCAAACATCCCATATATTTCTTAAAACGAGCTGCAAAATATGACGGAGTATTATATCCAATCATAAAACTGATTTCAGAAACGGTATATTTACCCTCTTTCAAAAGCTTACAAGCATGCTCAAACCGAATCTTATGAATAAAATCAATGGCCGATTTCCCGGTAATTGCCTTCAACTTCAGATGGAGGTTAGAGCGGCTCATATTCATCTCACTGGCAAACTGTTCCGTAGAAAAATCTGCGTTACCCATATTCTTCTCTACAATGGCAATGGCCTTGCGCAGAATCTCTTCATCCATGGCATTACTGGTTACCTTTTCAGGATTCATCTGTATATAATGGGTAGAATGATTCTCCATACGTTGACGAGTCTGCAAAGCATTCGAAATCTTAGCCATAATCACTTCCATTGAAAAAGGCTTGGATAAGTAATCATCAGCACCTACCTGTAACCCTTGCAACTGATATTTTATGTCTACCTTGGCCGATAAAAGGAATACCGGAATATGACAAGTTTCTATATTTTGCTTCAACAAACGGCAGAGTGTTACCCCGTCCATCTCAGGCATCATCACATCCGAAAGGACTAAGTCTACCTGATTATCCTTAATCAATTCCAGAGCTTTCTTACCGTTGGCCGCCTGCAACAAATGATAATCGACACCGAGATTAGCAGCCAGATAAGACCTCAGTTCTTCATTATCCTCTACGATAAGTACCGTTTCTCCTTTTTGCTTTCCACACGACTCCATACTATCTTCCCCTCCTGCTTCCGCACTCTCCACTTCTGCTGTTTCCACATAGACATCCTGTGCATTCGTAGAATACACCCGTGATTCTTTCTGATCTCCCCGGCAGTGAGCCAACTCTTTCTCGCTATATGCCGAGCAATCCTGAGGGAGGTAAACAGTAAAGGTAGAACCTTTGCCCACCTCACTCTGCAGCGTCAGTTTACCATGATGCAATTCCACCAAGCGCTGTACCAGCGACAATCCAATACCACTACCGGTATGTCCGTCTTCTACCTGATAAAAACGTTCAAATATCTTTTTCTGCTTTTCTTCCGGAATACCTACTCCCGTATCGGCTATCTGTAACACCAGGAAATTATCTTCTTTATACAGCTTCACCCAAATGCTATCGCCATCTTCTGTAAATTTAAAAGCATTCGACAAGAGATTATTTACAATTAAATCCAGGTAGGTACTATCAAACAGCATATCTTCGTCCTGCACCTCTGAATATAAATCATAATCCATGTTTTTCCTTTTAGCTACCACTTCATAATTCACAAACAAACTCATCACCCGTTGGTAAGCATTAGAATAACTGGGATTTAATTCAAAGATACCCAATTCGGCACGTCGGTAATCCATCATCTGATTCACCAGATGCAACAATCTGGTAGCATTGCGCTGAATATACAATAGCTTTTCGCGCTCCCAATGCCCCTTAACGCTTTTCAGCAAATCCTCCAGCGGTGCTATAATCAAGCTTAAAGGCGTGCGTAACTCATGTGAGATATTTACATAGAAACGAATCTTCAACTGGCTGATTTCCTCTTGCTTTTCCTTATCCAACCGTTCCATCCGAATTTCCGTCTGCATATTCTTACGAATCCAAAAGAAACGAACCACGAGAAACACGAATCCCAATCCTGTGAAAACAAATAACGAAATAGCCCACCAGGTGCAATACCACACCGGCAATACGCGAATATAGAGTTCAGCCATGTCGTCGCACCATTTTCCATCATTATTGGCTGCCTTCAAGAGGAACCTGTACTGACCGGCCGGCAAATTGGCATACGACACCGGGCTGATATCATTCTGCACATACCAATCATCGGAATACCCCTCTAATTTATAAGCAAAGGTGTTATGCTTACCTGCTATGTAATTAGATACAACAAACGATAAAGAAAACGAATTCTGGAAAGACTGCAAAGTTATCTGCCGGGTATGCCAGACAGTTTTTTCAAGGATGCCGCTCTCATCCTGCGGTAGTATTTCCTTATTGAAAACAAACAATTTGTTGATGACCGGTGTAGGCGTAAATGAATTATTAACCAACGCCTCAGGACGAAATAAAGTAATGCCGTTGACGCCTCCGAAAAGCATCGTTCCTTTCTTACTTATACAAGAGGCACCTACATTGAACTGATTGCTCTGCAAGCCATCTTCCCAAGTATAGTTTCTGATTTCCTGCGTTTTCACCGTCATGCAAGATAGCCCTTGATTGGAGCTGATCCACAACTTTCCGGCAGCATCTTCCAAGATGCTGCAAATCACATTGCTAGGCAATCCATTATCTACCGTATACCATTCTGCCTCCGCAGCCCCCTGCCGCAAAGCGAAAAGTCCGCTCCGGGTACCTACCCAAACCACACCTTCTGAAGATTCGTATATGCAATTCACAAAAGCCTCTTTCAGCAATGAATCTATCGGAAAATCATTGTTTTTCATCAAATCAGTGCCCTGCTGTGTATACACCGATACACCACCCTTACCCCCCATCCAAATACGATACTGGGAATCACGGAATAGCAGTCGGTTATGTCGCTGGATAGGCTGACCATTCACTTCTTTATCCACCGGTATGAAGCGCTTGGCTGCCTTATCGTAATAAATCAAATAATCCAACGAAGCCATCCAAAGTCCTTTTTCTCCATCAGGTATAATGGAGTAAATATGATTGCTGGAAAGATAACCGTTTCGGGTATTATAGAATGCCTTGCTACCGGTCTTGCGATTCAGCACCATCAATCCACCGGCATGCGTGCCTACATACACCAGATTGGCCGCTTCGTCTACATAGACCGTCTTGACATCCTTAAAGGGCACTCCTTCCGAAGTACCGGGATCGAACAAATAGTTCCGATACTTTTTAGTGGCACTGTCGTAATAGTCCAATCCTCCGTCGCTCGTTCCAATCCATAAATTATGAGCCTGGTCTTCCACAATGCAATTTACCACATTATCACTCAAAGAATTACAGAAAGTCCTATGCCGGATATGCTGAAAGCGGTTACATAAAGGATGATAATAATTCAGCCCGCCCCAATACGTGCCCAGCCACATGCCGCCTTGCGAATCTTGAAAAATGCTGCGCACAGAACTCTGCGACAATGCTCCCTCTTGATTTAAGGAATCATTGATGGAATGAAATCGCTGTCCGGTTTCATCATAGATATGCAAGCCGCTATAGGTACCTACCCACAAGCGATTCTCTGAATCGAAAGCCAATGAACGCACATAATTGGAATTTAAACCGCCTTCCTTATCTTCCTGATGATAACCGAAAAGTTCGTTCGTCTTCCTATCATATCGATACAAGCCATCTCCTTCGGTAGCAATCCATAACTGATTAGATGCGCCACTTATCAATTTATTAATCTTTACGTTTTGGGGCAACTGTACCAAGGTATGCAAATCTCCGTCTGTCCACGAATACTGATAGACAACTCCCTCTGCACCTATAAACACCGATGTACCTTGTCGGATAATAACTGCCGACTTCAGCCGAGACAGGTCTGTAGACAAAGAATCTGCCAAAAAACATCCCCGGCTGCCATCGAACCACCATACCCCATTCTTGGTGCCCACCAGAAGACTATCCCCGGTTATAGGGGCGATGCTCACCACCCCCACCCGGTGTCTGTGTCCTATATCGCAAAAGTTTTTAAAACAACCTTCTTCATCGTGATAAAGTGACAATCCATCATCCGTACCAATCCACATCCGCCCCTGTGCATCACGGGCCAAGCATCGAATAATGTCGCAAGCTATGCTTTGCGGACGATTATACCGGTGCCGATAGACGGTAAAGTGGTAACCATCATACTTGTTTAGCCCATCGTGAGTGGCAAACCACAGATTGCCTTCTCCATCTTGACTGATATCTTGTACCGTGCTATGCGACAATCCTTCTTCCAATCCAATATGGGCAAAACGAATGTCGGTCAGTTCATCTGCATGAAGCATACAGACAAAAGACAAGGCACACCATACCAAGAAATAACGAAGTGTGTTCATACGGATGAAACAATTGAAAGATATTCAATAATGATTATACTTACTGAAGAAACTTTACTACCACTTGTACGCCCTTATCGGTACCATCGGACAAAGCCTTGACCGGAACAAACGAAAATCCCGGCACGGGCACGAAGATGCGTCCGTCTGCATCGGTGGGTGCCACTTCCAGGCGACCGTTTACACAAGTCAGTTCCAGTGTTCCGTTGCTTTTATAAATCCTCACTTTTTCAGGAGTCACCTCCACTTTTTCCGAAGGAGAGGCTATCAGCGGCAATACCAAGCTGGCACCGGAAGGACAGTGCTGCATACTCATAGAGAATTCCCCGGCTGAAAAGCCATAGTCTATCTGTACCGGAAGCGAGCCCTGAACCGGCGTTTTCTGATCATAGTCCACCAGGTGAGAGTTTACCTGGAATCTGTGTTCTTTACCTTTCCGGGCATACGTAATATCGGTATCCAGGTCATCCAGATTACTGTATATCGCATCATGCTGTTGCATTTCTACTCTAGGCGTACCGCTCATGATATACTTCCGGCTGTTGCTCTGCATATTGGGAGCTTCTATCAGGGAATAGCGATTCGTGGTAGCTGCAAATACCGGGCCAGCCTGTTCGTGCCACAGCAAGGACACGGCGCCACCCATAGGATGCGTGCCTTTTACCTTATATTCGGCATCATAGCCGGTAAGCGTAGCGCGCCAAGGACCTTCCGCCACCAGCCACGTGCGGATATCTTTAAAGAACTTCACTCCATAGGCTGCATCGCGAGGAATGGAATTCACAGCACGCACAGACAAAGGCTGCTGTTCCAGGTAGGCAGTCAGTGCCTTGGCATGTCCGAAGGTATGATGAATACAGGCAGGTATGCCAGAAGCGGCATAGTCTCTGCCCGAGTGCAGCAATCCGTCCTTTGTAGAAGTTCTCAGCAGTGCCACATTCCTACGGATGGCTTCAATATACGCAGGATTGCGGTCGGCCATGGCATAGAATCCCCCCATGAATCCATCGCTGGTGCGTCCTCCCCAATACGTCCACTTAAAACTGCGAGTACCCCAGCTGTTATCCCAAGCCCCGTCGGGCAACATAAATTCCAGGTGAGTGTTCATCGACTTCTCTACCAAAGCCAGCAATTCCTCGTCTTGCACCCTCTTGGCGTAGGAAGCCAGATTGGGCAAGGATTCTTCTACATTATATCCCAAATCCACAGGCAGACAATGTCCTTTGGCAGAGGGAGTCCAGATTTTAGGACCTTCACCGAACAAGAATCCATCGTTATGGGTAAAGAAATTCTTGAGATCGGAAGCCACCAGACGGGCCTCATCGATGAAGTCCTGTCGCTGACACATTTCCCCGATGGCCTGTAAGGCATAGGTAACCGATGCCGAATAGTTCACATTGTTCAGCCGCTTCATCTTTGCATGCATCCTGCGGCTGTATATCTGAGGATTGGTAGTCATAAAGCCGCCCGCCTGCACGAGGTATTCCTTCCACTGGTTGCGGGTGGAGTCATCCAACAGATGTCCATGATAATGCAACGCCTCGTAGAGGGCTATGGAAGCAAAAACCGTGGTACCGTTCCAGTCGGACACGTGAATATCGTTCATCCACGAGCCATCGGGCCGATGAATGTTTTCCATCCATTTCATCAGTCTTTTGGCGGCCACTAGGTATTTGTCATTGCCGGTTTTATCAGCCACATACATCAGCGGATGTACCAAATCGCCGATTCTGCCATGAATACGTCCGCAGGCCGGACACAAGATACCGCCATCAAGGCTGGCATGAGGACTGGCACACTGAAGGGTCAGCAAGGTGTCTACCCACTCTATCAGCAGGCTTTCGGCATCGCGACGAAGTTGTTTCTCGGAATCAGATACAGTAGCGGCCCGAAGCGAACCGACAAACAGACAAAGCAACAGCAGGGCTGTATAACAGAATTTTTTCATTATATTAAGATTTAATTTACCGAGGTCAAAGGTAAGGCTTTCCCCGGCAAGCCGCTCTTTCTTCTTTACAATAATTAATCAAACCTGTATAAGCCGCATGCCAATTTTGTTGAACCCCTATCATTTTTGTTGAATAGACCCAAAAAACAACACCCTATTTCAATATTTCAACAACTGATATTTCCCATCCTTTACCTTTCACCCTTCACCCTTCATCCGCTGATAATCAAGATGAAATGGATGAACCCTTCACTGGCAAACTTCCCAAATTCACCTGCAGGTTATCTTACATGCATCTATAGCTTTCCGAAAACAGACCTGCAGCTTGGCAGAATTTAAGCTATTGGTTCCCGATTCTTTCTCCATGGATTCAGTTTCGTAAACAATAAGTTTCTGATTATTTCTCCATGGAGTTTTAGTGGCTTTTCCAAGCATCCACCGCCAAGATACCGTTTTTCTTTTGGATTACTAACAAGTAAGAAAGGTTATCTTGATATGATAATTCATTAAAAAAGGGCATACCATATTGTAATGATGACATCTGATATATTGCATACTTCATGAGTTATGTCTTCATTAATTAATGGAAAAACATTCTTTGAAATCATTTTTCTGTACTTTATTCGGATATTGACAAGCTATACATGAAGAACTATTGAATCTGCTTCCACATCAATGGAAGTTGCAATATCCGAAAAGTGTGTTGTTCAAACAGACTACAGAATCTGACAACTAATCCCAATTGCAACATATAGGTTCAACAAAGCAATAGCGACTGCAACTATTAGGTTTATAGTGACAGTCGCTATTATTGTATAAAAAGGTTCAAAACCTATAGTTCTTCGGATGCTTACGTTTTTTTAAACAAGGAATGCAAAAGTTACCTCGCATTTGGACAATACCAAAGAAGAAACTTTAATGAGCAGATAGCGGATTGTTCACTTTGCTTCGTTACCTATATTATATTGGCCTTGGGAAAAAGATTTGCAACACATAAAACCATGGGTGAGATATTTAGGGAACCAAAAGAGTCGCTGCTGACTATGACTCTATGGAAGCGTTTGCTTGCCTGCATAAAAAAAACTGCTCTTAGCTTTAGCTGAGCCATTAGGGGCAGACCCTATCATGATGCTTCAAGAACTGTTAAAAATAAAAAAAATACGAAAAGCAAAATCTGGTAATTACCAGTGCTCTAAAAGAGTTTTATTCTCAGAATCAACGAGATAAAGTTTACAACTTTTATCAAGCGTGTGTTAATTAATTGTTTATAAGCATTATTTGAGAGATAGCTCACCCTCTCAAATAATGCCTAAAGAGGGGGTGGGAAACTTTAGTAAGTAATTATATCATTTCTACAATTTTGCAATAACTCCAATACTTAGCATTTTTATAATTATACAATGATCCACGAGGGACATAAACTGTTAGTACACTAGAATTATCGCTTATTAAAGAAAGAAGTTGAGGAGGATATGAAGCATGACAAGTAATGTAACTCAAATTTATACACTTAGAAAAAACGAAACCCTCAATCGTTTGCAGTGTAGAAGGCAATGATACATTACTTAAACTAGTACAGCCACTAAATGCTTGTTGCCCTATATACTGCAAACCGCTAGATAAGCTTACAGATTGTATGCTTGTACAATTGCCAAAGGCCAAACTATTGATACGAGTTACACTTGATGGTATATTAAATCTCAGCAAATTAGTACATCCCCAAAAACAACTAATTGGAATTTCAGTAATACCATAAGGCAAATTCACTTCTTTCAGTGAGGTGCAACCATGGAATAATGCCCCGCCAATCTTTTTAACATTCGAAGGTATAGTTATTTCCTCTAATCCACAATTAGCAAATACAGCATCACGGATTTCTGTTACAGAAGTCGGTATTTCCAAAGAGCGTAGACTTGTACACCCATTAAATGTAGATGAATGAAGAGTAGTAATCACATTGTTGAGTTCTACCTTATGTAACTCTTTACAATCTTGAAATGCACTTCCATATACGGCATCAACAGATACAGGGATGATAATTTCAGTTAATTTACAACCATTAAAGAATGAATCACCAAATTTATTATCACTAGTTGTGCTGGACAAGATTTCACCTTCCCAATATTCTAAAAAGTATGGATCACCTCCCTTTACAATAGTTGCATACCGCATGTTTAATACCTTAAGACTTCCTGAAGTTTCTCCATTATTTGCATCTCGGCCCGACATTTCACGCAAAAAGCGAATATCAGTGCCATTAAGCGGACCCTCAATTGTCAATTTGGTTATTTTATTTTTAATCTCGGCCGGTATTTGCTTATCTAAAGTTCCAGCATAATCTAACTTTACTCTAAAGTCATTCAAGTTCTGAGATTTTTGCCTAATATAAACAGATTCTTGCAAGGCAAGTTCTTTGTTTTCAAAAAGAATCTGTGCAGTTCTTTCAGTTGCGGTATTGTTAGCATCAATAACGATTACCTCTCTTGATGTATTCAGTCCCCTCGTCTTTACAGCTTTGTGTATCCAAGATTCATTTGGTAATTTCATATCATAAGAGACATTGCTATTAACTTCGATGGCCAGTTTACCTCCATTAGGTAGAATTTCGTAGTTTTTCGCAGAGATAATAATAGCATTGGTCTGCGATTGCGTAACTACTAGTTTTTCTGACAAGCTACTGTTTTTATCATAGAATGTAATGATAGCTCTTCTTTCATCATACGTATCGTTAGCTGAAACCACAAAATACAAAGAGTGGCTCGAACAAGCTCTACCTAATTGTACTTCTTTAATCCATGCAACGTCTGGCATTTGGACGTCAAAATCAAAATTACTTTTTACGTCTACTTTAAACTCGCCGCCCTTTTGCATAGCTTTATATTCATTCTTAGACAACAAAAGAATGGCTTTTCCCGTTTGATACACACGTATCGTTTCAGAGAGTTCGCCTGCTTGTATAATTATCGCTCCTTCGCGTTTACTGTATTCCTCAGACTTAGCAACATTAAATCGGAGATTCTTAGATACTAATCCTCTCACATTCGCTTGGGGCTTAATCCAATCTTGACATTCGCTTGGAATAACTACCTCATAATTGATATTGGATTTCACCTCAATATCTATCACACCACCTTCGGGTTTTAGTTCAAATTTACTTGAAGATAGGGTTAAAGCATTTTTCTGTTTCTGAACGATATTAATATATCTCTCTATTGTGCCAACTTGTAATTTCAGAACTATGCTCCTGTCATCATATTCATTATTTTCCGACACACTTACAACAACTGTATTCAACCCTCCATGTCCTGACAAAGGACTTACAGAGCACCATTCTTTACCATTTCTTGATTGAGAAACTGAAATGTTCCAATCTACATTGGTTTTAAATGAAATTTTTTTGTGGTTTGCAGAGGAAGAAAAAATTATATCATCAACAAAAAAATCCTCAGTTCCTTCTGGGAACGTAATTTCAGGAATAATAGGTGTTTCTTCATCACTACAAGATGAAACAATAACTGAACAAAATCCTAACATAAGAGTTAGAATTAACGCATAACATTTATTCATAGATTTAAAAATTAAAATTTAAGTAAATAAAGTTTTCCACCTCTAAAACAGAGGTGAAAATATAGCAGAATCTCAGACAAAAGTTGAAACTTAAAGGTGTTAATCTACTTAGTTTCAAACTGAAAAGAGACAACTATTACGAGTGCAAAAATAAACAATTTTAGTGAAATGGAAAATTTACTGAGTATTAAAAGTGATATGAGCAATGGAAAAGTCACCCTATTCGGTCGTTTTAGCTGGGCAACCAACTTCGACATTTGTCGTTGAAGAAGGTTTCCGAAATCAGTGCCGTTACGCTCATCATTTCCCTATGCCTTTTTCGCATCAATGGTTTTAGCATCTTTGGAACCTATCATCAGCGTGTTAAAGGTTATAAAGGTTAATTGAATGTAGGGAAAAACTGCTTTTATCGGATGATGCTTCGCCCCAGTATGGATTGGAGGCGTTTGCTTTTGAGTATGTATAATCATTTTCTTGTCATATTGAGAAAAAAGAAAGCTGAATATGGCGATGTTCCACGATGCTATATCCTTGATGATACTACGCTTGAAAAGAGCGACGTTACATTGAAAATATCAGTCGCGTGTTAAACCATGTCGGATGAAATTATGTACTAAGGGGCAAACTTTTTCTGCTTGATTTTTCAGATGGAATGAGTACGCTTCCGGTTGATTTTATCCTGCATAAAGAAAAGAGCAAAAAAGATTACGGACTGACCAAGGAAGAGTGCAAGAATCAGTTCCATATCAAACGCAGGCAGTTAAACCCTGATGACATGCGTGCAAAAGAGTGTAATAAAAGCAAGATGAATATGGCTATAAAAATATTGCGAAGGGCTTGAAAATATAACATTCGTGCGCAATACGCTTTTGCGGACAGTTGGTTTACTTGCTAAAATCTTATAGGAGCTGTGCGCTCTATCGGCAAAGGTGCCATGCATTATATCGGTTTGGCAAAGATAAGCAAAACCAAATATGAAGTAAGAGAAGAATCCCTTAATGCCAGTCAATTGATTACTCTATATGAGAGAAAAAATCATAGATACAAGCCTGAATGGTCACAATAAAAGAAGATTTAGGTAGTATTATATCTTTATTACTAATAACATTGTTACTAATAAAGGTATTTCATATCTTTGCACTTGAATAAGATTTGAAGATTATGGAGAACAAACCTTTTATGTTTGGTGTTGCCACATCAGGCGATAATTTTACCGACCGAGAGAAAGAAACGGAACGCCTGTTACTAAATTTCCGGCATGGTGTCAATACCATACTGATTTCACCTCGTCGTTGGGGTAAGACCTCGTTGGTACAGAAAGTGTGCCGATTGGCACAATCCGACAAACTGAAAATTGTATATCTTGATATCTTTTCGTGTCGCAGTGATAAGGATTTCTATGATGCATTTGCGGCTGCCGTACTCAAACAAACATCTTCCAAGCTAGATGAATGGCTGGAGAATGCCAAGTTGTTCCTGTCACGTATCAGTCCCAAAATTTCAATGGGCACGGATCCGATGACAGATTTCTCCATTTCATTTGAGATGAATCCCAAGAGCAATGATGTGGATGAGATTTTGCAGCTTCCGGAAAAAATAGCGCAGAAGAAAGGCATCCATATCGTGGTTTGCATTGACGAATTCCAGCAAATTGCCGAGTTCAAGGATTCCAAGACATTTCAGAAACGGCTGCGCACTGTGTGGCAGCTACAGAAGTCTGTGTCCTACTGTCTGTTCGGCAGCAAGAAACACTTGATGAATGAACTGTTCGAGAAAAAGAGCCTGCCGTTCTATAAATTCGGCGATACCATCTATCTGCCTAAAATCGGAACTTCAGATTGGGTTGATTATATTTGCAGTCGTTTCGAAGCTACGGGCAAGCAGATTTCAAGAGAACTGGCCGAAAAAATATGTCAAACAGTAGATAACCACTCATCGTATGTGCAACAAATGGCATGGTTGGTATGGATTCATACGGATGGAACTGCTACCGAGCAGGACTTTGAGGCGGCATATCAAGATATTATCGACCAAAACACGCCCTTGTTCGAGAAGCAGACCGAAAGCCTTACTACCTATCAGATGAATTTTCTGCGGGCTGTCTTAACCGGAGTTCACAGTGAGTTTACCACGCAGGAAGTTCTGCAAAAATACCAACTCGGCTCGTCTGCAAATGTAAGCATCATAAAGAGGGCGTTGGTCAAAAAAGAACTCATAGAGGTTGAGAAACGACAAGTTGTCATTCCTGATCCGGTGATGAAAGTGTGGCTGAAAAAGGAATTGGGAATGTAATACGCACTGGAATTACCAACGGTTTTCTCCACTTCGTAATTACCGGACAGGTAATAGCGTGTAGAGCGAGTACTGTCGTTTTCCGTATACCGCATCCGCACCCGGTGGTGTTGTGCATTATAGGTAGGTCATGTTTTCCATACCTCCTCACCGTATCAGAGCCGTTTCCGACCCCTAACTGCTCCGTACCATCTCCGTGTAGAAGTACCTCTGCACGGAGATGGTACGGAGAAACTACGGAGCAGTTGTGACCGAGAGACAGCGATGAAGGTATTCATACCCAAACCGGCAGCGCAGGCAGTCGCGCTTGTCGCAATACTGCTTCTGTAGCTGTAGCAAGGCCTGCGAATCGGCAGCGGTCTGAACGGATACAGGCAGGCCTGCCTCTTGCCAGGTACGGGTTACGTAATTCTTCTCGGCTTTCAAGGCTTCCAGGAAACGGGTGGCCCGGTCGGTCAGCTCGTCGTTGGCTTTGTGTTGCCCGTAAGCATAGAGAAACGGCACCACGGTATTAATCAGAATCAGATTCAGAGCACTGTCGCCCAGACGCTTGATGCTGCGGGGCGAAGCCTTGCGGAAGGTGAAATGTTCTTCCCAGTAGGCGGAGGTGGTGGCAGCCAGCAGTTTCTTGGCCGCTTCGGGGGTTTCGGCCTCCATCAGTTGCGAGAACAGCGAGGTGTGGGTATGATACAGATAAGCCAACTGTGCCAACCGCACGTGCGGAAAATTGTCCGGACGAAGCCGAAGCATCCGCCACTGTTCGGCAGGCACGGCATCCGGCAACGAGAATTTATGCCGCAGGTACTGATATTCCTTTTGAAGCTGCTGATAATAGGTATCGGAGAAGGATTCTTCGAGCAGTCCTGCCAGACCGAAAAAGAAGGCTTCTACCTGAAACAGGTGGTCGCGATGCTTGTCTACCGCCCGCAGCGGCAACCGCATGGCCCAGGCCTCAAAGGCATCGCCGTTCAGCCCGAAGCCAAAGTTGCGCGCCAGGGTGATGAAAAACACATCTTCCCAATGCCGGTTACACCGTTCCAGCCGCCGGTCAATGGCCGAGGCCTTCTGCTCCAAACGCTCCACCTGCAAGGCCGAAAACCAGGCATGAACCTGCAACTTGGAGAGCGAAGGAAGAATGGCGTGACAGGAAGGGTATTTATCGGTCTGCTGTAATGCGGCATACCTGCGGCGGACTTCTTCGGGGCAGGGAAGCGGCAACTGGGGTATCAGCTCGCCGTTGGTGCGATACACGTCGCAATTGGCCTCTTCCACAATGTGCAGGATAACGGAGTCATAGGCTTTGTCGCGGTCGTGACCATGCTTCAACCAATCGGACGACTGCTGATGTACCTCTACATTACCCACCCATAACACTCCGTTGATTTTCAGTTTGGCATTGAAAAAATCAGGACCTGCATTCCGGTTGGGCAGACCGGGGTCTATCACTTCCACCGTACAGCCGGCAGTGGTCTTCAGCGGCTGAAGGGGGAATATCTTGTGCCGCCAAACGTAATGTAATAGTATTTCCATTGTTAACAAGACGTTAATGTTAACCACAAATGTAGGAAAAATCTTATCTTTGCGTCTAATAAGGAAGCATTTTTTGAAAAATGCCTGCTAAATAAAGAACCATAACGATAAACAACAATGAAAATAGCATTAATCGGCTACGGAAAAATGGGCAAGGAAATCGAAAAGATTGCCTTGAGCCGCGGACATGAGATTGTCTGCATCATCGACATCAATAATCAGGAGGACTTTGAATCGGCTGCGTTCAAGAGTGCAGATGTTGCCATAGAATTTACCAACCCAATGGTGGCCTACACCAACTATATGAAGGCTTTCCAGGCGGGGGTGAAACTGGTATCGGGCAGCACGGGCTGGCGCGAAGAACACGGCGAGGAAGTGGAACGGCTCTGTAAAGAGGATGGAAAGACATTGTTCTGGTCGTCGAACTTTAGCCTGGGGGTAGCCATCTTCTCGGCTGTAAACAGTTACCTGGCCCGGATTATGAATCAGTTCCCGGCCTATGACGTGAGCATGAGCGAAACGCACCACATACACAAGCTGGATGCACCGAGCGGCACCGCCATTACGCTGGCCGAAGGCATATTGCAGAACATAGACCGCAAACAGCGTTGGGTGAAAGGCACGCTGCAAGCACCGGACGGCACCGTGAGCGGCAGCACGGCCTGCGCACCCGAAGAGCTGTGCGTAAGCTCTGTGCGCGAAGGAGAAGTGCCGGGCATACACAGCATACGCTATGACTCAGAGGCCGACAGCATCACCATCACCCACGATGCCAAAAACCGCAAAGGTTTTGCACTGGGAGCGGTATTGGCAGCCGAATACACAGCCACCCACGAAGGTTTTCTGGGTATGAGTGATTTGTTTCCTTTCTTGAAATAACCCCAACGACTGATTATGAGAAAAGCTACGCGTGCCCAATGGGCTAAATTCGCTATTGTCACCCTGCTGTATCTGGCTTTCCTTATCTGGGTAAGCTGCTGGTGGGGCGTATGTGTCATCCCGTTTATATTTGATATCTATATCAGCAAGAAAATTCCTTGGAGCTGGTGGAAGACCTCGGAGAATATGGTGGTAAGAAGCGTGATGAGCTGGGTAGACGCCATCGTATTTGCACTGGTGGCGGTGTATTTTGTCAACTTGTATATCTTTCAGAACTACCAGATTCCTTCGTCTTCACTGGAAAAGTCGTTGCTGGTAGGTGATTTTCTGTATGTCAGCAAAATGAGCTACGGACCGCGGGTACCCAACACGCCGCTTTCCATGCCTCTGGCACAGCATACACTGCCGGTGTTCAATACCAAATCGTACATTGAGTGGCCGCAATGGGAATACAAGCGTGTACCAGGATTCGGAAAGGTGAAGCTGAACGACATTGTGGTATTCAACTTTCCGGCAGGCGACACGGTGGCACTGAATCATCAGATGGAGGATTTCTATGCATTGGCCTACCGCGAAGGACGTAACCAGTACCCCAAGCCCATACAAATGGACAGTCTGAGCCGCCAGCAACAACGCATGGTGTACGACCTATATTACAACGCTGGTAGAAAAAAAATTCTTTCCAATCCCCGCCTGTATGGCGAAGTGGTGGTGCGTCCGGTAGATCGCCGGGAGAATTATGTGAAACGGTGTGTGGGCTTGCCCGGAGATACCTTGCAGATAAAGGACGGGCAGGTGTGCCTCAACGGAAAGGCTATTCCCAACCCGAAAGAAATGCAGTTCAACTATTTTGTACAGACCACCGGCCCCTACATTCCGGAACAAATGTTCCGGGAACTGGGCATCAGCCTGGACGACCAGTTGCTGATGAGCAATGACTACAACTGGGAAAACAGTCTAGTGGAAATGGGACTGACCCGACGCGACGGACAAGGCAGACTGACACCTGTCTATCACTTGCCGCTGACACAGCACATGCTGGCCACCCTGAAGGCGAATACCAAACTGATTAGCCAGATTGTGAGAGAACCGGCCATCTATTCGGGCGACATGTACCCGCAAAACCTCTATACCCAATGGGATCGTGACAATTACGGGCCGATATGGATTCCCTGCAAAGGAAGCACCATACAGCTGACCGACGATAACCTACCCCTCTACGAACGCTGCATTGAAGCCTACGAAGGAAACCGCCTGGAGAGAAAGGCCGACGGCATCTACATCAACGGTGAGAAAACAGACCACTATACCTTCCGGATGGACTATTACTGGATGATGGGCGACAACCGCCATAACTCACTGGACTCCAGATATTGGGGATTCGTACCCGAAGACCATGTAGTGGGCAAGCCCATCGTAGTGTGGCTCTCATTGGATAAAGATCGCGGATGGCTCGACGGAAAAATCCGTTGGAACCGTCTGTTCAAATGGGTAGACAATCAATAGTATCCATCCGGCTATGCAATGGACTACAGGTAAAAAGATAACAGGCATGCTTGCTGGAACGGTACTCATCGTGGCGCTGCTCCGGGGATGCGTGGCTACTTCTTACCTGATTCCATCGACCGGCATGGAGAATTCACTGATGCGCGGAGAACGCATCCTGGTGAATAAATGGAGCTACGGATTGCGGCTGCCCGGTATGCGCTGGATGGGGTATCAGCGATGGAGAAGCCGGCCGGTAGAGAAGGAAGATATCATCGTATTCAATAATCCGGCCAACCTGGAAGAACCTGTCATTGACGAACGCGAGATTTTCATCAACCGCTGCATAGGCCAACCCGGAGACACGCTGCTGATGGATTCGCTCTTTACCGTGGTATCTTCTGAGCCCTATGCCCCCGACCAGAAATTCTTGTTTACCTACCCCCAAAACAAGGCACAAGAACTGGACTCAGTGCTGCGCTGCCTGAATATCCACACCGACACGCTGGCTGCACCGGATTCTGCCCGACGTATAAGCAGCTTCAGCCGCTATGAGTATTATCTGATTTCCCAGGCACTGAACGAACCTTCGTGGCTGAATCAACTGGGAACAAACGATCCCTGCCGACAATTAAAACCGCTGATTATCCCCGCAAAAGGAATGACCGTGGATGTTTGTCCGTGGAACCGCACCCTGCTCTGTAACACCTTGGTGCTGCACGAGAAAAAACAGGCGCTTATCAGGCACGACACACTGTTCGTAGACGGAATACCCACTACCCGATGCCGCTTCAGCCAAGATTATTATTGGGTAGTATCCAATAATCCGGCCAATGTGGCAGACTCCCGGCTATTCGGCCTGGTACCCCATAGCCATATCATCGGAAAAGCTTCGCTGATATGGCTCTCAAAAGAGAAAGACAGAATCGGAAAAACCATTCACTAATCCTGGTAATTTATGACCCAAGCAACCGAAACCGTTTATCTATCATCGGCCTACCTGGCTCCGATAGAATATTATACCAAACTATACGCTCATCATACAGCCATGATAGAGCAGTATGACCATTATATGAAACAAACCTACCGGAACCGTTGTACCATCGCCGCTCCGGACGGTCCGCTGGCCTTGACGGTGCCCGTCATCAAACCCGATACCCCGAAATGTATCATGCGCGATATACGTATCTCAGACCATGGCAACTGGCGACATCTGCACTGGAATGCCATTGAATCGGCATATAACCATACCCCTTTCTTTGAATATTACAAAGACGACTTCCGCCCGTTCTACGAACGAAAATATGAGTTTCTGATGGATTTCAACGAAGAGTTGTGCCAGCTTATCTGCTCGCTGATAGATCTGCAACCATGCATGCAACGCACACAAAGCTATCAGACAGACTTCCAGCCCGGCGAGGTGGATTTTCGCGAACGCATCCACCCCAAAAAAGACTATACGCTGGAAGACACCGCCTTCCGTCCGGAACCCTACTATCAGGTGTTTCAGGAAAAATTAGGATTCCTACCCAACCTGAGCATCATAGACCTGCTCTTCAATATGGGACCGGAAAGTCTGCTGGTGCTCCAAAAATGTATTCAATCTTAAATTCATTACACTAAGCATATGCTATCTATACAAACTCCCGACGGAACCAATCGGGTGCTGCTGCATTCCTGCTGCGCGCCTTGTTCGTCTGCTATCATAGAATGTCTGCTGGCTAACCATATACAGCCTACCATCTTTTATTGTAACCCTAATATCTATCCTAAGGAAGAGTATGAAATACGTAAAGCGGAAGCCATCCGATTTGCCGAATCCAAAGGACTGGATTTTATAGATGCCGACTACAATCACGAACATTGGCTGCATACCATGTGTGGCCTGGAACAAGAACCGGAACGAGGCGGCCGTTGCCTGAAATGTTTCATCCTGCGACTCACAGAAACGGCACGCTATGCCCATGAACATGGATTTACCCTTTTCACCACCACGCTGGCTTCTTCGCGGTGGAAAAGCTTGGAACAGATTAATGAGGCCGGACGCATAGCCGCCCGGCAATACCCCGGCACGTTATATTGGGAACAGAACTGGCGCAAAGGCGGATTGCAGGAACGCAGGAACCAATTACTGAAAGAATATGAGTTCTATAACCAATTGTATTGCGGCTGTGAATTCAGCATACGGAAATAAACTACTGATAAATCAACGTAGACAAGTAGTCATCGGCAAACATTTCATTGGCCACTTCCTGTAACTCTTCCGACGTGAGTCTTTCAATACGACGGTAAACCGATTCAGCAGTCTCGAATTTATGGTAGTGCAGAAAAGTCTTGGCCATACCCAAGGCATTGTTCTCATTATTGTCCGAAGCGACTCCAATCTGCCCTATCAGTTGTTTTTTGGCTGCTGCCAATTGCGAAGGCGACAACTTAGCCTCGCGCAAGCGCTTCAGTTCTTTACACACCAGCTGCAGACAGATATCCACATCTTCTACATCGCAACCAAAGTAGATGCAGAAGATGCCGGTATCGGTATAAGAGGTAAGATTGGACTCTACATTATAGACCAGCCCCCGACGCTCACGCAAAGAAAGATTCAACCGACTGTTCATCCCCGGTCCTCCCAGGAGATTATTCAAAAGATATAAAGCTGTACGCTTCTCATCGTAAGCATGATATCCCCGACTGCCAATCATTACATGTGCCTGATGCGTATCTTTATGCAACACCAAATGTTCAGGCACATACAAAGCCGGAGGCACACGACGATTCTCCACCCCCACAGACGGAATATCGGCCAGTAACTTTTCTGCCCAACGAAGAATGTGCTTGAAATCAAGATTTCCCTGCACAAAAAACACCATGTTTTCCGGATGATAATAACGAGCCGTAAAAGCTGCCGCATGCTCGCTGCGGAAAGTTTTCAATAACTGAGGATTCCCCAGAATGTTCCGTCCCAAAGGATGTCCACGAAATACCAAATCCTCGAAATCATCGAAAATCAATTCGGAGGGTGTATCTTCGTACGACTGAATTTCATCGATTATCACCTCAACTTCGCGAGTAACCTCCTTTTGGGGAAATACAGAATGAAATACAATATCCGTGAGCAACTCGAACGCCCGACCGAAATGCTCGGTAAGAAATGCAGAATAAACAACCGTTTCCTCTTTATTGGTATAAGCGTTTAAATCTCCCCCTACATTCTCCATCCTATTCAGGATATGCCATGCCTTGCGCTTACGGGTACCTTTAAAAATAAGATGCTCCACAAAATGAGCCATACCTTGCTCGTCGGGCAGCTCATCGCGCGTACCTGCGTTGATGGCAAAACCACAATAAGCCACCTTGGAACGGGTAGGCTCATGAATAATACGCAATCCATTCGATAAGGTATGCAGGTTGCATTTTTCCCGTATTTCCTCCATTTTCTTCATTCTGAACCAACAATCTGATAACAGAGGGCAAAAATACAACAAAACTTATTGCCGTTTATAGAAAATTACAGATATTTGCAGATGCCAACTAAAAAACAAAAGAAGATGATAACATCCATTCAAGAGCTTTTGCAGAAAGAAGCACAAGCCGTACTGAACATCCCTGTAACAGATGCATACGAAAAAGCCGTAGCGCTCATCGTAGAACATGTACAGCAGAGAAAAGGCAAACTGGTAACCTCGGGCATGGGTAAAGCCGGTCAGATAGCAATGAACATTGCCACTACTTTCTGCTCTACGGGTATCCCATCAGTCTTTCTACACCCCAGTGAAGCACAACATGGCGACCTGGGTATCTTGCAGGAGAATGACTTATTACTGCTTATCTCCAATTCAGGCAAGACGCGCGAAATTGTGGAGCTGACCCAACTGGCTCATAACCTGAATCCTCATCTCCCATTCATCGTAATTACAGGCAACCCCGATAGCCCGCTGGCTCAAGAAGCTACAGTATGCCTCAGTACCGGGAGTCCGAAAGAGGTATGTGTACTGGGAATGACTCCTACCACTTCTACCACAGTTATGACGGTCATCGGTGATATCCTGGTAGTGCAGACCATGATACAGACTGGATTCACCATAGAAGAATACTCTAAACGCCACCACGGAGGCTATTTAGGAGAGAAATCCAGATCATTATGCGAAAAATAGTCGGTATTGGTGAAACTATTCTTGACATCATCTTCCGGGACGGACAACCTACTGCTGCCGTACCCGGAGGCTCGGTGTTCAACGGCATTGTGTCATTGGCCAGGGCAGGATTACCTGTTAATTTCATCAGCGAAACAGGTAATGATCGGGTGGGAAGTATCATTTTGCAGTTTATGCAAGAAAACGGTATCTCTACCGAACATATCAACGTGTTTCCTGATGGAAAATCGCCCGTATCGCTGGCTTTTCTAAATGAGAAGAACGATGCAGAATACCTGTTTTATAAAGATTATCCGAAACAAAGATTAGAGGGGGTATATCCTAGGCTCTCTGAAGATGATATCGTTATAATAGGCTCATACTATGCCTTGAACCCGGTATTAAGAGATAAAATAGTAGAATTACTGGAACAGGCACGTCAGCAAAAGGCCATCATCTATTACGATTTGAACTTCCGGGCAAATCATCAGAAAGAAGCCATCAAACTGGCATCTACCATCATCGAGAACCTGGAATATGCTGACATCGTACGGGGTTCAAAAGATGATTTCCAATACTTATACAAACTGACGGAAGCGGATAAAATCTATAAAGAAAAGATTAAATTCTATTGCCCGAACTTCCTGTATACTGCCGGTGCCGATGAAGTGTCGCTACGCACACACACATTGCAACAGAACTATGCCGTGCCGGCCATACCCACTGCCAGTACCGTAGGAGCCGGAGACAATTTCAATGCAGGCATCCTCTACGGACTCATCAAACTGGGCATACGACACCGCGATTTAAATGACCTCAAAGAAGAGCAATGGAACCGGATTATACACTATGGTATCAGCTTTGCGGCAGATGTATGCCAAAGCTTGGGTAACTCTATCTCACCGGAATTCGCTGCGAGCATCAAGTAACTGCATACACAGAACAGGTAGCTGCCGTGGCTTATCAGAAGCAAGCAGCTGCAAAACCCTGTGCAGATAGCTGCAAAGACTCGTGCAGATAGCTGCATAAAAGGAAGTTGCCAGACCTACAAATTCAAAAAAGAAAAAAAGAAATATAAAATCCTGCATCAGAATCATCGTAGCTCGTGAAAATCCATATATTTGCACTAATCGCTTATTATTAGAGACAATACGAACTATGCACAAAAAACTGTTGATTTATTTCTTTTTCATCACCCTGCTTCCTGCCTGTAACAACGTTGCCCCACATATAACTGTGGTGTGTGAAGAAAACAGTATCGGAAACTGTGTTGTAAAATGGGAAACCACTCCACCCATTCAAGGCCATGTAAAAGTATACGCCTCTACCAACCCTAATCATATATCCGAACATACCCCAGTAGCGGTTGCCAACATTACAGACCAACGGGTTACGGTGGTTACTAAAAATCCTTCTGAACGCTATTATTATACCTTGGTATTCAATGATAAATATCGAGTTAAAACAGCTACACGCAACATTAACATTGCCGGTATACAGAATTTTCGAGACCTGGGAGGATATCCATCTTACAACACTCACAAACAGGTGCGCTGGGGAATGATATACCGCTCTGCAGAAATCAACCGACTCAATGATTTCTCTTTCAGAGAACTGAAACATCTAGGTATTAAAACCATTGTAGATTTAAGGGGGCTCGATGAAAGCGCGAATAAAACGCCCTTACAAGAAGGAATCCACATCATACACATACCTGTCACCGTGGGGTCTCTCAGCCATATCTTACAAGGCATCGAGAACCATAGCATTCAGACAGATACAGTATACCGCATAGCAGAAGCTGGAAGCAGAGCTTTGGTCAGAGAACACATACCTGTGTTCCGCCAACTGTTTGATGTATTGCTGGAGAAAGATAACTATCCCCTTATCATACACTGCTCGTCGGGCAAAGGCCGCACAGGCATTGCTGCAGCACTGATACTGTCAGCCTTGGATGTCAACTCTGACATCATCATGGAAGATTACCTACTGAGCAACAAGTATTTTGACATTGCCCGATTCTCCAAATTCGCCTACCACTTGCCTACGCACACACAAGAGGCTATTACCACGCTATTCTCTGCCAAAGAATCCTTTCTGAACGCAGCCAAGAACGAGATAGAACACATGTATGGAGACGTAGATACCTATCTAAGGAAAGGGATTGGACTAAAAAAAGAAGAAATCAAGAAATTACAGAAACTCTTATTGGAAAAGAACCAATAGAATTCCTATCTTTGCACCCGAAATATAAAGATATACAAAGATTTAATGAAGACATTTGAAGAGCTCGGTGTGTCGCCGGAGATACGCCGTGCTATTGAAGAAATGGGATATGAACATCCCATGCCGGTACAAGAAGAAGTAATCCCTTATCTATTGGGAGTTAATAATGATATCGTTGCCCTGGCACAAACAGGCACGGGTAAAACTGCAGCATTCGGCCTCCCGCTGATACAGAAAATAGAGGTAAACAGAACCGTTCCGCAATCGTTGATTCTCTGCCCTACCCGAGAACTATGTCTGCAGATAGCAGATGACTTGAATGACTACTCCAAATATGTGGATGGCCTGAAAGTTCTTCCGGTTTATGGAGGTTCCTCCATCGAAAGCCAGATTCGTGCTCTGAAGAAAGGAGTGCATATCATCGTGGCTACTCCCGGACGATTGCTCGACTTGATGGAGCGCAAAACCGTGTCACTGACCACTATCCAGAATGTAGTGATGGACGAAGCTGATGAAATGCTCAACATGGGCTTCACCGACAGCATCAACGCCATCCTGGCCGATGTACCCGAAGAACGGAACACCCTGCTGTTCTCGGCTACCATGAGCCCTGAAATAGCCCGCATATCGAAGAATTATCTGCATAATGCCAAGGAAATCACGATAGGCCGTAAGAATGAAGGTACAGCCAATGTGAAACACGTGGTATTTTGCGTACATGCAAAGGATAAATATGCAGCCTTGAAGCGCATCGTGGATTTTTATCCGCAAATCTACGGCATCATCTTCTGCCGTACGCGCAAGGAAACTCAGGAGATAGCAGACAAACTGATGCAGGAAGGCTACAATGCTGATTCGCTGCATGGTGAATTGAGCCAAGCACAACGCGATGCAGTGATGCAGAAATTCCGCATCCGCAACCTGCAACTGCTGGTGGCTACCGATGTGGCTGCCCGTGGATTGGACGTGGATGATTTGACGCACGTCATCAACTACGGCCTGCCGGATGATACCGAAAGCTATACGCACCGCAGCGGACGTACCGGACGTGCCGGAAAAACGGGTACTTCCATTGCCATCATCAACCTGCGCGAGAAGGGCAAGATGCGTGAAATAGAACGCATCATCGGCAAAAAATTCATTCCGGGCGAAATGCCTACCGGAAAACAGATTTGCCAGAAACAACTGTTCAAGGTAATCGACGACGTGGAGAAAGTGAAGGTGAACGAAGAAGAAATTGCGGATTTCATGCCGGAAATCTACCGCAAGCTGGACTGGCTGTCGAAAGAAGACCTTATCAAACGCATGGTAAGCCATGAATTCAACCGTTTTCTGGAGTATTACCGCGACCGTGAGGAGATTGAGATTACCGGCAGCCTGGGAGGTGAGAAAGGCCGTAAAGGAGAGAAAGGCGCACGCAGCAGAACGGCAGAACCGGGCTTTGCACGTCTCTTCATCAACGTGGGCAAGATAGACAGCTTCTTCCCGAACGACCTCATCAATCTGCTGAACAAGAATACCCGCGGACGCATTGAGCTGGGACGTATCGACATCATGCAGAAGTTTGCTTTCTTTGAAGTGGAAGAAGGCGAAGCCAAGAACGTGCTGAAAGCCCTGAACCGAGCCAACTGGAACGGTCGCAAGGTTTCGGTGGAAATAGCTGGTGAAGAAGGAAACGGAAAAGAAAAGGGAAACGGAAAAGGGAAAGAAGGCAAAAGAAAACCAGCCGCACAGACCGCTTCCAAAAGAGCCGATGAAATGCCGGAGAAAAAAGGAAAGAAAAAACCAAGCAGAGAAGAACGCGGCTACACCAAGCCCCGCGGCAAAAAGGACGACTGGAAGCAGTTCTTCCAGCACAACGACGAGTTAAAGGGATTCGAGCCTGATTTCAGCGAAGAAGGCTGGGCCAAGCGTTCCAAAAAGAAGAAATAACCTACCGGGCACGATGCAACGGATAGCCTGACTTTGGCAAAAAAGGTTGACTTCATCCCCCCACTATTTACGGGATATGAGGTCAACTTTTTTTTCCGGCCTCTACTCCATCCGCATCAGGCGTTCACATATCCATTTCACCGTACCAACTTCAATTCTTGAATGAGGTGTTGAGCCTTTCCCTGATATTCCATCAGAAAGAGTATGTAGCGCACATCTACCCCGATGGTGCGCTGTGTCTGGGGTTCGAACAGCAAATCGCCGCTCATCGCTTCCCAGTTCCCGTCGAAAGCCAGGCCCAGCAGTTCGCCGCGGGCATTAAACATGGCACTGCCGCTATTGCCGCCTGTAATATCATTATCGGATATAAAGCACACACGTAAATCGCCCTTTTCATCGGCATACGGTCCGTAATCAGCAGCCGACAATAAAGACAACAATTCGGGCTGCACTTCGAAATCCGGATTCCCGGCATGGGTTCTCGCTTTCTCCAGCACCCCCTTGGCAGTGGTGTAGTAATCATACACCGCCCCGTCGAAAGGCTCATAGCCGCCTATGGTTCCGAAGCTGAGCCTCAGCGTGGAATTGGCATCGGGATAGAAATTACGGGTAGCATACATCCGGCGGACGGCCTCATTCAGCAAGCGTTCACCACGTTCTATGTTGACAGATGCTTCCTGCATCTGCATACTCATCTCGAAGAACTTTGTGATTAAGTCAATGCCTAACGTCACTGCCGGATCGTTCAGAAAATGGTACGTAGTATCCTGCTCCAGAAAGCGTTGAAGCCCGCTGACGGTAGACAGTTGTGTCTGTGCATACAATGCATCGACATAGGCTTGCCGATTACCTCCATATTGGGTAGAAATAGTGTGATACACCTCCGGCCAATAGGCTGAATCTACTTCCTGGGCATATACATCCAGCATGGCAGCCAATACTTCCTTGTCGATGGTGGCATCCATATTGGCATAGGTTTCCACTATTTTCTTCAGGCCTGCCACCACCCTTTCACGCTCTCCCTCAAAATCAAAATTCAGAATCGCCAATGCCTGCTGCACCAATTCCGGAGCATTCAGGAAAGCCTCTACAAAGTAAGCTTGCGCCCGGTGTATATTCCTCCGACTCTTATAGTTCAGTTCCAGATTGGTAAACAAACGAAGCAAGGCTGTATCGCCCGATTGCGTACGTATCCACCGCCTGAGCTCCTGCTCCAACGCCCGTTTCTTCTGCAAGACACCCAGCTTCTGAATGGCCCGGTTGGTACCGATGCTGTTCTTCCAGTAATTGGAACTTTCATCATATTTGGAAGCATACTTGATACGGATGTCATCATGGCGCTCCATTTCTCTCTTCCAGATGGCCTGCTTGATGCCGCGTACATCAATCTGTGCCTGATTGGCATGATTCATCCGTTCTTCTATGCCATACGAAGACAGATACCGGTCGGTGCTGCCCGGATAGCCGTAGGTCATACAGAAATCACCCTCCTGATAGCCTGCCAGGGAGACAGGTGCCACATAGTCGGGATGATACGGCACATTCTCGGGAGAATAGTCGGCCGGACGATTGTCTTTATCCGCATAGATACGAAACACACAGAAATCGCCCGTATGCCGGGGCCACATCCAGTTATCTTTATCCCATCCGAACTTACCCACCGAGGAAGGGGGAGCAAAGACCAAGCGTACGTCGTTATAATCGCGGTACACCGACAGCCAGAATTCATTACCTCCATAATAAGCGTCTACCACTCCCACCAGCGTAGAATCCTGTGCCGACACCTCTGCTCCGATAACCAGCATCATGGAGTCTACCACTGCCGTACGCTGTGCCTCGCTCATGGCAGGAGTCACCCCTTGCAGCACGCGCCGGGTCACCTCTTCCTGCCTCAGCAAGAAGCGCACATACAATTCCGGATTCGGCAACTCCTCATGGCGATTCTTCGCCACAAATCCCTGTTTCAGATAATCGTGCTGCACAGAAGAGTGCTGCTGAATGCTGCTGAATCCGCAATGGTGATTGGTAAATACCAATCCGTCTTCCGATACCACTACTCCTGAACAAAAACCGCCGAAACTCACCACGGCATCTTTCAAAGAAGCTTTTTTAGGATGATACAATTGCCTGGCCGACAGTTGCAGTCCCAGTTCCTTCATCAGTTTCTGCGTCTGTTTGTCCAGCCTTCCCGGCATCCACATGCCTTCATCTGCCCACCCCATCCAGGGCAGGAGCATCAACACGGCTCCCAGCAGCCACTTGCAGTATCTCTCTTCCAGTTTCATGGCTATCTCTTCTATCAAGCTATTCTTATTCCGCTATCAACCTCAATTTTTTAGCTCCGGTACGTGCCTTCAGCCAATTGGATATCTTCTTCTCTTCCGAAGCATTCGGAGTCTTTCCAAACTTCAATACGGCCAAGGTCACCGTATCGGTACGCAGGGAATCCACGCTGATTTCCACAGCATGTGATATGGATACAGACTTCACAGAAGGATACAGCACTTTCAGTTCCGGAATAATCTGCTTGCCCAGTTCATTGAACGACTGATAGCGCTTTAAGTCCTTCTCCAGTGCCTCGATTTTCTGTTTCTGCTCCACCAGCCGCTGTTCACTGTTCTTATAGAAATCTTCCATGACCATGGCACGGATAGAAGAAATGTCGAGCGATTCATTGTTCATGCCCTGCATCACCACCAATTTGGTGTCTTTCAGCTTATAATCCTTCATTTTGCTGCGTGCTATGGCGATGGAAGCCTCGGGTACTTCCTGTCCGATGAGCACTACCCTGATTTCGCGTTCCTTTCCCTCGGTAATGATTTTCTTGTCCAGCACCTGTGTATTTTCAAAAGACAGTTGCTCGGTTACAAACTTATTCACGGCTCCGCGGAAGAAGGTGTCCTGAATGATGCCCACGGTGAGATACACAGCCGGACACATGGTAAGTACTGCGATGAAAACGATATATTTCCGCACCGTCTTCTCTCTGCACTTGTCTACAAATTCCTTTCGCTTGAAATGCATCACCCGCACCCCCAGGAAAGTGGCCAGACTGATGAATACAGAATTGATGAAATACAGGTAAAACGCTCCCAGGAAATAAATCAGATTGCCTGTAGCCAAGCCATAGCCAGCCGTACAGAGCGGAGGCATCAAAGCCGTAGCGATGGCCACACCCGGAATCACATTTCCCTTCTCTTTGGTAGAAAGAGCCGTCACACCGGCCAAACCACCCATCAGAGCGATGAATACGTCGTAAATGGTAGGTGATGTACGCGCCAGCAGTTCCGATTGCCCTTCGGCCACCGGACTAATCAAGAAGAAGATAGTGGCCGTGGTGACACTGAACAGCGTAGTGATGAAGAAACTCTTCAGAGAGCGTTTCATCAATTCAAAATCGTTCAATCCTACCGACAGCCCCACCCCCATGATAGGTCCCATAAGCGGCGAAATCAACATGGCACCGATAATCACCGCCGTGGAATTGACATTCAACCCCAATGAAGCCATAAAAATGGCAAAAATCAAAATCCACAGATTCGCTCCTTTAAACTCCACTCCCTTCCGGATAGACTCTACAGTAGCCAATTCATTGTCTTTATCCTTGCGTAAATCTAGGTATTCATTCAGGAATTTCCGGATAACGAACATTTTCTTAGATGACTGATTCATTTTTAGTAGATTTAATTGATTTCTTTGATTCTTTTATTTTATCAGTCGGTTGATTACCGGTATCTGCCGCAACGGCAAATCCCGCTTCACCACATAGGCCAAGAAAATCAACAACAGTAAAGTGCGGTATGCCAAACGGAGGAATAGGTTATCGACAGGCACCCAAACGGCCGCCACATACAGCACGGCTGCCAAGAGTACATACGCACCGATGGCCTTCAAATCGTATTGAATGGGGTATTTTTTCTGTCCCACTACATAAGACAATACCATGGCCACCCCATAGCCGGCAAATCCGGCCCAGGCACAAGCCATATAGCCATAACGGGGAATTAGGAAAATATTCAGCAAGATCAGTATGGTGCATCCGGTCAAAGAGAAATAAGCCCCCCAACGGGTTTCATCGATTAACTTATACCAGAAAGAAAGGTTGAAATACACACCCATAAAGATTTCGGCAGCCATCACGATAGGCACTACCCGCAGCCCCGGCCAATAGTCACGTCCGATGATAAATTTCAATACATCCAAATAAAACATCACCGCCAGAAAAGCCAGCAACGTAAAGATAATAAAGAATTTCATGGCTTGTGCATACATCGCCCGGTTATCTTTCTCCCGGCTTTTCCCGAATACAAACGGTTCGTACGCAAAGCGGAAAGCCTGTGTCAGCATGGCCATCACCATGGCTATCTTACTGGCCGCCCCGTAAATGCCCAGTTGCACCAAAGCCGCCGATTCATCGGGATATACAAAGCGAAAAATAATCTTGTCGGCCACCTGATTCAGAATACCCGCCAGCCCCAGCACCAGCAGCGGCAGGCTATAGGCCAACATACGGCGCAGCAAGGCCCGGTCCAGGATGTAGGCAAATCCGCGCATCTCGGGTATCAGACACAACATCACTACCGACGTGCATATCAAATTGAACAGGAAAGCATAGCTTACGTCACTGCCACGCATAACTACGTAATAGATTAAGTTTAGCGTTATGTTCAGGAAGATAAACAGCAACTTCAGAGCGGCAAATTTCAGTGGCCGTTTCTGATAGCGCAAATAGGCAAAAGGGATGCTCTGAATGGCATCCATGGCTACCACGGCCATCATCATGCCCAAATACCAAGGATGATCGGCATACCCCATCATGCCTGCCAAGGGATGCAGGAACAAGAGTCCCAGCAGCAGAAAGCACACAGCTACTGCTCCCACACTCAGCAAGGTGGTGGAATAGACCCGCTTAGGGTCTTCGCCTGCGCGATTGGCGAAGCGGAAAAAGCCCGTTTCCATACCAAACGTCAGCATCACCATGGCCAATGCCGTCCAGGCATACAGATTGGTAACTACCCCGTAGCCGCCCGACTGTGCCGACAACGCAGAAGTATATACTGGTACCAGCAGATAATTCAGAAAACGCCCCACGATACTGCTCAGTCCGTAGATAGCCGTTTCCTTAGCCAAACTTTTCAATCCCGCCATGTCTATTATTCATCTTTAATCATTCATCACCGAATAAAGTCTTCTGACTTGTATAAATACTCCGTCCTAAATGTTTGTAAGCCAACTCTGTAACTTCCCTTCCGCGCGGAGTACGCTTCAGGAAGCCTTCTTTGATAAGAAAGGGCTCATACACTTCTTCTATGGTACCGGCATCTTCGCCCAAAGCTGTGGCAATGGTAGTAAGTCCCACAGGACCTCCCTTGAATTTATCGATAATCGTACAGAGTATCTTATTGTCTATTTCGTCCAACCCATATTTATCGATATTCAGAGCCTCGAGTGCATACTGGGCTATTTCCGTATCAATGCTCCCCGTGCCCTTCACCTGTGCAAAGTCGCGCACGCGGCGCAGCAAGGCATTGGCTATACGAGGCGTACCCCGACTGCGCGAAGCAATCTCGGTAGCAGCCCGCGTAGAACAAGGCACATCCAGAATGCCTGCCGAACGGCGGATAATGCCGCTGAGAATATCATCATCATAATACTCCAGGTGCAGATTGATGCCAAAACGTGCCCGAAGCGGCGCCGTAAGCAAACCGCTGCGCGTAGTAGCTCCCACCAGGGTAAACGGGTTCAAGTCTATCTGAATGCTGCGTGCCGACGGTCCTTTATCAATCATGATATCGATGCGGTAATCCTCCATAGCCGAATAAAGATACTCCTCTACTACCGGACTCAACCGATGTATCTCGTCGATAAACAACACATCATTCGGTTCCAGGCTGGTGAGGATACCTGCCAAATCACCCGGCTTATCCAATACCGGACCCGACGTTATCTTGAATCCCACCCCCAGTTCATTGGCGATAATATTCGAGAGTGTAGTTTTTCCCAATCCGGGAGGACCATGCAGCAGTACATGGTCGAGCGCCTCTCCGCGCAGACGTGCCGCCTTTACGAAGATGCGTAGATTATCCACCACCTTGTCTTGCCCGCTGAAGTCCTCAAAACAAAGCGGACGGAGTGCATTTTCAAAATCGCGCTCTTTACCGGTGACTGGCTGCTGATTACGTATATCAAAGGAGTCTTGTTCCATGCCGATGATTCTTCTTTTCTTGCAAAATAACTAATTTATTTTGAGATAACCCCCATTCAGCATCTATTTTCAGCATCTCAGCGAAACATTGGCTGTGCAAACCATTTCTTAAACATCCACGTGACTCCCACATATAACAGGATCGCAGAAAAGAAACCTACAATGGCATCAATCAGATAGTGTGCCTGAATGTAGACCGTAGCTCCGCACAGCAGTACATAGAAAGGAAACAGCGCTGCAAACAGTTTCTTGCTGCCTCGCCAAGCCATAATCATCAGAATGGTACTCATGCCCACGTGAGAACTGGGAAATGCTGCTGTGGGCCGTTCGCCCACTTGCTGCGAACTCTCCACCAGATTATAGAACAAGCCATGCTCATAGCCGGGACCCGGCAGCAGTTCCTGGTGATGATGGAAATAATCACCGATAGCCGGAAACACCCCTTTAGACACCTGCTCCATGCCAATGGCGGGAAAATAGAACTGCGGACCTGCCACCGGCACAAAGATATAGAACAGGTAATAGATGAAAAAAGCCGTCACAATGACGAAGGACACCTTCTCGAAGAGGTCGAACCGGTAAAACAGGTACCACACTACCACCACCAATATCATGGGATAGTAAGAAAAATAGCCCAAATTGAAAGGTTCGCTGACCCACATCTGTGGAAAGCACTCACTGAACCACACAGCAGGCTGTCCGCCAAACAGCCACTGTTCGGCAGCGGCAAAGTGATGATCCAAATTCGGAAAAATGCGATTAAATTCGAAGGTATCCGGGTACCAGTAAGAAAGCAAAGACATATGGATGGCTATGCGTATAAAAGCCGAGAATTTACAAGGAGCCAGTCGGTATAGATACATCAGCAGAAACGTCATACCCGCTATCAGGGCACGGTCTACCAACATCTGCACCGGATGATCCATTTCTTGAAAAAGAAACAATATCAATATAGAAGTCAACAAACTGTATATCAGCGTAGCTTTCTCTACTGCAAACAATCCTTTGCGGGTCTCTACTCTTCTGAATAAATCAATCATTCAAGGGTTCTATTTTCAGTCAAACATATTATCTTACAGCCATCCTTCCTGCTTATACCAATTCATGGTTTCGGTTACACCCCGTTCCAAGTCATAAAGCGGTCGATAGCCCAGTTCTTCACACGTGGGGGCAATGTTGCACCTCCAGTTCCGCTGCTTCATGATGCGATACTTATCCGAATTGAGCGTACTGGATGTGCCCCTGCACCGAGCCACCCATTCAGCCAGCAAAGATACTATTTTCAATACAATTAACGGAAATTTCAAACGAATAACTAACGGATTACCCAATTCCCGACGAATTAAGTCCGAAAATGTGCGACTTTGATACACCTGTCCGTCCGATAGGAAATAGGCGCGATGAGTTACCTGCCGCTCTATGGCCAGAAAAACCGCCTGCACAATATCCTTTACATAAACAAAGGTCAGGTCTTGCCGTTTGAATCCGGCAGCCACGTCTACATGCTGTTTGATAGATTGAGCCATCAGGAAATAATCCTTTTCTCTAGGACCGTATACACCTGTAGGACGAAAAATTACAGTGGGGAAATCGGGCAGACTCTGCAAAAACTGCTCGGCTTTCCATTTGCTCTGTCCATAGGCTGTATTGGGTTGTGGAATATCACGGTCGGTAATCGGTTGATAATCTTTCTCATGTACCGGACCGAAAACACTCAATGTACTGATAAAGATAAACTGTACAGGCACCATATCCAGCTCTATCAGCGCCCGCACAAAATCGGCCGTCTGCCCATAATTCACCCGTTCAAAGTCGCGCTTGTCGGCACACTTGGTCACTCCGGCACAATGCACTATGTAATCGAACCTGCCGTATCGCAACTTGTGCTGCTGCAACAAAGCACGCATACGCTCCGGATGTCCAAAATCCAGTTCAAAGAACTGTATTCTATGATCCTGCAAATATTTACGACTGCTCGAAGCGCGCACTCCGGCCCATGTCTGCAGCCCCCGTTCCACGGCAGCCTCTACCAGATAGCTTCCGATAAACCCGCTTGCTCCTGTGACTAAAATAGACTTCATATCTTTTCTTCAATCTGCTATTCTGTTATCATTACTCTTTTTGGGCTCTACGTGGATATTAATCAGCGTACCTTGCCCAAACAAATCTCTCAGCCTGCATTCTATGGCGGTGGCGGCGGCGTGTGCTTCTTCCAGTGAAATCTTTCCATCCATGCGCACGTGCAAATCGATGGAATAGTAACTGCCGATGCGCCGCGTACGCAAATGATGCGGCTCGCTGACACCCGGAAACGACAGCACAGCCTGCTCTATCTGACACTCCACCTCATCGGGCAAAGATTTCTCCAACAATTCTTCCACACAAGGTACCAGCAGACAAAGGGATGCCTTCAGAATAAACACACTCACAATCACCGCTGCTATAGGGTCTAACACCCGCCAGGATTCGCCCAAGAGAATGGCTCCACCGATACCCACCGCTGTACCTACCGACGACAACGCATCGCTCCGGTGATGCCAGGCATTGGCCACCACCACCTGCGAGTGCAGCCTCTTTCCACAAGCCGCTGTATAGCGATATAACCATTCTTTGGAAAAAACAGATACTCCTGCCGCCACCAATGCCACCACACCAGGCTGCTCCAGCACTTCACCTTGCCAGCAAGCATACATGGCCGTTACTCCATTCCACAGAATGCCCAGTCCCACGGCAAAAAGCAGCAAACCGATGATGGCTGTAGCCAGCGTTTCATATTTTCCATGACCATAATCATGTCCTTTATCCTCCGGCTTATTGGATATTCGTACAAAAAGCACTACAATCACATCCGTTATAAAGTCGCTCAGCGAATGTACCGCATCGGCCAACATCGCCGCACTATGCCCCCAAATACCTGCCACAAACTTAAAAAGCAGCAGCAAAAAATTCACTACACTACCCCAAAGAGTTACTTTATAAATCTCCCGTTCACGGGTTTCGGCTTCCATTTTCATGCTTGATTGAACATTTTATAGACTGTAAGTGAGCGCAAAATTACAATTAATTTCGAAATATGCTGCCATTCTGCCCAAAGTAAACACACCCCGCCTTCCCTCACTACACCCTCATCAGCTCTGCCTTGGATTTCGGCCTCATCTCTTCCACAGCAGCCCCACTCCGTATAAACAGCCTTAAATACGGAGCAGATACGGAGTTGTTACGGCCCTGTTACGGAGCAGACCCGCAGGGGATGCCTGCCAGGGACATTTCCGCTCCTATCAGAAACGCATTTTAGCATATATTTCCATAAAAATGAACCGCAAGAAAAATTAATTTGTTTACTTTGTACCTATCAAATCAAAACCATCCTATTATGGCCAAGAAAAAAGAAAAAAAAGCAGGTAAACGCATGAAGAAAAAAGAGCTTGTGAAAGCCCTCCTGGATTACTTTCATGCCAATCCTCAAGAGGTGCTCCCGCTGAAGCGCATCTTTGAACAGCTGCACCTCAGCACGCACCCGTTAAAGATGCTTTGCAAAGACATCCTTGCAGAACTACTGGATGATGATTACATCTCGGAAGTAGATAAATATAAATACAAACTCAATACCCACGGCATAGAAATGACCGGTGTGTTCCAACGGAAAAGCAACGGAAAGAACTCTTTCTTACCCGATGAGGGAGGAGAGCCCATCTTTATAGCCGAAAGAAATTCGGCACACGCTATGAACAACGACCGTGTACGCGTGGCTTTCTATGCCAAACGCCATGGAAAGACCGCTGAAGGCGAAGTGATAGAAATTCTGGAACGGGCCAACGATACCTTTGTAGGCACCTTAGAAGTGGCCAAATCGTATGCTTTTCTGGTTACGGAAAACCGTACGCTGGCCAATGACATCTTTATACCCAAAGAGAATCTGAAGGGAGGAAAGAACGGCGATAAGGCTGTGGTAAAAGTCATTGAATGGCCCGACAAAGCCAAAAATCCCATCGGACAAGTAATCGATATTTTGGGAAAAGCAGGCGACAACAACACGGAAATGCATGCCATTCTAGCTGAATTCGGCTTGCCTTACGTCTATCCGATGTCGGTGGAAAAAGCTGCCGACCGCATCTCTGAGGTAATATCGAACGAAGAACGGGCCAAACGGGAAGACTTCCGGAAGGTTACGACCTTTACCATCGACCCCAAAGATGCCAAGGATTTTGATGACGCACTCTCTATCCGCCAACTGGATAATGGCCTCTGGGAAGTGGGGGTACACATTGCCGATGTATCACATTATGTCACTGAAGGAAGCGTCATCGACAAAGAAGCTGAAAAGAGAGCTACTTCAGTCTATTTGGTAGACCGTACCATCCCGATGCTGCCGGAGCGTCTGTGCAACTTTATCTGTTCTTTACGGCCGGATGAAGAAAAATTAGCCTATTCTGTTATCTTCGAAATGAACGAAAAAGCAGAAGTGCTCCGCTCACGCGTGGTACACACCGTTATCAAGAGCAACCGCCGATTTACCTACGAAGAAGCCCAGCAGACCATAGAGACCGGTGAGGGTGAATACAAAGAAGAAATTCTGCAACTAGACCGATTTGCTAAATTATTGCGTGAAAACCGTTTCAAGGCCGGGGCCATCAACTTCGACCGTTACGAAGTGCGCTTCGAAATCGATGAAAACGGCAAGCCGCTTCGCGTTTACTTCAAAGTATCCAAGGATGCCAACAAACTGGTGGAAGAATTCATGTTGCTGGCCAACCGTACCGTGGCCGAAAAAATAGGACGAGTGCCTAAGGGTAAGAAGGCCAAGGTGCTACCCTACCGTATACACGACCTACCCGACCCTGACAAGCTGGACACACTGGCTCAGTTCATAGCCCGCTTTGGCTATAAACTACGCACCAGCGGCACCAAGACCGACGTTTCCAAGTCGATTAATCACCTGCTGGACGACATTCAAGGCAAGAAGGAAGAAAACCTTATCGAAACAGTATCTATCCGCGCTATGCAGAAAGCCCGCTACTCCGTGCATAACATCGGACATTACGGCTTAGCTTTCGATTACTATACTCATTTCACCTCGCCTATCCGCCGCTATCCCGACCTGCTGGTACACCGCCTGTTGACCCGCTATCTAGACGAAGGCAGCCGCAGTGCCAGCGAAAAGAAATACGAAGCATTGTGCGAGCATAGCAGTGCTATGGAGCAGATAGCTGCCAATGCCGAACGAGCCAGCATCAAATATAAGCAGGTGGAATTTATGACCGAACGCTTGGGACAAATCTATGACGGAGTAATTTCCGGTGTCACCGAATGGGGACTGTATGTGGAACTGAATGAAAATAAATGCGAAGGCATGATACCTATCCGCGATTTGGATGATGATTATTATGAATTTGATGAAAAGAATTATTGTCTGCGCGGACGTCGTAAGAAACACACCTACAGTTTAGGCGACTCCATCACGGTAAAGGTGGCACGCGCCAATCTCGAAAAGAAGCAGTTGGATTTTGCTTTGGTGGATTAATTCCTCCAGAAAAACCATCATAAACAGAGAGGCTGCCGGCCAACCAATAAGGTAACCGACAGCCTCTCTGTTTGTTTGATTATTCCAGCCGGCCAGCAACCGGGTCTGTTCGCTTACAAGTGCAAGGTTCCGAAGAACTGCGGACAGTGAAAATTCGGTTGAGGTAAATCAATCGGATTCCACGACAAAAAATGAGGAGTCTGCAGTTTATCGCCACACTTATAGAAATTAGCCCGTATCTCTTTACCTTCCAAAGACTTCACATCATGTAAGAAGAATGTGGTAAAAGGAATTATTAGCGCCACTTCCCAAGAGCAGTCACCTATCTGCTCTTCGAAAGGTTCTCTGCCCAACGATGACCAGCGTTGCACTTTATCCAGTACCTCTTGCGGTGCATGGCGACGATTTTCACGCTCGTCACCGGCTCCTACCAGCAGCGTACCGGCACAGTTACACTCCACATTATAATACACACCGTCATCAGCCGGAACGGAGAAGAACTCTACACAAGCATCTTCCCACACAGAACCATTATCGTGTGCAGCTACGGCGCGCACCGATGCCTCTTTTACTTTATAATGCAGCAAAATAGAATCGTGAGTATACGCTATACGGAACTGCACTTCGGGCATATAAGGAAATTCGGCCCAATTCACAGTAGCTATCTGCTGAAAAGCTATTTTTTCTTCGTCCAGCAGAGCAGGAATCGCTTCTACCGGAATATTAGCAGCACTAACTTTTTTTACATTCAAATCTTTCATACAGAAGTCTATTCTTAATGTACGTTGTTTACAGGCATGAAGCGATGAATTCGCGCATGGCAGGTGTATGTTCTTCTACACTTTGCAACAGTTTAAACTGAGCTTTGGTGCGCACCAGGTTATGCTCCGGATACTGAATTTTATAATAAGTATCTCCATTGATGTAATCTGCCAAGAAGCGTACACACTGCATATAAGGGAACAGCGCTGCCGCATAAGGCAGGTTTTCTATTTCAATGGGCAACAGGAAGGAACGTGCCGATTCCAGATAACCTTTGGTAAATGCCTTGAAAATCTCCGTGTTAAAGTTTACATTATCCAAGTTCTGATCATCTTCTGCACCGGTATTGGCAGCAGAACGCAAGAAATCGCCGTAATCAGAGAATATAAAGCTGGGCATTACGGTATCCAAATCGATTACACACAACACATTACCATCCTCATCAAACATCATGTTATTGACTTTGGTATCGCAATGACACACACGTTTGGGCAGTACACCTTCTCTGTGCAGACGTTCGGCTTTACACATTTCTTCTGCACGGCTTTCTATTTCATTCAAAAAGAACTGCACATCTTTTACGCGTCCCACAGCATCGGCTGCCACAGCATCGCGCAACTGCTTCAGACGGAACTCCATGTTATGAAAATCTGGAATTGTTTCTCCCAATGCATCAGGGATATCAGCCAACATAGCCTGAAAATTACCAAAAGCCACACCAGCGTAATAAGAATATTCGGGATTCACCGTTTCATAGGTCTGAGCATTCGGAATGAATGTCATGACTCTCCAATAGCTTTCCCCGTCGAACCAGAATGACTTGCCGGTTTCTGCATCTACAAAATGGAGCACCTTACGGTCGATATCGTTGGCACCGCTTTCTTCTAATTTCTTACGGATGTGACACGTTACCGCATGAATATTGCTCTGCAGCATTTCTACGTTTTGAAATATAGCATGATTGATGCGCTGCAACACATAGTCGGGTGCATCTGCTTCTTGAGTGTTCACTTTATAAGTGTCATTGATTAATCCGGCACCCAACGGTTTTATTTCATGAACTGTACCCTGCAAATCAAAATGCGATACGATAGATAAAAGGTCTTTCATAATAATGTCTGTTAGATTAAATTTATAATGCACAAAGATAATGCCTTTTCTTCGAAAAAAAAGGCTTTTTAGTTCGATGAACATCAAAAAACATACATTTCCCCCTGTCAAGCCAGAAAAAGCAACACTATCTTGGAAGTTTTTTTACGAAATATCCCTATATTTGTCCGGCAACCCTTAAAACGACAGCTTTATGCATATAGTGAAAAAGCCATTTTTGGTATTGATACTTTCTATCCTTACAGTATTGCTGCAAGGACAAAATATAGCTTTCAGCCATCTGACTACCGATGACGGACTTTCACAATTTTCGGTAAACAGCCTGTATATCGATGAAAACGGCTTATTATGGATAGGAACGCGCGAAGGACTGAACCGCTATAACGGTGATGAAATTAAGACTTATAAACTCCGCAAGAATGATCCAAACAGTCTGTTTTGCAACAATGTGTTGCGAATGACGGGCAATAAAAATGGAAAAATCTACTTGCTCTGCACCGAAGGGGTGGCCGAGTTCAATCTTATCACACAGAAATTCACCACCCTGATTCAAGGAGAAATCAACAGCATCTATTACAACAACGGTCTTTACATCGGAAAAAAGAACGAAATCTACCGCTACAACAATGAGACCCGTAACTTCGATTTATTTTATCAGATGCCTGGTAAAGACCTGGATATATGCAGCATGCATCTATCTGGAAGGAACCTCTGGATAGGAACTACGAGATTAGGAGTCTATCAGCTAAATACCCATACTCAGGAATTGACTCACCCCATAGAAGCAGGCAATATCACCAGCATCTACGAAGACAGTGCCAGAGAATTATGGATAGGCAGTTGGGAACATGGCTTGTTTCACGTACTGCCCGATGGCAAGATAGAACAGTTTACACATAATCCGGCCAATCCACATAGTCTTTCTTCTAACTTCGTGCGCACTTGCTGTGAAGACAATCTGGGAAATATCTGGATAGGAACCTTTACCGGACTGAACCGCTACAACAAGGCTACCAGACTTTTTCAGAACCATACGGCCAGTGATGCACGGCATGAGGGACTGACCCACTCTTCCATCTGGTGCATCGTAAAAGACCAGCAAGGCACTATCTGGCTGGGCACCTATTTTGGCGGAGTGAATTATTTTAATCCGGAATATGAAATCTATACCCGATACTCCTACTCTATGGAAGAGAAGAACGGACTGAGCTATCCGGTGGTAGGACGCATGGTAGAAGACAAAAAAGGGAATCTGTGGATAGCCACAGAAGGAGGCGGACTGAACTACTATAACCGCCTGACACATGAATTCAAATGGTATAGGCCAGGGACTTCTGCCAACAGCATTTCACACAACAATATCAAAGCACTCTATTACGATGCCTTGAAAGAAACCATCTGGATAGGTACACACCTGGGAGGAATGGACTGTCTGGATATACGCAGCGGACGCTTTACACACTACCGCATGGAAACAGATAATCCGGAATCGCTGCCATCGGACATTATCCGAGATATCATACCCTATGGCAAGGACTTGATTATAGCTACCCAAAACGGCGTATGCCTGTTCGACACTGCCAGCGGAAAATGCCAACAGTTATTCAAAGATTCCAAGGAAGGACGCAGTATCAAAATGGTAGCCGATGTACTGATAGACAACAAAGGCACTCTTTGGATAGCAGCCACCGGTGAAGGGGTATTCAGCTACCGCTTTGATACGAAAGAACTGACGAATTACCGCTATGACCCAAACAATCCTAACAGTCTGAGCAACAATAATGTAAACAATATATTCCAAGATAACCAAGGCTACTTGTGGTTTGCCACTTCGGGCAGTGGACTAGACTTATATCACCCGGAAAGCCATTCTTTCGAAAATTTTGATATGAGTAAAAACGGCCTGGCCAGCGACTGCGTATACAAAACCCATGCATCGCCGGTCAGCGGGAAATTACTGCTCATTACCAACCAGGGGTTTTCTATTTTCGACAAAGAGAACCAGCGCTTTCAGAACTTCAGCGCAGAAAACGGATTCCCCTTCACTGCTGTCAATGAAAACGCTCTTTGTGTGACCCGCGACGGAGAAATCTACTTGGGAGGCACGCAAGGAATGATATCCTTCCATGAAATGGAATTGTACTTTACCCCCAAACCCTACCACATCATCTTGTCCAGACTCATCGTCAACGGTAAGGAAGTAGAAGTAGCCGATAAAACCGGTATTCTGAAGCAAGCCTTGTGTCACACCAAGGAAATCACATTGAATGCCGACCAAAATATGTTTACCATCGAATTCGCCACTTCGAATTTTGTAGCAGCCAATAAAGATGTTATTCTCTATAAGCTAGACGGCTTTACGAAAGGATGGAACAGCACACATAACCTGCACAACCTCACCTTTACCAACTTGAATGCAGGTACCTATCATCTGGAAATCAAGGCAGAAAATAAGGACAGCCACATCTGTCCGCCCGTAAAACTAGCCATACACATCTTGCCGCCTTATTACAAGACTACATTGGCTTATATGGTTTATATCGTCCTGACCGGACTGCTCATCGGCTACCTGATACGTATCTACAAATCCAGAATCAAGTTGCAGGAGTCACTGAAATACGAACAGAAGCACATTCTAGATATCGAAGCCCTGAACCAGTCGAAACTGCGATTCTTCACCAACATCTCTCATGAATTCCGCACACCGCTTACCTTGATTGTGGCACAGGTAGAAACGCTGCTGCAAGTGCAGAATTTCACCCCCAGCATTTATAATAAGGTGCTGAGTATCTATAAGAACTGCATCCAATTGAGAGAACTGATTACCGAGTTACTGGACTTCCGGAAGCAAGAACAAGGGCATATGAAAATCAAAGTCAGCCCACACAATCTGGTAGACTTCCTATATGAAAATTATCTGCTATTTCTAGAATATGCCAGCAGCAAACAAATCAGTTTCAATTTTAAGAAAGAAACCGATGCGCTGGAAGTATGGTATGACCAGAAACAAATGCAAAAAGTCATCAACAACCTACTGTCCAACGCTGTGAAACATACCAAGCCAGAAGACACCATTACATTGGGAGTCAAAACTGTAGACAATCAAGCCGTTATCTATGTAAGCGATACGGGTACCGGAATTGATGCCAAGGAGGTAGACAAAATCTTCGATCGCTTCTATCAGATAGAACCAGTAAACGGTACCCTTAACAACAAGGGAGGTACCGGCATCGGCTTGGCACTGACCAAGGGTATCGTAGAACTGCACCACGGCACCATCCGTGTAGAAAGCCAATTGGGCGAAGGAACCAGTTTCATCGTCAGCCTGCCCTTAGGCAATGCACACTTCTCTGACAATGAAATCAGCCAGCAGAACGACCCTATCCAACAACCTGATATGCAACAAACAGAAATAGACCAACTGTTACAAGCAGAACTGGCCGATACGGTACCCTTCCACCACAACCAGCATGTAAAAATGCTGATTGTAGAAGATAATGACTCTATCCGAGAAATGTTGGCAAACATCTTCAGCCCTTATTATCAGATTCTTACAGCAGCAGACGGTATGGAAGGACTGGAATTGGTACATCAGGAAATGCCCAATATCGTGGTGAGCGATGTAGTAATGCCACGCATGTCGGGTACCGAACTGTGCAAGGAAATCAAAGCAGACTCTGATACCTGCCACATACCGGTGGTATTGCTCACCGCACGAACTGCTATTGAGCAAACCCTAGAAGGACTGCGGATTGGTGCAGACGACTATATTACCAAACCGTTCAACACTACCCTGCTGATATCGCGCTGTAATAACCTGGTGAACTCACGCATCCTGCTGCAAGAGAAATTCAGCAAACAGCCACAGACGGCCGCACAGATGTTGGCTACCAACCCTATAGACAAAGATATTCTGGATCGCGCCATGGAGGTCATAGAAAAGCACATGGACGACTCGGAATTCAACGTCAATGTATTTGCCCGCGAAATGGCCATGGCACGTACCAGCCTGTTTGCCAAATTAAAAGCTATTACCGGACAGACACCCAATGAATTCATTCTGACCATTCGTCTGAAAAAAGGTGCCTGGATGCTGCGCAATAACATGGAACTGAACATTACAGAAATATCCGACCGCATCGGATTCAGTTCCTCACGCTATTTCTCCAAGTGCTTTAAAGACCTCTACCACGTCAGTCCTTTGGCCTACCGGAAAGGAGAAGATGTCTGCAAGTCAGCCGAACAAACGGAGAACGAGGAGGAAGAATAAGCAAGTGTACAATTTTCCCCATTCTACGTACTTTACAAGCCCTTTATTTTCCACATAAAGGGCTATTTTTGTTCTATCAATTTAGAATAATAGAATTTATAGTATGAAACACTTTCCTTTTCATCTAATCTCCCTCCTCTCCGGAACGGCTCTGCTATCCGGATGCGGTGCCGGCAGCAAACAGAAAACAGCCGATGTGCCCCGATGCGAAAAGCCTAATGTAATTTATCTCATTTCTGATGATCTCGGCATCGGAGACCTAAGTTGTTATGGTGCCACACAAATAAGTACCCCCAATCTGGACCGCCTGGCTGGTCAGGGGTTACAATTCACTAATGCCTATGCCACTTCGTCTACCAGTACGCCGTCTCGTTTCGGCTTACTCACCGGCATGTACCCCTGGCGCCAGGAAAATACCGGCATTGCCCCCGGAAATTCCGAACTGATTATCGATACCGCCTGCGTTACCATGGCTGATATGTTCAAAGCAGAAGGTTATGCCACCGGTGTAGTAGGCAAATGGCACCTGGGACTGGGTCCTAAGGGCGGTACCAATTTCAACAAAGAAATTCATCCCAATACTCAAGACATCGGTTTCGACTACGAATTTATCATCCCGGCCACAGTAGACCGCGTGCCCTGCGTGTTTGTAGAAAACGGACGAGTAGTAGGCCTGGATCCCGCCGACCCCATCACCGTGAGCTACAAAGAGAAAGTAGGTAACTGGCCCACAGGCGAAGAGAATCCCGAACTGGTGAAAATGAAGCCTAGCATGGGACATAACAATACCATTGTCAACGGCATACCCCGCATCGGATGGATGACCGGCGGGAAAGCTGCTCTCTGGAACGATGAAGACATAGCAGACAATATTACCGACAAAGCCAAGGCCTTCATTAGCGAACACAAAGATGAGCCGTTCTTCTTATACATGGGTACACAAGACGTACACGTGCCTCGTGTAGCTCATCCCCGCTTTGCCGGAAAAAGCAAACTGGGACCTCGCGGAGATGTGATTCTACAGCTCGATTGGACTGTAGGCGAAATCATGCATACCCTAGACAGCCTCAACTTGGCCGACAATACTATCTTTGTGTTCTGCAGCGACAACGGTCCGGTGATTGACGACGGCTATCAAGACCAGGCCCGCGAACTGCTGAACGGACATAAGCCCATGCGCCACTACCGGGGCGGAAAATACAGTGCTTTTGAAGCAGGTACCCGCATACCATTCATCGTACGCTGGCCGGCCAACATCAAACCCGGCAAGCAGCAATCCCCCTTCTCTATGATTGATGTGTACGCTTCTCTGGCCAACCTGCTGGAACATGAAATACCAGCCGGCTCAGCCCCCGACAGCCGTAATCGCCTGGATGTACTTTTGGGTAAACAACCGACAGAAAAGACCTATATTGTACAACAGAATCTGAACAATACCCTCTCACTTATCTTGGGTGACTGGAAATACATAGAGCCCAGTAACAAACCTGCCTTGGAATATTGGACCAAAACAGAAATGGGCAACGACCCGATGCCGCAGCTTTATGACCTAGCCAATGATCCTTCTGAGCAGCACAACATAGCCCAGCAGCATCCGGATGTAGTACAAGAACTATCCAGCTTGCTGAAAGATATTAAAGCCGCTGGACAGAAGTAACGAATGTACAGAATTACACCTATTACGGACGAAAACCGAGTCCGTGTATAGGTGAATCCTGTAACTTTGCGATATCAAACATAGACTCATACTGAAAATATAAACTGACTACACAGAACTTCTGACCTTAAAATTTTCAATAGATCTTAATCAATTTAATCGTAGAAGAGGGGAAACCGTGAGGCTTCCCCTCTTTCTTTAGGAGTGATGTACAAATTTATACCATTTATGAACTAAAAGATAGTTGTATTTACATACAAAAGCCCTATTTTTGCAGTTGATAACTGATTATAACAAGCGTAAACAACCTATTTTTTATTAACCAACAGATTTTAATATTTATGAAGAAAGAAAATCTTTTGAAAGTATTAAGTATCATGCTGTTTTCTATGATTTTTGCCCTTCAGGCAAAAGCACAGGATATAACAGTAACAGGTACCGTCAATGACAACTTTGGTCCTGTAATTGGAGCATCCGTACTCGTAAAGGGGACCACCAATGGTTGCATCACGGATTTAGACGGTAAATTCACTTTATCTAATGTTTCTGCCAAAGGTACACTCGTAGTGTCCTTCGTTGGCTATCAAACACAAGAAATCCCTGTAAAAGGGCAAACTACTTTTACCATCGATCTGAAAGAAGATGCACAACAACTGCAAGAAGTCGTAGTAGTAGCTGTAGGTTACGGTGACGTGAAAAAGGCGGATTTAACCGGCGCCATCGGTTCTGCCAACATGAAAGACTTGGTAAAAACTCCGGTAAGCAACATTACCGAAAGTCTGGGTGGACGTATCGCTGGTGTACAGGTATCATCTGGCGACGGTAGTCTGGGCGACAACTACAGCATTACCATCCGTGGTGCCGGCTCTTTGACAGGTAGCACCGCTCCGCTGTATGTAATCGACGGATTCCCCTCTGAAACTTCCGGCTTGGGAAACCTCAGTCCGAACGACATCGAATCTATCGACATCTTGAAGGACGCTTCTGCTACTGCCATCTATGGTGCCCGCGGTGCCAACGGTGTAGTGATTGTAACTACCAAGAAAGGTAAATCCGGCAAGCCGACACTGACTTACAGCGGAAGCTTCACTGTAGGAAAAGTGAAAAACACCCCCGAAATCATGGGTGCCTACGACTTTATCGCCTTGCAGCAGGAAATCATGCCCGACCAAGAAGAGTTTGAAGAAGACTATATCACAGAACTATATCCTAACATCGACGCTTATCGCAATGCCAAGCAGTATGACTGGCAGGATTATATCTACCGTACAGCGTTGACACACAACCACCACATCGGCCTGACCGGAGGTACAGAAGATTTGAAGTACAATGCTTCACTCTCGTACAACGACCAGCAAGGTGTCATCATCAACTCTGGATTCAAGAAATACCAGGGACGCTTTAACATGAGCCAGAACATCACAAAGAAGTTGAAAGTGGATATGACAGCCAACTATGCCAGCACCGTACAGGATGGTCCGAACCCCTCTACCGGCACCACTTCAATGTCTACTGCTTATATGTATAGTGTATGGTCGTTCCGTCCGGTATCACCTACAGGCTCTGACCTGCTAAACCAAATGTATGACGAAGGTGTGAACATGAGTGAAGACTACCGCTTCAACCCGGTGCTTTCAGCTCGTAATGAATATCGCCACAAGACGAACAACAATTTCCAATTCAATGCCAGTGCCCAATATGAATTTATCAAGGGGCTGAAATTGAAAGTTTCTGCCGGTTACAGTAGCCGCGACTACAAGAGCGAAGAGTTCAACGGCTCACAGACACGTACAGGTAACAGCCATCCTAAAAACACCCAAAGTAGAGGTATCAATGCTTACTTCTATCAATCAGAACACCGCAGCTACCTGAACGAAAACACACTGTCGTATAAATTTTCAAAGAAAAGCCATACGGTAGATGCTTTGATAGGTCTTTCTTTCCAGAAGAATACAGACTATATCCACTCTATCAAGACAGACAAGATTAGCAACGAATCATATGGTATGGCTGGTCTGGACAAAGGTGCCACCCCAACCGTAACTTCTTCTAAAGGTGAAAACACCTCTATGTCTTACTTCGGACGTATCAATTATAACTACAAATCACGCTATTATGTAACTGCTACCATGCGTGCAGACGCTTCTTCCAAGTTTGCCAAGGGCAACCAATGGGGTTACTTCCCTTCAGGTTCATTGGCTTGGGCGTTCCAGCGTGAAAAGTTCATCGAAGAAGCACTTCCTTGGCTGTCAAACGGTAAATTGCGTGTGAGCTATGGTCAGACCGGTAATAACCGTATCGGCAACTATGACTACATGGCTCAACTAGTTACTAATACTAATTTTTACCAATATCCTTGGGACGGTGAATATACACAGGGTTACTCTTTGTCAAAGATGCCTAATCCCAAATTGAAATGGGAAACTACCGAACAATACGACTTCGGTTTGGACTTGGGATTCTTGGATGGTCGCTTGAATGTGAACATGGACTACTACATCAAGACTACCAAAGACTTGCTGCTTGATGCCAAGATTGCTGCCAGCTCTGGTTTCTCTACCGCACAGCTTAACGTAGGTAAACTGCGCAACAAAGGTTTTGAGTTGACCATCGAATCTACCAACATCAAGACCAAGAACTTTACTTGGAATTCCAGTTTCAACATTGCATTCAACAACAATGAAATCATTTCACTGAACTCTGGTCAGGATGCCTTGCGTACTGAAGTAAATTGGGATAACCACTACAAACAGATGCCTGCTTACATCAGCAAGGTGGGTGAATCTGCCGGACAGATGTATGGTTTCATCTACGAAGGTACCTACAAACTTGACGAATTTGACGTGACAACCGACGGTAAGGGCAACAAAATATATACCTTGAAGAAAGGTATCCCCTATTATAGCGGAAATACACAGCCGGGTGACCCCAAATACCGTAATCTGAACGATGACAACGTAATCAACGATGAGGACAAGACAGCTATCGGTAACGGACAACCCAAACATACCGGCGGTTTCACCAATAACTTTACTTACAAGAATTTCGATTTGAACATCTTCCTCCAATGGAGCTATGGAAACGATATTCTGAACGCTAACCGCATGGTATTCGAAAATCCGGCCAGCAAGCAGAACACCAATATGTTTGCTTCATACGTGAATCGTTGGACATTCGACAATCCCACCAGCGATATGCCTCGCGCACGCGCTAACGGCTCTAAAGAATACAGCAGCCTCTATGTAGAAGACGGTTCATTCTTGAAGTTGAAGAACATCACATTGGGCTACAACTTTGACAAGAAACTGCTGCAACCGCTGCACATCAGCAATGCACGCCTCTATGTTTCTGCCGAAAACATAGCCACTATTACCGGCTATTCCGGCAGCGACCCCGAAGTATCTACTCGCTCAGGTGTACTGAATCCTGGATTCGACTGGTCAGCCTATCCGCGTTCATTCAACTTCTCTGTAGGTTTAAACGTAACATTCTAATCTAACATCAAGTAAAGAACAAGTATGAAAAAGATATTCAACAAAATACGCTTCTCGGCACTGGCTTTGGCAGCAACTGTAACCATCAGCTCGTGCGAAGACTTTTTAGAGACTACTCCTTATGACTTTACGGCACCGGAAACATTCTATAAGAATGAAAGCGAATGCACCTCTGCATTGGCAGGTGTTTACTGGTCACTGGTGCGGGAATGGGTATATGGAGCTAATTATTCCTGCCTTATCTCCAACATTGATGATTTGAGCTACTATCAACGTAATCCGGGTGCATTGGCCGGAAATGTCTACGGCAACGACCACAACCCCAGTAACAAGCACATCTTCCAGACTTGGGAGGAATTGTACAAGGGTATCAACAATGCCAATATGCTGATAGAAAACGTGGACAATGCAGATATGGATGACACCGTAAAACAGCGCATCAAAGGCGAAGCCAAATTCTTACGGGCTTACTACCATTTCTTATTGGTTCAAGGCTGGTACGAAGTGCCCCTGCGCAAAACATCCTTTGCCGATGTAAACAACTCACCGATGGCAGCTACCCCACATAAAGATGCCTTGGCCTGGATTATCGGCGAAATGGAAGAATGTGTGAATATGGTGGATGACATGAAATATGACAAATCACCCTCTCATGTGAAAAAGACCACAGTCATGGGAATTTTAGCACGCGTCTACTTGTGGCAGGCAGGAAAGTTTGGAGAAGGCGGCAAGGCCGCTTATAAAAAAGCAGCCTATTGGGCCAATGAGGTGAAGAAGTCTGGCAAGCATGACTTGAATGGTGACGTGTATGCCCTTTGGAAAAACTTGGCAGCCGACAAGTATGATACAGAGTTTAACGAATCTATCTGGGAAGCTGAATTCATCGGGAACCGTGAGGCAGACGGACAGAACAACTATACAGATGGAAAAATCGGCGGTATCATCGGAAACATCCAAAAAGATGGACGCACCGACGGTCTGGGCTACGGCTACGGTTTCTTTGCCCCTACACTCATCTTATGGGATCTTTTTGAAAAGAACCCGAACGACAAGCGTCTGGGATTGACCATCGCTCCTTACCAAATAGATGAGAACGGCAATAAAAAGAATTGGACAGAAAAACAAAAGGTACAGCGTTCTTGCGGTAAATTCCGCCGTGAGTGGGAAACTTCCAAAAACAAACAGAAGAGCTATACCCCGGAAAACTATCCCATCCTGCGCTATGCCGATGTGTTGCTGATGCTGGCAGAAGCCGAGAATGAGGCCCACGAAGGTCCTACTCCGTTGGCTTATGAAGCAATCAACAAGGTGCGCCAACGTGCCGGTATCGGTGATTTGGAAGAAGGATTAGGACATCAGGAATTCCAACAGGCTGTACGCGATGAGCGTGCCCGCGAATTGTGCTTTGAGTCACTGCGCAAATACGACTTGATTCGTTGGGGTATCTACGTGGATGCCATTCACAACAAACTGGGTGAAAAAACAACCAACAAGGGAAGCAAGCCCGGCCAATGGCCTACAGGAGGCAGCTATACCGGTGCAGAAATCTATGCCAAGAACACCAGTGACAAGCATCAGTTCCTGCCCATTCCTACTACCGAGTTGGATGTAAATACTAAATTGGAACAGAATAAATTCTGGAAATAATAGTGTGAAACAACAGTTAGATTGGCTATAACCGTAAGGAAAAGGCATATAATAATCAAAGAAGATGTATTAAAACTCTCTTTGTGAGAAAATTACCCCTGTTACAGTTATCTGTGGCAGGGGTAAATCTTTTTTAAATTATTATATGAAGAAAAAGAAAAAATTATTGCATATTTCAATATTAGTCGATACTTTTGCTTTTGTACCAAAAAAAAGTTTTATGCATACACCTAGCTACACAAGAGAAGATTTATTGAAAAAAATTCAAGCATCTAAAAAGAAAAAACAAGAGAGAATAGCCGAGATGGAAAAGCGTCTGAAAGAAATCTACAAAGAAAAAACCGGGAAAGAGCCCCAAAACATCTACTCTCTATGAAACCACTGAATTTACAACACATCAATTCAGTCACTCCCTATCATGTATATCAAGACTCAGCAAGCGGATACTACATTTTTATGAGTTGTTACGGGGTACAAATTGCTATTGACTTTATGAAAGATGACATACTAACCGTATCAGATTCTTACCAACTTTCTATAAGTAATGCAGATAACAAACAGTCACCACGCGATATAAACGTACAAAAAACAATCCTTGCCATTATCTATGAATTCTTTCTACAAAACCAAGCCTCGCTTTTATATATTTGCGAAACAGGTGATGGAAAACAAGTAGCTAGAAGCAGATTATTTCATGCTTGGTTTACATCTTTTGAATACGCACAAGATTTTACTAGTATAACAACTTCTTTAAAAGATGAAGAAGGTGTGTATAATAGTGCCACTCTGATTATAAAAAATGACCATCCTCGGTACAAAGAAGTCATAGCTGAATTTACAGATATATCCGCATTATTACGAAACAAGCCTACTGAGTGACGCACCAGTTCCTGCTTATTCCTAGAAAAAAGATTTCCATGAATCAGAAAATAGTACAACATACTTACTAAAAACAACACATCTCAATTATTACTGAGTGAATGCCGGAGACTGTCTCTACAACACATCAGAGACAATCTCCGGCATTTATTTAACCTTCCCGATACAAGGCATCCCCCCTTACATTGAACAGACTCAAAACATTTATCGCACCAAGATTACCAAACAATCGGACGGTAGCTTTAAGTACGAAAAGGTATTGCTGGAAAAAAGACCTTGGGAAGATAAGATGTATCTCTATCCCATCCTCTTGTCTGAACAGATTCTGAACAGCAACCTGGGACAGAACCCCGGTTGGTAATCATACGGAAACTGACAGCAAGGCATTGCCCGAAACAAGCATCTGCCCCCCAGCGGATGTTTGTTCCGGGCTTTGTTTTTCTATACTAGGGGATTACTCTTTTATCTTTTATCTTTCACCATTCACCGTTCACCATTCATCATTTACTGCTGATTATCAACAAATAATGGTGAACAGTGAAAGGTGAAACATACTACCGAGCACAGCCTTCATATGGGAGAAAATCAAGCTACAGCTTCAACATTCTTTAGATGTAGCTGTAGAATCAGACACCTGTAGCTTACCGTTCACCAACCTACAGTCCAGATTTCTCCATGGATTTTGATTCCTCAACTTATTGTTTCTAACACTGAATCCATGGACTTTTCCTTATGAATCCATGGATAAAAAAACAAAAATAACTACCTTTGCTTATTATCTAACCCTATATCACAACATCTGAAATAACTATGCGCATCAAACGTTATTTACTGTCACTTTGCCTGGGAGGTGTACTGCAAACAGTAACTGCACAAGTATCACCCCAGTTCTTCGGATTTGAAGAACGGGTTCCTACCCAATTTAAAAGTTCTGAAAAGAAAAGTCTGAAACTATCTTCTACCTATTATAAAGAGGGGTTGAAAAGTCTGGAATGGAAATACAAACCGGGCAGCAGCCTCCACATCGCTTTAGACGCTCCGCTGACGCTGGATGAAAAAGCACAGAACAACAGCGGTATCTATCTGTGGATTTACAACGAACAGCCTCAGCAAGACTCTCTGCGCTTTGAATTTCTGACACCCGAAGGCCAGGTATCCTATCACTTCGGCTTCCGGCTGGTTTCTTCCGGATGGAGGGCTTGCTGGATAGGCTTCAAACACATGCAGGGTGAGAAGAAACAACCGACCTTGGGCAGCATCCGGGTGGTGGCTCCCAACCGGAACGGACGTGTCTTTCTGGACCGGCTCACTTTTCCGATAAAAAAGGTAAACGACCGTACCACACCCGACTATCAGATGCCTACAAACAATTCCTTATCGTATCGCGACTTATGGCACTGGTGCCGGGTATGGGAATGGGAACAGTATGAATACGACCTGCCGCTGCCAACCCTGACACCTGCTCAGGAACAAGAACTGATCTTCGTGGAAAAACAACTTTCCAGCCTGCTAAAAGAGCAAGCTGCCAATCCTAAAGACATCAAGAAAGCCTACAATACCTTTAAAAAGGCCAACATACAACCGTCGGAACAGGGATTTACCGGTGCCCCGATAGTGGCTCCCGATGAGTTGAACCGCAAGAAAGGGGAAATGTCATGGAACGACCTGGAAGCCATGTTCTGCGGATTTGCGCAAGATGCCTACTACAACCGCTCTCCGGAAGCCATGAAGAATTACTTCACTGTGTGGAACTATGCCATCGATCAGGGATTTGCCTGGGGAAGCGGCATGGGAACCAACCACCATTACGGATATCAGGTGAGAAAAATCTACACTACAGCCTGGCTGATGCGCGATGCCATCTGGCTGAATCCGGCAAGAGACAAGATTATCGGCGCACTGACGTTCTGGTCGGCCCTGCAGGAAACACGCAAGCCGTATCAATATGGTCGCGATGAGCTATTGGACAGTTGGCATACCCTGCTGATGGCCAAAACTGTTTCTGCGCTGCTGCAACCCAACATGAACGAACGCTCCAGAGCCTTGAAAGGACTCTCGCGCTGGATTTCCACTTCACTGAATTATACGCCGGGCACCATCGGCGGCATCAAAGTAGACGGAACTACCTTCCACCACGGAGGATTCTATCCGGCCTATACCACCGGTGTATTGGCCATGATTGGGCAGTTTATCTACCTGACCAACGGCACTTCGTATGCCTTGACACCCCGGGCACGCTACGCCCTGCGTTCTGCTTTCCTGGCTATGCGCAATTACTCCAACAAATATGAATGGGGCACAGGAATCGGCGGACGTCACCCGTTTGGCGGCACCATGAGAGAGGAAGACATCACCGCCTTTGCTTTCCTGGCACTGTCGGGCGACTTCTCGGGCAAAGGACGCGCATTCGACCATGAGCTGGCAGCCGACTATCTGCGCCTCTGCAAAGAAGAAACACCGCTGGCACGCTACTTCAAGGAACAGGGCATACAGCCGGCGGCTGCTCCCGAAGGATTCTTTGTCTACAACTACGGCTCGGCTGGTATCTTCCGCCGCAACAACTGGATGGTGACGCTGAAAGGATATACCACCGATGTGTGGGGAAGCGAAATCTATGTGAAAGATAACCGCTACGGACGCTATCAGAGCTATGGATCGGCACAGATAATGGGACAGCCCTCGCGCAAAGCCAGCGGCTATCAGGTAGACGGATGGGACTGGAACCGACTGCCGGGCACCACTACCATTCACCTGCCGTTCGAATTGCTCGACGCCCCCTATTCTACTACCATGGCCCATTCTGTCGAGAATTTTTCGGGCAGCTCTACGCTGGACGGGAAAGACGGTATGTTTGCCATGAAGCTGATGGAGCGGGACATGAAGAACTTTACCAAAGACTTCGTGGCGCGCAAATCGGTGTTCTGCTTTGATAACCGTATGATATGCCTCGGCAGCGGCATCAGCAACAGCAATGCTGATTATCCCACGGAAACCACCTTGTTCCAAAGCCTGTTTCTGGCTGACAAACGCCCCATCTATGTAGAAGGACAACTGCAAAACCAACTGGGCCTGCAACAACAGTTGCAAGCTACGGCCGAAAAGCCGGTACACCTGCAAGATGGCTATAAGAATCACTATTTCGTGAAGCAAGGAGAAGTAAACGTACAGATTGCCACCCAGCAATCGCTGCATGAAAAGACCCGGAAGCCCACACAGGGCGATTTCTCTTCTGCCTGGATTAACCACGGCAAAGCCCCGCAGAACGCTTCTTATGAATATATGGTATGGATTCAGCCCACTGAGGAACAGCTGAAACAGAAGGCACAAGATACGTATGAGGTGATTCAATGTAATCAGCAGGCACATATCGTGGCCGACAAAGAAAGCGGCACCACAGCCTATGCCGTATTCGAAGCGATGGAACCGGCTCATTCTGAATACTTGCTCGCTCTTCCTGCCGAAACCATGGTGATGCACCGCACAACAGGAAAAGAAGTGCAGTTCAGTGTATGCGACCCCAACCTGAACATCAGTGAAAAGACATATACCACCAAAGAACCCAGCCGCGTCATCGAAAAACAGATAACCCTGAAGGGCCTGTGGAAGATACAGAAAGCCAACAATAAGGTAAGTCTGACCAATCAGGAAGGCAATACGGTACTTACCATCCGCTGCCAACATGGCCAACCGGTGGTGTTCAGCCTGGAAAAACCATAACTTACTACGATAGATAATATGACATTCAACGCATACCCCATTCATTTTGCCCCACTGCAGGGATATACAGATGCCGTATATCGGCAGGCTCATGCACGCTTTTTTGGAGGCGTAGAGTATTATTATACCCCCTTTGCACGAGTAGAGCATGGGGAAGTGCGCCCGAAAGATCTTCGCGACATTGAGCCCGAAAACAACCGGTGTCTGAAACTCATTCCGCAGCTCATCGCCCCCAACCCGGAAAAACTCATACAGATTATGGATGCTTTTCTGGCCAAAGGGTATCAGCAGGTAGATATCAATCTGGGATGTCCCTTTCCAATGCTGGCCAAAAGGCACAACGGTTCGGGCATCTTGCCTTACCCGGAAGAAGTAAAAACACTGCTGTCTACAGCCATTGAGACATATCCCACCGTGCGGTTTTCTGTAAAAATGCGATTGGGATGGGAAAGAAACGAGGAAGCGTTGGCTTTACTCCCCTTCCTGAATGAATTACCCTTGTCGCACCTGATTCTGCATCCCCGAATCGGTAAACAGCAATATAAAGGAGAGGTAGACTTAGAAGCATTTGAAACATTTTATACAGCATGCCGACATCCCCTCTTCTATAATGGAGATGTGCTGACTGTGGAAGATATCCACCGGATAATCGAACGCTTTCCCAAGTTGGCCGGCATTATGATAGGCAGAGGATTATTAGCCAATCCTGCCCTTGCTTTGGAGTTTCAGCAAGGGAAGACTCTTTCCAAAGCAGAAATGGCCGAACGAATTGAGTCTCTGCATCAAGATGTGTTTTCACACTATGGAAACCGGCTGCAAGGAGGCGATTTACAACTGCTGGGCAAGATGAAAGGGTTCTGGGAATATCTGCTTCCCTATGCAGACCGGAAAGCCAAAAAAGCCATCCATAAAGCCAACCGATTGGATACCTATCAGACGGCTGTTCAAACTTTGATTCGAGCGTTGAAACGATGAATAAAAAAAAGCCGATGACTGGAAAAGAGTCATCGGCTTTTTTTAGAAACTGTTTAAATACTATTCCTGCTTTTACTGAGAGTTATTTTTGAGAATTGTTCTGCTGAGGAATAATCCCGGGAATCAAATGCACTTCCGGACGGATTTGCGCCACGTGGTGCAGCTTCATCCATTCCTGCAGCAACTGGCGGTGTTCCAGAATCTGCTGCTGATATTTCTTCTCAATGGCCAGATTGCGCATCTCTCCCCGATCGTTTTCCATATCGAAGAACTGCTCGCGGTAAGCCCCTTTATCATAGAGTACGTATTTATAACGAGGGGTACGCACCATCCAGCCACGCGTCTGTTTTCCTTTGTCAAACATCGTCTCTGTCACCACAAACGGCTGATGAACTGCCTCTGCATTACCCTGTTCTGCCAATGTCTTGAATGATACTCCGTAGCGGTGGGCCGGCAGGTCAATGCCTGCCCATTCACAAACCGATGCAAAGAAATCCACCCCGGCATTCACCAGTTGCGGCAGTTCCCGCCCTGCATTTTTCTTGCCGGGCAAAGACACGATAAACGGCACATTCACCACCTCTTCGTACAGGGCCGATTTCTGATTCCAGCGATGCGCCCCCATACCGTCGCCATGATCGCTGGCAAAAATCACCACCGTATTCTTCCAGAGATTCCGCTTGTCCAAAGCATCTACTATCTTTCCTATCTCGGCATCCACTTTCTCCACCAGTCGGAAATAGGCACTGCGATAGCGTCTCCATTGGTCGGGTGTAAAATTACGGGTAGGATAAGCCGAATAGTTCAGACTTTGCTCATAATCCAGCACATCGGCATCATAGGGATTCTTGGCGAAATTAGGTGGCAATCCCGGCCATTCGTCTTGCGGCAATTCGGTCAATTCGGCAAAAGGCAAGTTCTGGCTGCGGGCATATTCACAGATATTGTGCGGATTGTCGAAACTGGCCACCAGAAAGAAGGGCTTCCGGTGCGACCGGTTCAGAAAATCCACACAAGCCTCTGCCAATCCGTTATCGTTGTGCGGATGCAGGGTATGGAAGCCAAATTCACCGTCGGGCATGGAAGCCGTATGCACGTGCCATTTGCCGGCATAGGCACACTCATAGCCTGCCTGCTGCATCAGCGTACCCAGCGTTTGCGTGCGTACCGAATCGGGCATAGGAATATTATTCTTGGCCAAACCTATCTCGTGCGAGGTATAGCCCGTAAACATGGAAGCACGCGAAGGTCCGCTCAGTGGTGCCGAACAATACGCATTACGAAACAAGATACCGGCTGCTGCCAAGCGATCCATATTGGGGGTATGCACATCGGTATTCCCCATGCAACTCATGGCCGTAGCCGTCTGCTGGTCGGTAAGAATATACAAGATATTGGGCCGCTGCTGAGCGACTCCCGCACAAGCGGGAGCCAATGCAGCCAATGCCAGAAAAGTATTTTTCAATGTCATAATCATTTTACTTTTCTCAGTTCCACATCAAAGCTGGCAGCATCCTTACAAAGGAAGCGCAAGACAGTCTGCTTCTTGTCTGCCGAAATAACTTGACAAAGCGGAGTTCCCTCTACCTGCCAGTTTCCTTTCAAGGTAACAGTTACAGGGATTTCACCGCTGGGATTGTTAATCCAAGGACGAGAATAGATACTGCGCTCGATGCGCTTGCCGTTCTCGTCGAAAGCCTCATCACTCGGTCCGCGATAGAGAGCCAGGTCGGGTTGGGCTACGGTCAGCAGCACTTTGTCTTTCTGCTCCTGAATCATCACCAAACACGAAGTATCGGCCTTCTGCAACAAGCCGGCGGGCAATGCCTGCGGAGTTTCAAACAATACATAAGAAGTAATCCGGTCGGCCGGACAGCTTACAATGTGTGCCTGCTTGTCTTGCTGCAACACTTTATAAGTCGGTTTCTTGGCAAACTGCTTCAGTGCCGCTTCATCGGTACGCGGCAATACGGCATATTCATACGAAGCGCCCTTGGGAGCCTTGCCATGCTGGAACGTCAGCGATACCCAGTTGCCCTTCGTAGGCTTGGTGCTGCGTTCGCCAATGGTTACTTGCGGGAAGTTCTTTTCAAAACGCACATTCTTCATGCCCTGTTTCGGAATGAAATAGCCCACCCCGTTCGGGTCGAGGAAAGTCTGTCCGTTGCTTTGGAAGACCTCCCAGTATTTCAATTTATCCGCATCGGTAGCCGCCAATTGGAAAACAGCAGTTTCCGTAGGATAATCAGCATTCTGGTTCTCAATATCCGAACCCAGGCATACAATCGTACCGTCGAAGAAGTGGTACGACTTACGGGCACGGTGCGTACCGTTATACTTATCATGCTCGTGCAGCTTCATACCAAAATTACCGTTGGTCTTGGCCTGCGACAAACCACCTGCAAAAGCCTCGTCGGAATAAAGCATTTCTTCCATTCCAGAGAATTTATCCACATTCATTACCCGGGCACGCAGTTGCTCGAAAGGCAGATGAATGAAAGTAGCTCCCGGAATGCGGTTCCAGTCGAATCCGGCTTCCTGCCAGCCGCTGGTCTTGAATGTTACCATTTCGTCAGGTTTACCCGTAAGAATCTGCATACTGCCGTGAGCCAGGTAGCGACCGTAGAAATTGGCCGGCAAATAATGCTCGGCAGCCCAGAGATAACGGGAATGTCCGCGAACCACAGCTGCCCAGTTGTCGCGACGCTGCACCGATACACACCCATATCCCAAGGCCAGATTGCCCTGCGGATTCTCTTCCGCGCGGATACCTTGAGCCTCGAACAACTGTTTCATCTTCATTTCTTCCTTTACCGAAGACTTGGGCATATAATCGGGCGCATCCTTATCGGGAGCCTGCGTATACGAAATCAGTCGCAGGTAAGCAGCAGCCAGATCGGCATCTACGCTTTGCTTCCCGTCGGGCGTACCCGCCATAGCCAATACCGCATATTGCATGGGAATCAGTTTTCCCTTTCCATTGGGATGACGTCCCGACATGGAAAGCGGCCATTGTTGCAGATTACAATAAAAGCGCATAGTCATCAGTACCCGCTTCACCGTTTCATGTGCCAGTTCAGATACCTTGAACTGCGTACCGCTCAGCAGATAAATCATGTTTGTGGCACCATCCAGTCCGCCCACGGCATACGCCGGATAATTGTTGCGGTGATGGAAGGCCCCTCCATCTTTCTTAAAGGCTCCTGCCAATCCGTCGGCCGGACGGCAACCATAATCTATCCAACGCGAGAACGAACGCAGGTACTGCAATTTCTCCGGTGTATCTTCCATCATCAGAATGCTGGCAATGCGTCCTTGCGTCTGCGTATTGAAAGAGTCCATATCGATACCGTTCACCGTAGGCTTGGGATATACTTCATTCGTAATGGCATACCAGCGCAGCGTGCGTTCAGCCTCTTCCAGGCGTCCTGCCTGGCGCAACACATCCTTCATCAGGAAATAAGATACATACAATCCGCGCAGGCTATACCCATAGTGATGGATATTTCCCCAGCAACTGCCATACGTCACTCCCTGGTCGGTAATGTGGTCGTACATGGCCATGAACATCTGTTTCAGTTCCTCCTTATCGGCCGGCTTCTGCGCATTGCGATAAGCGGTGGCTATGCGGCGCATCAGGTCGAAATACTCCTTCATCTCCACGCCCAGCTTGGTAAACATATCCTTGTCCCAATTCGGAATCATGCGCTCGTAGGCTTCTGCCTGGCGCACCATGAATACAGGCACCCCGCTCACCTTGCCGTTCTTATACGTAATCTGATAGAAACCGTACTTCTTCCGCAAGGTGTTCAGTTCCTTTTCGGTGAGTTTCGAGGGGGTATAGAGCATATCCACGAAACGTTTTTCTATCCGGTGCATTTCGGCCTTCTTCTGTTCGGTCATCGCTTCCAGCGGAATCTCCGGTTTCCACAATGAGTGCTCGTAAATCACCAGCCAATGGTTTTGCGTACCCTTGTTCACGAACGGCACCTGCACATCGGCTGTCTGCTGACGGGCGTCCACCTTGCTGCCCGTCACCACGTGGTCGAAGTACAGCTTGCCTTTCACATCGGGAGCCACGATACGCAGTTCGTTCATCCCCTCTTCCGGCGTGCCCTGCATATCGCGTTCGTAGCACACCCAGGCTCCCCGCCATCCGGTAAAATTGATACCGAAGGGAAAGGACGTACACCGCTTGCCATCCTTGTAAAACTGAAACTCTATCTGCTTGTCTTGCGCTTCTTCGTTGTACACCCACACGATAAATGCCGAAAGATACAAATCCTTTCCGGTGGGGTCCTTATACTCAAACTTCAAATCGCGTTTCATGGTAAGCACTGCTCCCGGCTCGAAAGTCCAGCTCAAACTCTGCTTGCCATCCTTGTAATGTTCGTCACTGATGCCCAGTTCAGAAGCCGTTGCTTCCAGATAGGCAGGAGCCTGCGGTTCCTCGAAAGAGAGCAGACGCTCGTTCTTCACAATCTGAGCCGCCACACCGGCCGACCACAAAGAGCCAAGGAGCAAACCTGCTCCTACTTTCCATTTCAAAAAATCCATCATCTTTTCTATTTAAGGTTTTTATTTAAATTCATACCAGACAGTCGTACCTGCAAGGCATAACTATACCTATACAAAGTAAACCATCTTTTAGGAAATAGAAAGGCATAAATCGTACAGAAGAAGTACAAAAACAACTGGCAATGCTCAAAACTACCAAAGTAATCCGTATTTTTGCAAAAACGTTTTGATACCATGGTACTAAGTTATATCTGGGTGGCGTTCTTCGTCATCGCATTTCTTACAGCGTCTTTCCGCCTGCTCTTTGGGGGCGATACCGCCATTTTCACCGAACTGGTCAACGCCACTTTCAGTTCCTCCAAGAATGCCTTCGAAATCTCTTTAGGGCTGACGGGGGTACTGGCACTGTGGCTGGGCATTCTGAAAATCGGCGAACAAAGCGGCATGATTCAAGCGTTGAGCCGCTGGCTGAGCCCCTTGTTCTGCCGCCTCTTTCCCGACATACCGAAAGGACATCCGGCCCTGGGAAGCATCTTCATGAATCTGTCGGCCAATATGCTGGGGCTGGACAATGCCGCTACCCCTATGGGGCTGAAAGCCATGAAGGAACTGCAAGAGCTGAATCCGCAGAAAGATACAGCCACTAATCCGATGATTATGTTTCTGGTGATGAATACGTCGGGACTGATTCTGATTCCGGTGAGCATCATGGTGTACCGGGCACAGATGGGGGCGGCCCAGCCCACAGACATCTTTATCCCCACGCTGCTTACCACCACTATCTCCACACTGGTAGGGGTTACGGTGGTGAGCTGGTCGCAAGGCATCCGCCTGCTTTGCCGTCCGGTGCTCATCCTGCTGGGCGGCATTGCCCTGTGCTTCTCTTCGCTGATAGGACTGTCCACCCAGGTAAGCAAAGAGGCCATGGGCACCTACTCTACGCTGGCTGCCAACATCATCCTGTTCAGCATCATCCTGGTGTTCATCCTATGGGGAGTAAAAAAACGCATCAATGTGTACGATGCCTTTGTGGAAGGAGCGAAAGAAGGCTTTGCCACCGCCGTACGTATCATCCCCTACCTGGTGGCGTTTCTGGTAGGCATTGCCGTATTCCGCACATCGGGAGCCATGGATGGGGTGGTCAACGGCATCGGCTGGCTGGTCGGTCTGCTGGGAGTAGATACCAGTTTTGTGGGAGCCTTGCCCACCGCCCTGATGAAATCGCTCAGCGGCAGCGGCGCCAACGGACTGATGATAGACACCATGAAAGAATACGGGGCAGATTCGCTGGTGGGGCGCATGAGTTGCGTGGCCCGCGGGGCCTCCGATACCACCTTCTATATCCTGGCCGTATACTTTGGCAGCGTGGGCATCACCCGCACCCGCAACGCCGTGACCTGCGGACTGCTGGCCGACCTTTCGGGCATCATCGCTGCCATCTTCATCAGCTATTTGTTTTTCTATGAATAAACCAAAACTTTACATACAATGATTAGTTACCAGACCGACGGCGTGGATATGCCCGCCATCAAGAAACGTGAGACTACGGAATGGATTAAGGCTGTAGCAGCCACTTATGGAAAACGTGTAGGAGAGATAGCCTATATCTTCTGCTCGGACGAGAAGATTCTGGAGGTGAACCGCCAGTATCTGCAACATGATTACTACACCGACATCATCACCTTTGACTATTGCGAGGGAAACCGCCTCAGCGGCGACCTATTTATCAGCCTGGATACCGTGCGCACCAATGCCGAACAGTTTGCCGGCAACGATTACGAGCGCGAACTGCACCGCGTCATCATCCACGGCATCCTGCACCTTTGCGGCATCAACGACAAAGGACCGGGCGAACGCGAAATCATGGAAGAAGCCGAAAACAAGGCATTGGAAATGCGGAAAGCTATCCCCTAAGTTCTTTATTGCCTGTTTCCAAATCCGGAGAAGCTGAGATAAAACTATAAACGGCACTGCTGCTTATACAAACGACACCGCCGTTTATACAAACGGCAGTGCTGTTTATACAAACGGCGACGTCGTTTATAGTTCTCGCTTAGCTTCTCCGGATTTTTATATTTGAAAAATCGGTTTATTCAATTACATTTGCACACAATAAGTAAACAAAAGCTATGAAATCACTACTATATATTGCATTATTCTTTCTTTTTATTCTTGCGTCGTGCTCCAGACACGATGCATTCAGCCCTACGCTTACCTCCATTGATTCATTGATGGAAAGCAGACCGGACAGTGCGCTGAAACTTATCGAATCTATAAATCCTCAACAAATTAATACGATGCCAGATTATGCCTATTATATTCTTCTGTTGACACAGGCTCGCGATAAAAATTTCATCATTCAGAAAGATGATTCACTCATACAGACAGCCATTAAATATTTCAACAAACGGCACAATACAGCCTTACAAGCCAGAGCCTATTATTTATTAGGAAGTGTCTATAGAGATATGAAAGAACCGGTACATGCTGTGGAAAACTACAGCAAGGCAATCATGTATGCCCGGCAATCTAATAATCATGTATTACTGGGGAGGGCTTACAACCAATTGGGATTCATGTATTACCTTCAGTCTTGGTATACGAAAGCAGATTCCATTTATAAAAATGTAGAAGCAATAGGACGTATGCTAAACGATTCCAACCTGTATGCAGAAGCTATATATATGCAGGGAAAAATACAAATCAGTTATGGGAAGCCTTGACTATAAATACACGTTGGCTGAGTTTTTTGCCAATATCAATGTGTTGCATGCATGGAATGAACTGCCTTACCAAAGGCAGCTGAACTTTGCCGACAGTTATCTGATGTATTCCTATAAATACGCGCCCGTGTCTTCCAAATCATGGCTGGTGCTGGGAAATGCCAGCAAGGGTTTGGATTTTTTGAAAGGCTTTGTGGCGCTAAACGCCAATTATTCACTGTCGGACATGGCACTCATTACAGAAGGACAAGCGGTGGATTACCGGATTTCCGCCGGAAATATGGCTCTGGAGGTCAGCGGACAGCCCTGTAATTGGATGGACTGGATGTACAAAGTCAGCTATAGTTTTTCTCGTTTGGAAAGCGAAATATCAGGAAACGAGAGTCTGGACAATTGGCTGCATACCACAGACTTGAACTTCTGGCCTGTCAAGAATCTCTTTTTCACGCTTTCCGGCGAATACTACCGGAATGAAATCACTGAAAACAATTATAAAGATACATGGATGCTGGATGCCAAACTGACCTACGGCTGGAAAGACTTTGAGATATATGTACAGACTACTAATTTGCTGAATAAAAAGGAGTATGGTTATAATATACATAATGAACTGACCTCTGTACAGTGTATGCAACGCATCAGGGGACGAGAATTCCTGATTGGATTTTGCTGGAAGAAAGGAGGATAAAAAGATATATCTGTCTATACTACCAATAAATAACCCCTCTCTCCTGCTCTTCTCCTAACCACCTCATATCCACACTCCGAGTGGTAGGACTCGGAGTGGATATGAAGTGGAAACAGAGCAAATCTTAACGCTTCTTGGCATTCTTCTTACGGGCAGAGAGGCAGTTCATCATCTTCTTTTCCCGCTGATAGATTTGCTTGATTTGCTTCTGCGTCAGGAACTGGCTGTATTCCTTGTAATACTTTTCCCGGATGTCCAGAATCTTACGGCTGTGAGCAAAGCGGTCTTGAAGTTCTTTCCCGATTTCTTCTTCCGTAGCCGAAGCTAAAGGTTTCTTACGTTCCTTGCCATACTGCGGACGTAAGTTCCAAATTTCTTTCTGACAACGGCAATACGCTTCTACAAAACGCTGTGTGGTAGCTTCGTCCAAACCCAAGTCTACAGCCATGTGTTTGGCCTGTACCTGAGCCAGCTCTTCACGGGGCATGTTCGGTCGCTTGCAGTTGGGTGCCTGTACACACGATTGGGCACGATTCTTTGCCTGGGGGCACGGACGGTTACAGTTCTGCGCCTGCACGTTTACACTCAATGCCATCAGCAGGGCCAAGCCCAGCATCATACTGAAAATACTTCTCTTTTTCATACTTCTGTTACATTAAAGGGTTATTTTAATCATTCATAAACAAATCATCTTGGTAGACGGAAAGCATATATGCCTGGTCGTCTGTACTAAGACCGGCAAACGCCTGTTCCACTTCGTTGATGGAGTCTTGCTGACGCTCGTGCAGTTGTGTTCCACCCAGCCAGACCAAGGCTATCGTGGCAGCCACAGCTGCTATGGAACGAATCCAGACAGTCAGTCTGCGCGTATGCCGGGCGGTTTCGCCCTTTTCCGGCAGCGACTGTAGCTGCACTTCATGCAGAACGTTGTTCTCCAATTGCTCGAAGAATCCATCGGGAACGCTATAAGGCATCCGCTTCCCTACTTTATCCAAATTAAAATCCTGCTTCATATTCTTTCAATCATGCGAATTCATATACTCTATTATCTTCTCTTTGGCCAGGTGATAATTCATCTTGGCTCCTGCAACGGTAGACTCTGTGATGGCCGCTATTTCATCGTACCCCAACTCATCGTAATAGCGCAAGTTGAAAGTGGCCTGCTGCTTGGGAGCCAGGGAACGGATGGCCTGCTGCAACTTCACTGCTTCCAGATCGGTATAGTCGAAGTATTCGTCGGCTGCCAAGGAGGCCACTTGTGCCTCGGCTCCCTCCAGAGAGATTTGCTCCTGCTGCCGGCGTTCCAACAGCCGGAGTGCTTCATGCGTGGCTATGCGGTAGATCCAGGCCGACAAGGAGTACTGCCCTTCACACTGTTTCCAATGACGAAACACACGGACAAACGTTTCCTGTGCCACATCCTGTGCATCGGCATGCGATACCACCAACCGACGAATATGCCAATAGATGGGTTCCTTATAGGCAGCCATCAGCAGCCGGAACCCTTGCTCGGGCGAATGCTTCAAAGCATGAACTATCTCCTTATCGTGGACTGCCATTGCTGATATGTTTTAGTAAATCGTTTCATAACTATCCTACTGTATTTCTTTCTTTATTGCTGTGTAGAACGCCTTTTGAAGGGGCGCTCTGTATATAAGACCCGCAAAAAACAGGAAAGTAAAGCGAACAAAGCTGATTTTTTCTATTTTTTTTGTAAGCATTTTGATATTCGCCTACTTTTCAGCAAGATACGGAAAAACGTTTTAAAATTCAAAGCCGGCCCGACCAACGGGGCGAAATACGCCATTCTGAAGAATTAGAAAATAAGGAATCGGACAACTATTCTAAACACACCATCTCAGAACCACAACTTTTTTCGTAAATTTGCAGCCATAAAAATAATCTGAACGAATGGAGTTTAAATACGACGTGATTGTAATCGGCGCAGGACATGCCGGTTGCGAAGCTGCGGCAGCAGCGGCCAATCTTGGTTCGAAGACGTGTCTCATCACCATGGACATGAACAAGATTGCCCAAATGAGTTGCAACCCTGCCATTGGAGGAATTGCCAAAGGACAGATTGTACGCGAAATCGATGCCTTGGGTGGTTATACCGGACTGGTGACCGACAGCACGGCCATCCAGTTTAGAATTCTGAACCGCTCGAAAGGACCGGCCATGTGGAGTCCGCGTGCACAATGCGACCGGGCCAAGTTTATCTGGGCCTGGAGGGAGATTCTGGAAAATATCCCCAACCTGCATATCTGGCAAGATACCGTGTGCGAAGCCATCGTAGAAGACGGTGAGGTGAAGGGGGTAAAAACGGTATGGGGCGTAACGTTCCGTGCCAAGTGCGTAATCCTGACTGCGGGCACTTTCCTGAACGGACTGATGCACGTGGGAAAAACCATGCTGCCCGGCGGACGAATGGCAGAACCGGCATCGTATCAATTGACCGAATCCATCGCCCAGCACGGCATTACCTACGGACGCATGAAGACCGGAACACCGGTGAGAATAGACGGACGAAGCGTGCATTATGAGGAGATGGAAATACAGGAAGGAGAAAATGATTTCCATAAATTCTCGTTCATGAACACGGGGGTGCGGCACCTGAAACAGTTGCCCTGCTGGACGTGCTTCACCAACGCAGAAGCGCATGAGATTCTGCGCAACGGACTGGCCGATTCTCCCCTTTTCAACGGACAGATTCAAAGCATCGGCCCTCGCTATTGCCCCAGTATAGAAACCAAAATCGTAACCTTCCCCGACAAGGAACAGCATCAGCTTTTCCTGGAACCGGAAGGAGAAACCACCCAGGAACTTTATCTGAACGGCTTCTCTTCTTCACTGCCAATGAACATCCAGTTGGAGGCTCTGAAGAAGATTCCGGCCTTCAAGGACTTGGTGGTGTACCGACCGGGCTATGCCATTGAGTACGATTACTTCGACCCTACCCAACTGAAACATACGTTGGAAACGAAGAAAATCAAGAATCTGTTCTTTGCCGGACAGGTGAACGGAACCACCGGCTACGAAGAAGCTGCCGGACAGGGTATCATAGCGGGTATCAATGCGCACATCAATTGCCACGGTGGAGAGCCCTTTACCCTGGCACGCGACGAGGCTTATATCGGCGTACTCATCGACGACCTGGTGACCAAAGGTGTGGATGAACCCTACCGTATGTTTACCTCGCGCGCCGAATACCGCATCCTGCTCCGCATGGATGATGCGGATATGCGACTGACCGAAAAATCCTGGAAGCTGGGATTGGCCAAGAACGACCGCTATGAGCTGCTGAAAAGAAAACGGGAATCCATCGAATCCATCGTAAACTTTGCACGCAACTTCTCCATGAAACCGGCTCTCATCAATCCGGTGTTGGAATCACTGGGTACTACTCCGCTGCGTCAAGGATGCAAATTGGTAGATCTGATTAACCGCCCGCAAATCACCATCGGCAACATGGCTGAACATGTAAGCGCCTTCAAACGGGAACTGGATAAGGTTACCGAGAGAAAAGAGGAAATCATGGAAGCTGCGGAAATTCTGATTAAATATGAAGGCTACATCGGACGCGAGCGAATCATAGCAGATAAGCTGGCTCGTTTGGAAAGTATCAAAATCAAAGGAAAGTTTGATTATGCCAACCTCCAGTCTCTGTCTACCGAAGCCCGACAGAAACTGGTAAAGATAGACCCGGAAACCATTGCCCAAGCCAGCCGAATACCAGGTGTGTCGCCCAGCGACATCAACGTGTTGCTGGTGCTATGCGGCCGATAAAACCGGGCCGTTCCACGTGAAACAAATGATTCAACAAATAAACAAAAGATATTGATTATGAGCAAAGAAACACTCGCAAAAAGCATTCGGGAAATACCCGATTTCCCCATTCCAGGTATTCTGTTTTATGATGTCACCACCTTGTTCAAAGACCCCGCAGCACTACAAGAATTATCGGATACGCTGTACGAGATGTACAAGGACAAGGGCATTACCAAGGTAGTGGGCATCGAATCGAGAGGATTCATCATGGGGCCTATCCTTGCCACCAGATTGGGAGCAGGCTTTGTGCCCATCCGCAAGCCGGGCAAGCTGCCTGCCGAAACCATCGAAGAAAGCTATGATAAAGAGTACGGAAAGGATACCGTTCAGATGCACAAAGATGCCATCAATGAAGATGATGTAATCTTGCTGCACGACGACCTGCTGGCTACAGGAGGCACCATGAAAGCAGCCTGTAATCTGGTGAAGCAAATGAACCCGAAAAAGGTGATGGCAAACTTCATCATCGAACTGAAAGAACTGCAAGGAAGAAAACTGTTCGACGAAGACATAGAAGTAGAAACAGTACTGTCGCTCTAAAAGGGACGATAAACAGGTACCATACTCCCTAACGGACAAGTGCCGTCTCTACCGAACCGGACGCAGATTATGCGGATGATGCAAGGAGGAAAACATCCTCCAACACACGATTAAACCGCGTAATCTGCGTCTTAATCATTTCAATCGTACTGCCATGATAGAAGAACTCAGAACAAACGATTACCTGAAAAATATTGTGCTCAACCTGCCCGACGGGCCGGGAATCTACCAGTACCTGAATGCCGAGGGTACCATTATCTACGTGGGGAAAGCCAAGAACCTGAAGAAGCGGGTGTCGTCTTACTTCAACAGAGAACACGAGCCGGGAAAGACGCGGGTGCTGGTCAGCAAAATAGCCGACATTCGCTACATCGTGGTGAACAGCGAGGAGGATGCGCTGCTGCTGGAGAATAATCTCATCAAGAAGTACAAGCCGCGCTACAATGTGCTGCTAAAGGATGACAAAACGTATCCTTCCATCTGTGTGCAAAACGAGTATTTCCCCCGGGTGTTCAAGACGCGAAAGGTGATTCGTAACGGGTCGGTGTACTATGGACCGTATAGCCACCTGCCTTCGATGAATGCGGTATTGCAACTGATAAAGCAACTGTATCCGCTACGCACCTGCAAGTTGAATCTGACGCCCGAAAACATCCGTGCGGGCAAATTCAAGGTGTGTCTGGAATACCACATCAAGAATTGTGCAGCGCCGTGCGTAGGCAAGCAGAGCCTGGAAGAGTATCAGAAGAACATCGATGAAATCAAAGAGATTCTGAAGGGAAACTTGAAAGAAGTGGAACAAATGCTGCTGACACAAATGCAGGATTTGGCCGAAGAAATGCGCTTTGAAGAGGCGCAGAAGATAAAGGAAAAGTATGTGCTGCTGGAAAACTATCGCGCGAAATCGGAAGTGGTAAGCAACGTGCTTCACAACATCGATGTGTTTTCCATCGAAGAGGATACCGAGGAAAACAGTGCTTTCATCAATTATCTGCACATTACGAACGGTGCCATCAACCAGGCTTTCACATTTGAATATAAAAAGCGGCTGAATGAAAGCAAAGAGGAGTTGCTGGCATTGGGCATCGCTGAAATGCGTGAACGGTACCAGAGTCTGTCGCGCGAAATCATCGTACCCTTTGAGCCCGATATTGAGCTGAAGAATGTCACCTTTACCATTCCGGTCAAAGGGGATAAAAAGAAACTTCTGGAGCTGTCGTTACTCAATGTGAAGCAATACAAGTTGGATCGTTTGAAACAAACAGATAAGTTGAACCCTGAACAGCGAAGCATGCGTCTGCTGAAAGAAATACAGCAATTGCTTCACCTGGATTCGCCGCCCATACGGATAGAATGCTTCGACAACTCTAACATTCAAGGAGCGGATGCGGTGGCCGGATGCGTGGTCTTTGTCAACGGAAAGCCCTCGAAAAAAGACTACCGGAAATACCTCATCAAGACGGTGGAAGGACCGGATGATTATGCCTCGATGAAAGAAGTGGTACGACGGCGTTATCAGCGGGCCATAGAAGAGAGTACCCCTCTGCCCGACCTCTTGATTACCGACGGTGGAAAGGGACAAATGAGCGCCGTAAAAGAAGTGCTGGAGGAACTGCAACTGACCATTCCCATAGCGGGTCTGGCAAAGGACAACAAACACCGCACATCGGAACTGCTCTACGGATTTCCACCGCAGACTATCGGGCTGAAACAAAACACTCCGCTGTTTCAACTGCTGACTCAGATTCAAGACGAAGTACACCGGTATGCCATCACCTTTCACCGGGATAAACGAAGCAAAAGGCAAACGGGCTCTGAACTGGATGCCATCGCAGGTATAGGCGAGAAGACCAAACAAGCCTTACTGAAGGAATTCAAAAGTGTGAAACGTATCCGAGAGGTTTCGGCCGAAGAGGTGAGCAAGGTAGTGGGAAAGGCGAAAGGTAAAATCATTGAGGAATATTTCAAGAAGAAAACAAATTAATTCTTATCTTTGTTGTTGGACTAAATAAAAGGATGGAATGAGAGTAGTGATACAACGAGCCGGACATGCTTCGGTTACCATTGATGGAAATTGCAAGTCGGCCATCGGAAAAGGGTTGATGATTCTGGTGGGAATAGAAGAAACCGACGGTCAGGAAGACATCGACTGGCTGTGCAAGAAGATTGTGAATTTACGCATATTCGACGATGAAAACGGAGTGATGAACCGTTCTGTAACGGATATCGAAGGAGAAATTCTGGTGGTGAGCCAATTCACCCTGCACGCATCTACCAAGAAAGGCAACCGCCCTTCATACATACATGCAGCCAAACCGGAAATCTCAATCCCCCTGTATGAACAGTTCTGCAAAGATTTGAGCCAGGCTTTAGGACAGCCTGTGAAAACAGGAGAATTTGGAGCGGATATGAAGGTGGAACTCTTGAATGATGGGCCGGTAACCATCTGTATAGATACGAAACGTAAAGAATAAGATGCCTATGGAACCAACGTTTTCACCCACCCTGAAAGAAGCACAGGAACTGGTAGATCAATGGATAAAGCAATACGGTGTGCGCTACTTCAGCGAACTGACCAATATGGCTGTATTGACCGAGGAAGTGGGCGAACTGGCTCGCATCATGGCTCGGAAATACGGCGACCAGTCGTTTAAGGAAGGAGAAAAAGACAACCTGGCAGAAGAAGTGGCCGATGTGTTATGGGTGCTGCTCTGCATTGCCAACCAAACGGGTACGGATATCACCCGGGCCTTTCAGGACTCGCTGGAAAAAAAGACCCGGCGGGACAACAAACGACACCTGAACAACGAGAAATTAAAATAAACCTGTATGTTACATCAAAAAAACAACTGAGTTATGGAGAAAAATGTATCCCCCCAAAACAAGTATGAGGCGGCATTAGCCAAGTACAATACGCAGCTCAACGATGCAGATATAGCTGCTCAAGTGGCGAAAATAATCGCTGAAAAGGTGGATGAGAATGATACGGTAGAGGTGAAAAAATTTCTGTTCAACTGCATCGACCTCACTACACTGAAAAGTGAAGACAGCGATGAAAGCGTCATGAAATTTACTCAGAAAGTAAACCTGTTCGATGAAAAATATCCCGACCTTAAAAATGTAGCGGCCATTTGCGTGTATCCGAATTTTGCAGAAGTGGTAAAAGATACGCTGGAAGTGGAGGATGTAAACATTGCCTGTGTGTCGGGCGGATTCCCCTCTTCACAAACTTTCCTGGAGGTAAAAGTGGCAGAAACAGCCATGGCCATCATGGAAGGGGCAGACGAAATAGATATCGTGATTTCTGTAGGCAAATTCCTGAACGGTAGCTATGAAGAGATGTGCGATGAAATCCAGGAATTGAAAGCTACCTGTAAAGACCACCACCTGAAAGTGATTCTGGAAACCGGTGCACTGGGAACGGCTGCCAATATTAAAAAAGCTTCCATCTTATCGATGTATGCAGGCGCTGATTTTATCAAGACTTCTACAGGCAAACAACAACCTGCTGCTACTCCGGAAGCTGCCTATGTGATGTGCCAGGCCATTAAAGAATACTACATACAGACGGGCACCAAGATTGGCTTCAAACCGGCAGGTGGAATCAACTGTGTGAAGGATGCGCTGATTTATTATACCATCGTTAAAGAGGTGTTGGGCGAAGAATGGCTCACCAACCAGTTGTTCCGTCTGGGAACAAGCCGTCTGGCCAATCTCCTGCTCTCGGATATCTTAGGCGAAGAAACAAAATTCTTCTAAGAAACTGTTGAAAGATTATTCCTGAATAAGTTTTAATCAGTTTGTCAACACGAAACTCTAAAAAAAATACCTGCAACCTTTCATCGGTTGCAGGTATTTTTTATGCTGAAAGTGAACGGCATCATTTATTCCGCATCACTACATAATCCAAATATGCTGTCAAGGCCTGTATGACTGCTGCATCCGTACAGAAATCAAGCAGCGCCAAAGCTTTCTCGCGATAAGCCTGCATCACAGAAACGGCATAGTCTATTCCGCCATGCTGTTTTGTGAAGGCTACCAAATGCTCTATTTCATCGGTCGAAGCCGTTCCTTGTTTTACCTTCTTTCCCCACATCAATGCCTCTTCGTCATGGGTAGTGTTCAGTACATAAAGAGCAGGAAGCGTAATCTTTCCCTCTCGCATGTCATTGCCAGTAGGCTTGCCTATTTCCTTGGCTTCATAATAATCAAAAATATCGTCTTTCACCTGGAAACAGATGCCGATGTATTCACCAAACAAACGGGCTATTTCCACCTTTTCATCGGAAGCACCCACAGATAAAGCACCGGCTTTGGTACATGCAGCAAACAGAGAAGCAGTCTTTTTACGAATCACATCGAAATAGACTGATTCCGAAAAATCCTGGTTGCTTACATTGGCTAACTGCAGCAATTCTCCTTCCGCCAACTCTTGCCCCAACATCGAAACAGTGTGGATAATTTCCAAATTGGCAGTTTGCGATACCTGAACCAAAGCAGTGGCCAACAGGTAATCACCCGACAAGACAGATACTTTATTGTTGAAAATGGCATTGACAGACAATTGCCCGCGACGTTCATTGCTTTCATCTACTACATCATCGTGCACCAGACTAGCAGTATGCAATAATTCCAAGGCAATAGCGGCATGCAGGGTGGCGGGAGTCACTTTTCCACAACACTTCGCCATCAATAATACGAGGATCGGACGCATTCTCTTGCCACTTCGTTGCGAAATGTGGTCTAACACACTATTCAGCAAGGCATTGGAACTGGATAATGTGTCACTAAAAAGCGTCTTGAACTCTTCCAGCTCAGTAACAATCGGTTTTTTAATGAGTGATAAAACGTCCATAAATAACTATTTGAGTACAAAAGTAGTAATAAAACGCTTAATACGGTATTTTTTTGTATTTTTACCAAGAAAAAAAGAATTAATATATATGAATTCAACAGATAAACTCTTTTTATTGGATGCTTATGCACTCATCTACCGGGCTTATTATGCATTTATCAAAAGCCCCCGTATCAACTCTAAAGGATTTAATACGTCGGCTGTACTGGGATTTGTAAACACGCTGGAAGAGGTGCTGAAAAAAGAACAGCCCACACATATTGGGGTAGCTTTCGATCCTTCGGGACCTACCTTCAGACACGAAGCTTATGAACAGTATAAAGCCCAACGAGAAGAGACGCCTGAAGCGATTCGCTGGTCGGTACCTATTATAAAAAATGTAATCCGCGCGTACCAGATTCCTATCTTGGAAGTACCCGGATACGAAGCTGATGATGTAATCGGTACGCTGGCTACCCAAGCTGGCAAGCAGGGAATTACTACCTACATGATGACTCCCGACAAAGACTATGGTCAGTTGGTTTCAGATAAGGTATACATGTACAGACCGAAACACAACGGTGGATTCGAAATTATGGGCACCGAAGAAATCAAAGCAAAATTCGATATTGAGAATACTTTGCAAGTAATCGACATGCTGGGTCTGATGGGCGATGCTTCCGACAATATTCCCGGATGTCCCGGTGTAGGCGAAAAAACGGCACAAAAACTCGTGGCCCAATTCGGAAGCATAGAAAATTTGCTGGAGCATACCGACCAACTGAAAGGGGCATTGAAGACAAAAGTGGAAAATAACCGGGAGCAAATCAAGTTCTCTAAATTTCTGGCAACCATCAAAACAGATGTGCCCATCGAACTGGATATGGAAATGCTGATGCGGAAAGAGCCCAAGGAGGAAGAACTACGGACGCTCTTTGAAGAATTGGAATTCCGGACACTGATTCAGCGGGTGCTGGGAAAAGACAGTTCTCCCCTACCCGCTTCGCAAAAAACAACGGGGACCTCTACACAAAATCCCGACCTCTTTGCCGGAACACTGTTCGCACAGACAAATTCACATGACGGAAAATCTACCGGCCATGCACAAGGCGATTTGTTTGCAAATTCTACGGACAACTGGACAGATGATTCTAAATATTCAAATCTAAAGCGATTAAATAAGGAGGATGTAGTATATCAACTCGTTGATAATGAGGATAAAATAGACAAATTAGTTCAAAAGTTACTTACAAAGAAAAATCTCGCAATAGATACGGAAACCACGGGAACTGAACCCATGGAGGCTGAATTGGTAGGAATGAGCTTCAGCGATGAAAAAAATCGGGCATATTATGTACCTGTTCCTAATAATCGAGAAGAAGCCTTAAAAATTGTAAATAGATTAAAACCTCTCTATGAAAACGAGCATTCGTGCAAGATTGGACAAAATATCAAGTACGACCTCATTGTGCTACAAAATTATGGAGTACAGGTAAAAGGCAAACTCTTCGATACCATGTTGGCGCACTACGTACTACAACCAGAACTGCGACACAACATGGACTATATGGCAGAAATCTATCTGCAATATGAAACCATTCACATAGAAGAACTGATAGGTCCTAAAGGAAAGAACCAGAAAAACATGCGCGATCTGGCACCAGAAGAAGTCTATCTCTATGCTTGTGAAGACGCTGACATCACTCTGCAACTAAAAGAAGTGCTGGAAACAGAATTGAAGGAACAACAGGTAGAAAAACTCTTTTATGACATAGAAATGCCGCTGGTACCCGTATTGGTGCATATCGAAACCAATGGAGTACGCATAGATACTGCAGCCTTGAAGAAAACTTCGGAACATTTCTCGGAACGGTTACAACAGATAGAAAACCATATCTATGAACTGGCCGGTGAAACTTTCAACATCGCCTCACCCAAACAGGTAGGCGAAATTCTTTTTGACAAACTGAAAATAGTAGAAAAGGCCAAGAAAACCAAGACCGGACAATACGTAACCAGTGAGGAAGTGCTGGAAAGCCTGCGCAGCAAACACCCCATCATCGGAAAGATATTGGAACACAGAGGACTGAAAAAACTCTTGAGCACCTATATTGATGCATTGCCACTGCTTATCAATGCACGCACCCAGCGCATCCATACTTCGTTTAACCAAGCCGTTACGGCTACAGGACGACTGAGCAGCAGCAACCCGAACCTACAGAACATCCCCATCCGCGATGAAGACGGAAAGGAAATTCGAAAGGCTTTCATACCCGACAACGACTGCCTGTTCTTCTCGGCCGACTATTCGCAAATAGAATTACGCATCATGGCTCACCTGAGCGGAGACCGGAATATGATAGATGCCTTCTGTAGCGGACACGACATTCACGCTGCTACAGCTGCTAAAATATATAAGGTAAATATAGAAGAGGTAACCAGCGATATGCGACGCAAAGCCAAGACTGCCAACTTCGGCATCATCTACGGAATTTCGGTTTTCGGACTGGCCGAAAGAATGAATGTAGACCGCAAAGAAGCGAAAGAATTAATAGAAGGATACTTCCAGACCTACCCGCAAGTAAAGGAGTATATGGATAAAAGCATCCTGGTGGCACGTGAAAACGGCTATGTGGAAACCATCTTCCAGCGCAAACGCTATTTGCCAGACATCAATTCAAAAAATGCTGTGGTAAGAGGATATGCCGAACGAAATGCCATCAATGCACCGATCCAAGGAAGCGCAGCCGACATCATCAAAGTGGCCATGGCACGCATCGATGAACGCTTCAGAAGTTACAATCTAAAAGCTAAAATGATTCTGCAGGTACACGATGAACTAAATTTCAGCGTTCCAGTGGCAGAAAAAGAGCTTGTAGAAAAAATTGTTATCGAAGAAATGGAAAGAGCATACCCCATGCAGGTGCCTCTAAAAGCCGATTGTGGCTGGGGAAACAATTGGCTAGAGGCCCATTAATCTGCATATAACAATATTTAACTTACAATCAGAAAGCTACCAAAGAAATCTAATCTATTGGCAGTTTGCATAAAAGAATATCCGGCTTCGATTCAGCCGGATATTCTTTTATTTATATATCTTGTCAAAAAGAAATTATACACGCCTACTATGCATTGACATAATGACATAAATTTATTGTTGCACTATATGTAATTCAAATAAATGTCGTACATTTGCACCCGAAATCAAGAAACAAGATAGAAAATTGTAAATTATAAATATTAAATAAAAGTATCATGAGAACTTTAAAAACTTTGATTTTATCATCTCTTCTCTTAGTTTGTGGTATGAATGCATCTGCTGACAACAAAAACAACCTAATTTACAATTCGCAAGAAGTAAATGGCGTGATGGTAGGTCAGACAGTTTATAAAGCAGAAGGTAGTCTACTGGCCAATTACATGAAGTACAACTACAAGTATGACGACCAGAAACGTATGACTGAAAATGAAACTTTAAAATGGAACAACACCAAGCATACTTGGGAAAAAGATGTATGCATCCGCTATGCATATCAGGGAAAGTCCATTACTACTACTTACTACAAGTGGAACAAAAGAAAAGGGGAATATGCTTTGATTCCTGAAATGACAGTTACCATGGATAACCCCAACATGTAATAATTACTTTCTCTAGAAAACTCTCTCTAAAAATTTAACTAATACTCTCAACAAAATAATAAAAACCTTTTTTATTAAAACTCAAAAAAACGGGGTGCGTGATGCATCCCGTTTTTTTATTTTTTTAATTTCCTGCGATGCCTTGAGAAGCACAACAAGGCTACGTGACAAAATACTTCTTATCCTTTACGCTTCAGAGGAATTCTGGGAAACAGCTTGCGAAATCTCACCAGATAAGTAGTGATATTACTTCCGGCTATCACGAAGGTTACTGCCGTAATAATCAATATCAAACCACAAATATCACGAAGTGACAGCGTCTCGCCAAAAACCACTACACCGAAAAATACGGCCGTAACGGGTTCCAAGGCTCCGAGAATAGCCGTAGGGGTGGAACCGATATATTGGATGGCACCGGTAGTGCAGAGGAAAGAGATAGCCGTAGGAAACACAGCCAAAGCCACCAGATTGGCCCATAGATACCATTGATCTACCTCAGGCACATGGCACTGCCCTTTCATCAACAGACGAACCACAAACAGCGATACACCAAAAAGCAACACATAGAAAGTAACCTTCAACGTGGCCATATCTTTCAAAGCACTCTTATTCACACCCACAATATAGATGGCATAAGATAAAGAAGAAGCAAAGACAAACAGCGTGCCCACCAGACTTAAGGTAGCCCCATCGCTCCCTTTATACAGCAAAGCTATACCTACCAATGCCAAAAGCATACAGATAACGAGTTGCACCGTCAGCCTTTCCTTATAGACCAGTGCCATAATCAAAGTCACCATAATGGGGTAAACAAACAGTAAAGTAGAAGCAATGCCCACATCCATGTAGTTATAACTCTCGAACAACGTCAAGGAAGACACTGCCACCAGCAGCCCCATAACAATCAACGGAAAAATCTCCGTCTTCTGAACCCGGAAACTCCGACCCCGGAGTTTCAGCATGATGCCCAACAGAGGAATGGCAAACAAATAACGGAAAAACAACACAGAATCCGGGTCCATACCTGCCTTATACAAAGGCAAGGCAAACAGCGGATTCATGCCGTAAGAAGCAGCTGCTACGGCACCCAGCGCATAACCTTTGGCTTTTACATTCATAATTAATCCAATCTATCTAAAATTAGTTTGTATTTCGAACTGCAAAAGTACTACCTTCCATCCACATTTCATAGACCCGCACATCGAGATTCACCGGAAAAGATAAAATGAACATGAAACCCGTCCACCCTATCCCATCAAAGGGAAAAAAAACGTATCTTTGCCACCAATAAGCTGAATAATAACAAATCATCTAAGATATATACATTTATTATGGCATTAAAAGCAGGTATAGTAGGACTTCCCAACGTAGGGAAATCAACTCTTTTCAACTGCCTCTCTAGCGCCAAGGCGCAGGCAGCCAACTTTCCATTCTGTACAATCGACGCGCAAATGGGGCAAGTATCCGTGCCCGATGAACGCCTCACCAAACTGGCCGAAATCGTGCATCCGGGACGAATCGTACCCGCCGTGTGCGACATTGTAGACATTGCCGGACTGGTAAAAGGAGCCAGCAAAGGAGAAGGATTGGGTAACCAGTTTCTGGGAAATATCCGCGAGTGCGACGCTATCATACACGTATTGCGCTGTTTCGACAACGGCAACATCGTTCATGTGGACGGCTCGGTAGACCCCGTACGCGACAAGGAAATCATTGATACAGAATTACAACTGAAGGACCTGGAAACGGTGGAAAACCGCATTAAACGTGTGGAAAAAGTAGCTAAAGTGGGCGGTGACAAAACAGCCAAAATAGAATATGACCTGCTGCTGCGCTATAAAGATGCACTGGAACAGGGACAAAGCGCACGTACCGTGGAACTGCTCAACGAAGATGAAGAGCAGTGTGCCAAACAGATGTTTCTGCTGACCACCAAACCGGTGCTGTATGTATGCAATGTGGACGACAGCAGTGCGGCTGCCGGAAACCAATATGTGGAGCAGGTACGCGCAGCCATTCAGGGAGAAAATGCCGAACTGATTATCATCTCTGCACAGACCGAGGCCGACATTGCCGAACTGGAAACCTACGAGGAAAAGCAAATGTTCCTGGAAGACTTGGGCTTGAAAGAAAGCGGCTGCAACCGCCTTATCAAAGCCATCTACAGCCTGCTGAACCTGGAGACATTTATCACAGCCGGCGAAATGGAAGTCAAGGCATGGACCTACCGCAAAGGCTGGAAAGCTCCGCAATGCGCCGGAGTAATCCACACCGACTTCGAGAAAGGATTTATCCGGGCAGAAGTAATCAAATATGAAGACTACATCAAATACGGCAGTGAAGCAGCCGTTCGCGAAGCCGGCAAGATGGGTGTAGAAGGAAAAGAATATGTGGTGCAAGACGGTGACATCATGCACTTCCGCTTCAACGTATAATATTCCAGAGATATGATATCATTGCTGACCATTCATTGGAATCCCGATCCGGAAATCTTCCACATCGGGAGTTTCTCACTCCGGTACTACGGCTTACTGTGGGTGATAGGAATTGCTCTGGCTTACTTCGTGGTGCAGAGGCAATACCGGGACAAGAAAATACCCGACGAGCTGTTTGACCCCCTGTTGTTCTACTGTTTCTTTGGTATTCTGATAGGTGCGCGGCTGGGACATTGTTTGTTTTATCAGCCCGACTATTACCTACACCACTTCTGGGAAATGATTTTACCCATTAAGTTCTTGCCTGATGGCGGATGGAAATTCACCGGTTATGAAGGACTGGCCAGCCATGGCGGCACACTGGGCCTGATTATCGCCCTGTGGCTCTATTGTAAAAAGACCAAGATGCATTACATGGATGTGCTCGACATGATAGCCGTGGCCACTCCCATCACAGCCTGCTGCATCCGCCTGGCCAATCTGATGAACTCTGAAATTATCGGAAAAGCTACGGATGTGCCCTGGGCTTTCGTATTCGAGAGAGTGGATATGGTTCCACGTCATCCAGCACAGCTCTATGAAGCCTTGGCCTATTTCCTTTTCTTCTTGGGTATGATGTATCTGTATAAACGGCAGCAGACCTATCACCGGGGCTTTTTCTTCGGGCTGTGTCTTACCGAAATCTTTGTTTTCCGTTTCTTCATCGAATTTCTGAAAGAAAACCAGGTGAACTTTGAAGACAGTATGACATTCAATATGGGACAATGGCTCAGCGTGCCGTTTGTAATTATCGGCCTGTATTTTATGTGCTTCTACGGAAAGAAGAAATAAAAGACCGTTGACAATGCTAAAGAAAGAATAACCGGCTATAAAATAAGAAGAGGCGTGCAAGTCTGCGTATGGGCAGATTAGCACGCCTCTTGTTATATACTTACCTGATAGGCGACAGACGCTTTCAATAAACTGCAAACACCCCTAATTCAGCTACCGAGGTGGATGATTTTCCAGCTATTTCGGCCAGAGGCACCAACTTTACATAACGTCCTCGATAACTACGCTCGAACTGCACGGCATAGGGTACAGGATTATGCATGATGTTGCTGAACTCACCGTTGGTATCGCACAAAGTCCAGGATTCCCCATCACGACTCACGTAAAATGCGTATTTATACAGCGTTCCTTCCAGGTGGTCATCGGCAGCCGGTGCATACGTAAAACCGGTAATTTCAGCTTCCTGACCCAAATCCACTACCAGAGGCACCAATCCATCCGTACGCCATACCGTGTTCCGGTCACCATCTATAGCCTTGGCACTCTCTTCGTTGCCTCCTACTATGCTACACTGCCCCGACGGCACATTACCCAACGCCACATTAGTATCCTGCTCCATCAGCTGGCGAGCATAATACAACCCCATACGCAATACACGAGCCTCATCACGGGCAGAAAGAACCGTCAGTCGGATACTGTCGGGCTGACAGGCAGCAAAACGTACCAGCCGCTTATACCCTACCGTAGTACCTTCGGCCAATTTTTGCCAATTACCTTCCACACAGCCTTCCAGCAAGAAACGCTCTATACGCTGTCCTTTAGCAATGTCTTCTTGTATCAATAAAGTATTAACCAAAGCATTCTTCTTTACCTGAAACTCCTTAAAATCGCCCGATCTGGCCATCCAGCGAGCATTCCCCTTCTTCAGATAATTATCATCAAACGTATGACGCAGATATGTGGCCAACTCTTCCAACCTTCGGGCATCCGTTTCATGTATCAAGCCATTCTTATCGGGAGGAATATTCAACAGCAAGACCGAATTATATCCTACCGACTGAAAATAAATATCGGCCAGATGAGCCAATGATTTCACCTGGTTATCCTGGTCGGTATGATAGAACCATCCCGGACGGATGGAAACATCTACTTCGGAAGGATACCAGAACAACTCCTTTGCATCGGCCAATACTTTTCGTCCACCCAAATCCTGAGCCGTGGACGATACACCCAGTCGCTGATTCTGTTCCTCTGCACGGGTATAAATACCCGGTGCCAATACCGTAGCGCTCCACTCTGTTTCACGTCCTATGCCTTTCTCATTACCTACCCAGCGCACATCATCCCCCATGATGGCAGTTACTGCCTTAGGCTGCAACCTGCGAATAGTCTGCTCCACAGCCTCCCAGTCGTACTCCTGTTTCTTTCCGTTAGGTCCTTCACCGTTGGCACCGTCAAACCACACCTCGTGCACTTCGCCATAGTTGGTCAAGAGTTCCGTCAATTGTTCAATAAAGAATTGATTATACGCCTCCCCTTGGCCATAGCATTCCGCATTGCGGTCCCACGGAGAGAGATATACCCCGAATTTCAGTCCATATTTGCGGCAAGCATCGCGCAGTTCGCGCACCACATCGCCTTTCCCATCTTTCCAAGGAGAAGATGCCACCGAATGCTTAGTAGTCTTGGTGGGCCACAGACAGAAACCATCGTGATGTTTGGCAGTCAGAATAGCCATTTTAAATCCTCCGGCTTTCAAGGCACGTACCCATTGCTCACAATCCAGCGAGACGGGGTTAAACAAAGCCGGATCTTCTTTTCCGTCTCCCCACTCACGGCCAGTAAACGTATTGATACCAAAATGCAGAAAAGCCGTCAGTTCCATCTGTTGCCACTTCAACTGCTGCTCGGTAGGCACCAATCTGGCAGCCATCTCCACCTTTTCACTCAGTGTAGCTTCCGGAGGAAACACCAGATGTTTCTCGTAATAATCCTGTGCTACGGTATGCAATACGCACCCCCCCAGCAAGAGCATTGAACATAAAAGTTTTTTCATGGTATATAAAATAAATGATAATAGATTGCTATTTCCCCTTGACTATACGCTTGATGTCATTAAGTTTATTCAATGCCTCCAGCGGTGTCAGATTATTCACATCCAGATGCAGAATTTCATCCCGAATCTGGCACAATATAGGGTCATCCAACTGGAAGAAGCTCAGCTGCATACCTCCAGCCGAAGCAGTGCTTTCGGCCAGTTGCTTTCCTGCCACCGTTCCTCCCTGGCGATTTTCACTCTCCAATTGCTTCAGAATAACCCCTGCCCGCTTCACTATGCTTTTAGGCATACCGGCCATCTTGGCCACATGAATACCGAATGAGTGTTCGCTGCCTCCACGTTCCAGTTTGCGTAAGAAAATCACCTTGTTGTCCACCTCTTTCACCGCCACATTGTAATTCTTGATGCGCTGAAAAGTTTTCTCCATCTCGTTCAGTTCATGATAGTGCGTAGCAAAGAGTGTCCTGGCCCTGGCTTTAGGATGCTCGTGAATATACTCCACGATGGCCCAAGCAATAGAGATACCATCGTAAGTAGAGGTACCTCTGCCCAATTCATCGAACAGCACCAGACTTCGGGATGAAAGATTATTCAAGATATCGGCCGCCTCGTTCATTTCCACCATAAAGGTAGATTCACCTACCGAAATATTATCGCTGGCCCCCACTCGGGTAAAGATTTTATCTACCAGTCCGATGTGGGCACTCTCGGCAGGCACAAAGCAACCAATCTGAGCCAGCAGTGTAATCAATGCCGTCTGCCTCAGCAAGGCCGACTTACCCGCCATATTCGGTCCGGTGATGATGATTACCTGCTGAGTCTGACTATCCAGCATCACATCATTGGCGATGTATTTTTCTCCCACCGGAAGTTGCTTCTCGATGACCGGATGACGTCCCTGCCGGATGTCGAGCACATCATCGTCGGCTATTACCGGGCGGATATAATTATTCTCGCGGGCTACGTTGGCAAACGCCAGCAAACAGTCCAGACGTGCCAATTGGTTAGCATTAATCTGAATGGCAGGAATGTATTCGTTCAGCGACTGCACCAAGTCGGTATAGAGTTGAGTTTCCAGAATCAGAATCTTGTCTTCTGCCCCCAGAATCTTCTCTTCATACTCTTTCAGTTCCTGGGTGATATAACGCTCGGCATTCACCAATGTCTGTTTCCGGATCCATTCCTGCGGCACCTTGTCCTTATGTACATTTCTCACCTCAATATAATAGCCGAACACATTGTTATAGCCTATTTTCAGGCTGGGAATACCCGTCAGTTCACTCTCGCGCTGCTGCACCTGCAACAGATAATCCTTGCCCGAATAGGCAATGCGGCGCAGCTCATCCAGTTCCGGATTCACCCCTTCTTTCACCACCCCGCCTTTATTAACCAGCAACGGCGGATCATTATTGATTTCACGGTCTATACGGTCGCGGATAGACTGGCAGACATTCAATTGCTCGGCTATTCGGTTCAGACTGGCATTATCGGCATCGGCACAGGCTGCTTTGATAGGCTCCACGGCTTGCAGTGCCACTTTCAGTGCCACCACTTCGCGCGGACTGACACGCCCCACAGCTACCTTCGACAGAATACGTTCCAAATCGCCTATCCGATGCATCTGTTCCTCTATCAGTTCCTTGAAATCCGGATGGCGGAAAAAATACTCCACCACATTCAGACGGTCGTTAATGGGTTTCACCTCTTTCAGTGGAAACACCATCCAGCGTTTCAGCAGACGGGCTCCCATGGGACTGATGGTCTTGTCGATTACGTTCAGCAGACTGCTTCCCCCTTCGTTCATGCTGCCCACCAACTCCAGGCTACGCACCGTAAACTTATCCAGCCTCACGTAACGCTCTTCTTCGATACGAGCCAATGAAGTGATATGACCTATCTGCGTGTGCTGCGTCATAATGAGGTATTGCAGAATAGCCCCGGAAGCGATGATACCGTTTTTCAGATGTTCCACTCCAAATCCTTTCAAGTTCTTCACCTCGAAATGCTTCAATAGTTTTTCGCGTGCCGTAGTTTCGGTAAAGACCCAGTCTTCCAGTTCGAAAGTAAAGAATTTATTGCCGAAATTACCCTCAAACATCAAACGCTTACCACGCTCAAACAACACCTCTTTCGGAGCGAAGTTATTCAATAGTTTATCCACGTAATCGAACGTACCCTCGGCCGTAAGAAACTCACCGGTAGAGATGTCCAGAAAAGCCACTCCACAGTTATTCTTCCCAAAATGTACCGCAGCCAGAAAGTTATTCTCTTTATAATTCAGCACATTATCGTTGATAGACACCCCCGGAGTAACCAGTTCAGTAATTCCCCGCTTCACCAGTTTCTTGGTCAGTTTCGGGTCTTCCAGCTGATCACAGATAGCTACCCGTTTACCGGCACGCACCAGTTTGGGCAGATACGTTTCCAGCGCATGATGCGGAAATCCGGCCATTTCGATGGTCTTTCCCTTGCCGTTGGCACGTTTGGTCAGGGTAATACCCAAGATTTCAGAAGCCACAATGGCATCGGTAGAATACGTTTCATAAAAGTCACCGCAACGAAACAGCATCACTGCATCGGGGTGCTTGGCTTTCAGTTCCAGGAACTGCTTCATCATGGGGGTAAGAACAATATCTTCGGACATATACTTTACGATTTCATTTTTCAGAAATACAAAGATAATTTATTTTTAAATACCCTCTATCGCCCCCGTTTAATCCTTAGGAAGCCTTAACAAAGCCGACGATTTAGCAAAAACATGTTATAAAACACAGCTTTTTTCTTGATTTATTTGGAGATAACCAAAAAAGCTGTACCTTTGCACTGTGTTTTTCATAGTATTAGATTTAAGGTTAACAAAGGTTGGAGTACAGCGGTACTCCTTTTTTTTTGCCCATACCTATCCTACCCTCTATTCCTCCAGCAGATAAGACACCGTTCGCGTCCCCCATTCAGAATGTACAATCTTACAAGATACAGGCAAATGGTTTTTCAACTGATATTCGTACGTACACTGTTCCTGATACGGGCTGCCAAGCGTCTGCACACATCGGGGCAACACATCGGGCGCATCGCCCAGCAAACGGGCATACAAGGCTGCATGATGAAACGACAGCGGATATAGTTCGGTGTAGAAATGTACCGGCAACTGTGCCGGATTGGGCACCCCATCCGCAAGCGAACAATCTAACCGGAACTGCTGTACCTCCTCATACATGCGCTTCGTAACCAGCGGATATTCCGGATTGGAATAATCGATTTCGAGCATAGCAAAAGGCTGACCGGCATCTTCCAGGTATTCTGTCACTCCCGAAAGATAGGTCTTTCCTGCTACCCCACTGTATGTAAACACATAGCTGCGCACACTGCCTCCGATGCTGCGATACACACAAGCATCGGCCGCTTGCAGCTCTGCATTCCACGCATAAACCCACTCATTTCCTATTTCATCCTTCACCGTAACTTCCCGGTCGTGATACGTCAGAGTAAGACCTCCTGTCAATTCCTCTGGCTCTACGGCCGCATATTGCTGCTTCATCTGATAGGACACCAGCCGCGCATTCTCTTCATAAAGATACGTCTGCGTCAGCGTGACGGGAATCGCATCCAAAGTTTGTACTTCCTGCAACACGATTTTCGACAATGACCAGACGACTTCTCCGTCGGCCAGTCCTCTTTCCTCCTGCTCACAGGCCCACAAACCCAGCAGACAGAACGCCCACACACCCAACGACTGCTTCATGAGTCTGAGAGATTATTGAAGTTTCAAGAAAGGAAGCGTATTACCACTGGTGGAAAGAGGTAGCTTACCGTCCCATTTCTCCACCGCTTTCAGCTGAATCAGTTCCGGTGTAATGGATTGCTGCAAAATGCGGTTGGCATCTGCCTTACCTTTGGCAGCCGCCACCACCTTTTCGGCTTCAGCAATAGCCGCTTTCTTCTCATTCTCCACTTTCAAGGCATTCTGCACCGCCGTATTCTTGGCATCAATAGCTGCCTGCAGCACATCATTCGGCTTGACGGACGACTGAATATTACTAAAGGTAAACCCACGCAGACTGAGACGCTCTTTCAGGAGATTTTCCACCTCTTTCTCAAAGGCAGGACGATTATTAATCAACGAGTCTGTCTCATATAATCCCGCAATATCCTTATAGGCATTCTTCACCTCGGTCAGAATCACCGATTTTTCCAGCTCTTCGGTTGTCTTTCTATAGCGCAAAAACACCACCTTGGCATTTTCCCGTTCTATGTAATACTCAATGGTGGGGTCGGTCTTAAAGATAGTACCCTTCTTATCCTGAATATCAAACGGTTCATAGTCTACAATCTGTGCAAAAGCCGGATATTCGAACAACTGCTTCACAAAGCGGTTGTACATCACCCAGCCCGTTTCTACTTTGGCGTCATCCACTCCGCGTTCACTCCCGGCCAGGTTCACAATGATACCCGTCTGTCCGGAATCTATCCGTTCGATAGAATACATAGCTAAGAATAATACCAGCACACCAATCAGCACGATGCCCGATAATCCTACTTTCAAAGTTGATTTTACTGTAGTTCCCATAATCTTCAGTTACTTTTTAAAATAATTAATGCCAAATATAAGATATTATTTTTAGAAAAGCTGCTTGATAGTGATAAATTCACAGCCTACAATCATTAATGAATCTGCAACTATATTAAAGCATGTTATAAAACATGCTATTTTCTTTGAATAATTTGGAGATAACCGAAAAAGCCGTACCTTTGCACTGTGTTTTTCATAGTATTAGATTTAAGGTTAACAAAGGTTGGAGTACAGCGGTACTCCTTTTTTTTTGCCCATACGTGAAAGACACCACCAAACATTCGGTGGAAAACGGCAATAATGCGTATATTCGTCTATAAATCAAAGACTGTGGCTGAAGTATACCCATCTATATACCCCTATTCTTATAATATAAAGCTTTCAGGAAAAACGCCATAAATGGCTGATAACTGATAACTGATAAATTCACAGCCTAAAACCTTTAATGAATCTGCAGCTATATTAAAGCATGTTATAAAACATACTATTTTCTTTGAATAATTTGGAGATAACCGAAAAAGCCGTACCTTTGCACTGTGTTTTTCATAGTATTAGATTTAAGGTTAACAAAGGTTGGAGTACAGCGGTACTCCTTTTTTTTTGCCCTTATAAACTCTCTATTTCTTCTCTGCTCAGTCCGATTGATATTACGTAATTTATAATGATATAATAAGAGTGATTTTACGATTTAGTACCATTTTAGCACCGCTATTTAACCTTTATGATAATAGCATTAAAATCCGGCTCATATTCCGTCTAATACAGGATAATTCAGTTAACATACATTCCAGACAATCATTTATTACGTTTTAGGAAAATAATACACAGATTATTGGGCTACTTCCAATAGTTTTACTACCTTTGTAGCATTAGAACCTGCCAAGCCTCTTCACAATGCTCAAATCGGCGGGTCGTTTTTTTATTATACCTGCATGAAAACTAGTTTTGCCAAACCATATTCTTCTCCGGGACAGATTGTTCAGACACTGAAATCAAGGGGAATGCTCATGAAAGATGAGAATAGGGTGAAAATTATCTGATGAATATCGGTTATCATCGCTTATCCGCATATATTTACCCTTTCTATAAAAGCCCCAAGAGTGAATTGGTGCTAAAAGAGGGAACAACTTTTGAACAGATCTTAACCCTCTACCGCTTCGATAAGAAATTACGTATCCTTCTTTTCAACGAGATAGAGAAAATAGAAGTAGCCATCCGCAGTGTACTGGCAAATATCGGATGTCAGGAACTGAATGATAGGTATTGGATAACAAAGCCGGAATATTTTGCCAATGCAGATAAGTTTAACCAAACACTGGTCTTCATAGAAAAGGAACTGGCTTCGAGCAAAGAAGATTACATTGAGGATTTTCGACAAAATTTCATTGAAACATACCCTCCTGCATGGATGATAACAGAAGTATTGTCTTTTGGAAATTTGAACTATATCTATTCCAATATATCTAGCAATCATCTGATGAAGCATATTTCCGGTTATTTCGGTCTGAAGCCACAGGTTTTCACATCATGGTTGACCGTACTTGCCAACTTACGCAATATGTGCTGCCATCATGCAAGAATTTGGAACAGGGACTTTATGCTCAATCCAGCAGAGCCACGAAAAACTTCAAAAGTATGGATTGACACTTCAAAAGTGGATAAGAAGAGGATTTACTATCGCTTGTGTATGCTCCGCTATTTCCTTTCCTCGGTTTCTCCCAACAATAATTTCAACGAACAACTTTCGGGCTTGTTGGCAGATTTTCCATCAATAGATATTGCAGCTATGGGCTTCCCTGTAGATTGGAAAGATGAGGATTTATGGCATCTTTTTTAATCTCTGTATGGTATATTTGAGTGTTTAACTTCTGTGTTTGGTGGCAATTTATCTGCAAGTAGTATTGGCATTCAGTCTCATGTTTTTACATTTTCCTAAATATTTTATGCCGTAACTGTCATAATAGTCCGTTAAAAAAGTGTTTAAGATGCTGTTAGCATATAATGATATGCCCCCGAAAGTTTTTTGTCTAACTTTCAGGGGTTATATCAATTTTGTTTTGATTATGGTAGCATTACTTATAAACCCTCTATTTCTTCTCTGCTCAGTCCGGTAGCTCCTGCAATCAGCTAGACGGAAGAGCCGGATGATTTCAGAAAACGAGCTACTTCTATACCCCCTTCGGCACGAACTATATTCATGTCTTCTTCAAGTCCTCTTGACTGCTTTCACTTTCCAACAGTTTCTGAATCACAATTTTCTCGCCCAGCAAGGTGGTGAGCAAGCCTTCGAGTACACAGAAGTTGGCTTTGTTCCGCAGCAGGCGTCTCATGGCCCAGTCGAAGCGGATGGTCTGGCTCTTAGGTTGGTTACAGTCGTTCATAAGCATCTGACAGATTGGTTTCTACAAAGGTAATGAAAATCATCTAAATCATCAAAACTGCATCTTTCCAAGCAGCTATCTGCTATGCCCGATGCAGATAGCTGCTACCGGCATAGCAGATAGCTGCATTTCTGTAGCGGGTTATTTAATAGATTTTATGTAGAATGATTTATCTAAAATAAGCTATAGTTTCATCAATGAAAAACTACAGGGAGAAATATAAACGACGGCGGCGTTTATAAAAAAACTACAGATACAGCTGGGTGAACAGTAACCAATCAATATCAAACTACAAGACTAGAGATATTCTACAAAAAAATGGGGGGATTTAGCCATTGATAGCTAAATCCCCCCAAATATATGAAATACCTTCAGGTATAAAATCTAATTCCTATTATTTGTATACGATTTGAGTTTCTGGATTCTTTTCTAATGTAGGAATTTCATGACCTTTCTTCAAGTAAAGTGTCTTTAGTTTAGGACCACGTTTTACATTCAATCTAGTCAGTGCAGGACATTCTGTAAGGTCGATAGATTCTACATTATCGTATGAAGTAGTCCAGCCAGACAACATCAGATTGAGATAATCTATAGAAGATGTAACAATCTTAAGTTTAGACACATACAAATAATTATAGCCTAAAGAGAAGTTTTCTATAGGATTATCGCCTAAATTATACTCTTCTACATTGTAATTGGTGTAGAAAGAAAGCGATTTCACTTTATGCAAACCGGAGATATCCAACTTCTTCATTTGGGTTATATTACCCAAAGAGAGATGTGTAAGATTCGGGAATGCTTCAATACCCTTCAAATCTTTAAGATTGGAATAATAATCATTTTGGAAAGAAGTAGCTTTCAAACCTTCTTCTACCACAATACAATTGTTACCCCCTGCCGGAATAGCCCAGCCTCTGTTAATAACACCTGTTCTCAGATTATCATCAGGAATCTCCACAAGTTTAGCTGCAGGATCTTTCTGAGTGATAGCTATTTCATGAGAAATAGGACCATTCTTCTGCTTGATATAAATCGTACCACCACGAGTTACTGTAGCTTCTTTCAAATCATAACTTATCGTTACAGTAGACAAGCCATCTTCCCCAATTACCGGCTCAGATAATTTCTGATTCGTAATCCATTCTTGCCCCTTCAGTACAGAAACCTCAGGCTCTACGTTATATTTCACATCGAAAGAGATAGTTCTTGCAGATAAATCATAAACTATAGATTTCTGTTCTACAGTAATGGCGTCAGTCTGCTTTTGCAAAAGATCTACCGTTACAGTATTATCTACCAACGGACTAGAAAGTGTAATCTTAGTAGAACGGTTCTTATAAGTAGCATTGGCTGCCACTTCGAACTGCATAGATACTTTACCGCCAAATTCTGCACGCTTCAAGAAAGTTACCCATTGTTCACCACCCTCTGTAAACGCAATAACAGGCTCTTCAATATTGGTGTTCAACTTAACTGTAAGAACACCTTTATCTCTGCTCATGGATACCGATTCTTCAGAAATAAGTTTCATCATATAACCGGTTTGAGATTCAACCTTTAACGGAGCTACTTGAGAACCGGTAAAGAATTTAAAGGTAAAGCTACGGTATACGTTTTCTTCGTTAGGATCTACAGTAAAGGTTACTACATCGCCGTTTTTACCGGAAGTAGCGGATGGATGAGCCCAATCGCACACACCAGCCAGCCGCCAATCTGCCGAGCTGGTTACGGTTACACTTACTTCACCCCCTTTTTGTTCTGCTTGGAGTACTTCGGTTGACAACGAAATAGAGGCATTGGCCTCTGTTGTTGACTCATCATCGTCAGAGCAACCCCAGAAAAGGGTTGCTGCTAACAATGTCATCATTATGTTTTTCAAAAATTTCATGTTTTACTTTTCTTTGGTTGAACTTAATTATTCTGCATTGACCGGAATACGTTCGGTACTGTTCTTTTTGTATTTATGTGTAGGATACTTCAATTCTTCGTTGTACAATCCCTTACATACAGATTGAAGGCGCTCTACTTGTATACCATACAAAGAAGGATCCAAGGCAAAGAACATGTAATAGCCGTATCCTTGTTCTTTTTTACGTCTAGCAGTTTCTTCACTAAAATCACCGCTACCGCGACGAAGTTCGATGGACATACCTCCGCATTGTTTCAATGTCATACCGGTACCTGGGCTAGCAGCGCCACCGTAGTCGGCTACTGCATAATCACAATACTGACCAGGGTCTACCCCATCAATAATCTCTAGTTCATTAGAATACATAGCTCCCAAGTTGTAAAGAGATACAATCTTCTCGGGCATAGCCAACTTACACTCATACATCAGACGAGAACCTGCATACGCTGAATGACGAGCCAACCAAGGATTGTCCAAATCAGGATAATCAGAATATTCATCATCGAATGCTACACCATCCAAGTTATAAGCACGGCAGCAAGCAGCCAATTCCTTAGCAAACTCACGGGCACCCATATCCGACAGCTGAGCTACTCCAGCCTCGTCGTGGTTACCCAGAATACTCAGAATCACTTTCATACCGGCTCTGCGCAACGGTTGCAGATATTCTTCATTATTATCCAGCAAGAACTGTACGTTGGGGTTATTGGCCAAGTATACACGCTTCTTCACGGGGTCCCAGTTGATATTGGCAGCAAAGAGCACTACGTGATCGAAATAATATTTACCGCTTTCAGTCAAGAATTCCAATGCGTTCAGCGGGTTGGTATCATTCACCTCGAAATACAACACCATAGTCACAGCACCGTCGCCTTTGAAGTTGCTGGGCTTGTTGCGGCTATCAGTAACCAGCAACACCATGTGTTGAGATTCTTTAGTAAAGCTTACACCTTCAGTGCTAGAAGTAGCCGTGATGGGCACAATGTAAGTCTTATCTTCCTTCATACCATCGAAAGCATTCAGCGTTACCTTAATACTCGGTGTAGCCTTATCATCGGGAGCCAATACAAACACACCGTCGTTGGCAATCTTCACATTGGCAGCGGGAAATACTTCATACGTAGTATTATGAATAGCATTGTATTCGGCAGCATAGGCTTCGTCTACCGCAATCTTTACATCTACTCCCTTTTGGGGCAGTTTAGACAAGCGGAAAGATATGTCTGTGCTGTGTACATTGCCTCTCATCTCAATTACAGAGCTGTTCTTATTGGTAGACTGATCTACCAGCAGTCCCTGCAATTTTGTGACATTTTCATATTGAGATTCATTCACTTCCTGACCCACAGTCACATCGTCATCGCACGCTGTAAACGCCATGCCACACAGCAGCATTGACAGGAAGGTATATTTCAAATTGTTTTTCATATTCATAAGTTAAATCGTTAAAGAATTAATTTTCAGGCAAAGAAACCGGCACCCAAGTAGCTTCTTTTTCGATGGTCAAATCATAACCGTTGGCTGTATGATCTTTGACCGTCTGACCGGCACCGTCGTCGAACTTCCAGTAAGAAATCAGTCCGTCTGATGCGGGATCTACCGTATAGAAGTGAGCTGGAGCCTTGATTTCATCGGCAGTCAGTTCTTTGTTCCAGATTCTGACTTCAGATACTACACCGTCGAAGAAACGGTCTGAAGAATAAGAATAACCTACCCAGAACACACGGTCGCCATTATCTTCATTATGATGTTTAGCACCTAAGTCAACTGAAGACATGCTTACATTACCTGCATATTTTTCTTCACCATTCACGTATACCTTGATATTACCACGGTTGAAGGTTACAGCCACATGATACCATTTGTTGCTTTCGAACGTCAAATCAGCACTGGTCAAGTTACCAGCACGGGTAGCAACTTGCAACTGATTAGAAGGCACACCGGCATCACCCAAACGAAGCAAGTAATGCTGTTCAATACCCATCAGAGTGTTCAACTGATTAGGGAATGCATTGGCCTTGAACAATATTTCCATAGTATTCTCGGTTAGATTATTGAAGCGATCATCGTTATTGAAGTCCGGATAAGCTCTATTCTTGCTAAGGCTACAAACCACATTCACCAGTGAAGCACCGCGGAACACGTAGTAGTAATTCTTGGCACTCTGCAGAATGCCGATACCGTCGGCCGACTGCACACTTACCGGCAATACATACGTTTCGTTTCTATCCAAGTTGCCGATGTTGTTGAACTCAATCGGCAGTTTGGCACTGGTCACAGCACCCGATGAAATCACCGTAGAAGTTTCCGGCATAGAATAGTATTCTTCGGGCAGCAAAATGGCATTTTCATCGTAGTAAGCCATGCGATAAGTAGGCAGTAATTCTGGAGCCGGCGCCATAATTACTTTAATGTCATAAGCTTCCGGCTTGGCAATAGCTACAGACAAACCATCTTGTACCTTATCATCGCCCGCTTTAAATTTAATTTCTTTCGTAAAGATAGAAGATGAAATATAAAGCTGGTTGTCGTAATGATGCTTGTCTTCATCATACTCTTGGCAACCGACCAGCAATGCGGCAAAGCCGGTTACAGCAGTGAATAATAGTTTATTGATTTTCATAGATAATCATTATTTTACAGTGGGACTTATGATATTGATAGCATCTCTCAATGTAGGATAAATACGTGCTGCATTGAAATAATCCTTTTCGATATTTTCTACAGAGATACCGACTCTGGTAAATACATCCGATGTACCCAAAGCCCAAGTAGCAGCACCAATGATACTGGAAGTACCGTCTACAAACTTACCATAGGCATCGCCTGAAGCTGTCTTATACGGAGTAGAAACACCGATTACAAAACGGTCGGTAGGTACATCCTTCACAATACCCATATGAACCAAATAAGACATTTGAGAGAGATTTACTGCATGATGTGCATATACAATGATGTATTTGCATTCAGCCAGAATGCTCTTGGTCATCACGTTCTGCGGAAGTCCTTTGAACAGCAATTCTTTGTCGGCATTCGCAGCTTTCCAGGCAGCAATCAAATCGAAGAATGCACCCTGACGGGCTGTTTCAGCTGCAATGGCTTCTTCTTCTACCAAAGAATTCAAATCGTATCCGGTAAAGTTCATTTCGATACCGTCTACTCCCAAAGCAGTGCAGGCATCCAGAGCCTTGGTTGTTTCAGCCTTGCAGAATTCGATGAAACGAGTAGCATTGTCTACCACTACATCGCCTTCACCCTCTGTACCTTCCTGTCCTTCTTCTGCAGGAGCAGGCTGTTGGTTGGCTTCAGCTTCCAAGATAGCCTTCCAGTCACTATCAATCTTATCGAAGTCTATCAGACCAATGACTTTGGTACCTTTTTTGCGAACCTCGGGCATTTCCTCCTTATTTACCTGACTTACTTCCAAGACATTAGTAAAACAAATGTAGTCCAAGCTGTCGGGCATGTCGCAAAGATGCTGACTGCGGTTAGTAGGTATACCTCCCTGATTATTGAAAGAAGCAATCACCACCTGATGATCTGTATTCTTGAAATCCACCAGCGATTGCAGGTATTGTGCATAAAGCTCGGGATTCTGAGATTCCAAGGTAGGAGTATTCAACTCCAAGCTTTCCACTTCTGTCCAGTCCGAGCAAGAAGTGGCGGCCACCAACACCACTCCAGAGAGCAATGTCTTGAACAGGCCGTTTCTGATATTTCTTTTCATATTCGTAATAGTCATTTAAAATCCAATTATTTACAATCCCACCATACGTGTGTGGCCATGGTATCTCCTTTTTTCGTATTAGATTCCTCGTCCAATGTAGCAGCAGCTGCTTCCACATATTCTTTATTCTCACGGTATTCATTTACCGGATAGGACATACGGCGAGCACCTTCTTGATCGTCTACCACACCCTTGCTTTCATTAGCAGCCATCGGCATGAGTTTCGGATAGCCTGTACGACGGTATTCAGACCAAGCTTCCATACCATTGGGGAAGTTGGCAATCCATTTTTGAGTGATAATACGTTCCAATGATTGTTCGAAATCACCGTCTTGCCAAGCCACAGTCACATTGGTATTAAGCGGTGCTGAATAATCATAGTCCTGCTTGTTTTGACCTTTCAAAGGATCTACATAATTAGACACCTTGCTTTTGTTGGCCAGGTATGCGTTCAAACCTTCAGAGATACCGTTTTCCTCGAAAGAAATGCGGATACCTTCTTCGTACAAACTCTTGGCATCACCACCCATGTTCCATCCGCGGAGCGCACCTTCGGCACGAAGGAAAGCCACTTCTGAAGCACGGAACACTACAATATCAGTATTTTCGGCCACTTTCATAGTAGAATAACCATGCGACCAAGAATTGAACTCACCCTGACGGATACCGCGACGCAAGCCTACATATAATCTTCTGTCACCTGTGTAATTGTCGCCAGAAACTTCACCAAATGTATTTTTTCCATAATAGGCATCCCGACGAGGGTCATTGAAAGCATTCATGTAGCAAGTCAAATCGGCAGCAATGCGAGCATCATTCCACATAACCATGAAGCGTTGCCACGGATTGTGGTCGGCCACTTTACGATAAGCACCGTCGGCTGCAGTAGTCATTACTCCACCGGCTACAGCTTCTTCGGCCAACTGCTGAGAAGTCTTACCGTCTACAGTGAATCCGCTTACATAGCAAGTACGCATAGCCATACGCAACTTCAAAGAGTTAGCAAATTTCACCCAAGCAGCAGTGTTACCTTCATAAATTTTATCGGCACCTGCACTGAAGTTCTGACTGGCGTATTTACCTAACACAGCAATAACCTTATCCAAATCCTGGAACATCTTGGTATAGATATCTTTCTGAGAGTCGTACGGCGACTTGATGGCATTGGCCACACCTACCTTAGAATAAGGAATAGGACCATAAGTATCGGTAACACGCAACATCACAGCGATACGATACAATTCTGCCAATGACAAGTACAATTCTTCTTGACTCTGAGAAGTCAGGTTAAAATAGGTAGGATAAAATTTCTGATAGAAATCATTGAACGGAATGGCCTGCCAAGCTTCAGAAGGATTGAATGTGGCATAACGACCAGACCAACCTGTACCCAAGTTAGAGTCGGCAACATAACCTCCCAAGTTACCAGCCATCAAACACTCTACATACTGAGCGAAGTTTTCATGCTCGGGCATCATCAAGTCCTGGAGGTTCAGCACCAGTGCTTTCACCAAATACAAATCGGCACCCATATCCTCTGTATCGGGTTCATGGGGATTTTTATTATAGTCTTCGAAATTGCTGGTACAAGCTGTAGTTCCAAAAAGGAACATACCCGCAACCAACTGTAATATTGTATTCTTTTTCATCTGTATCTTTTTTAGAATTTAAGTTTCAAATTGAATCCCACGCTGCGAAGGCTAGGCATCATGAAGTAGTCGATACCTTGGTAATAATTACCGGTGCTGGCCACTGCTTCAGGGTCGAACGGAGCCTTGCTGTAAATCATCCACAAGTTGCGGCCTACCAATGACAAGGTGATATCCATTACGTTTTTCAGCTTCGCTCTAGGAATAGTATAGCTGATAGAAGCTTCCTGCAGACGTAAGTTCGTTGCGCTGTAAGTATAGTATTGAGGAATACCACTGTCGGCACCTACCACCGTATACCAGTTTTGAGCGTCTACCTGATCGGTTCCGTTCACCCATACACCACCGTTATCACGGGCAGCAGCCGAAGCTTCAGATACACCGTAAGAGTCTAACACAGCTTGTGTAGCTGAATAAACCACACCACCTAAGCGAGCAGTGAGCAAGAAGCCCAGACCCCAATTTCCATATTGGAAATCGTTACGCCAAGCCATGTTGGCTTTCGGGAATACTGAACCCAAGAAGATGTCACCAGCCTTTTCATTAACAGCTACCTTACCTTCTTTGTCTACGTAGATATTGTTGTTAGAATCGCGAACCAAATCTTTTACTGAGTAAAGGTCACCCAAAGAGCCACCTACTTTCAGCAAGAATTTAGCATTCGACAAACCACCTACTTCCAAACGTTCTTTAGAAATGGTTTCACCGGTAACCGGGTTTACATACCCATCAATCAAACTCAGAATCTTATTCTTATTGGCACTGAAAGTATAGTTAGAGTTCCAAGTGAATTTATTCCAAGTGTTCTTGAAGCCAAGTGACAATTCTACACCACGGTTACGTACTTCACCAGTCTGAGCATAGAACTTATTATAACCACCTGTCGGAGACAACTGTGCATCAACTGTCTGATTATAAGTTTTTGTGTTATAGAATGATACATCAAGATTAAAATACTTCAAGAAACGAGCTGTCAAACCTACTTCCCAAGATTCTGTACGTTCGGGTTTCAATTCATACAACGGATAAGCAGCCTGTGACTTGTAGGCACCGGTAGAAGGATCCCATTCGAAAGTCGGGTTAGCCAGGAAGCGACCGAAAGGCAAACCTACAGAAGCCCAAGAAGCACGCAATTTTAAATAAGAGATGCTTTCCGGCAAGTTAAAGATTTCAGACAGCAAAATAGAAGTACCTACTGAAGGATAGAAGAAAGAACTCTGCTTAGAGTTAGGACCAGCCAACTGAGAAGGCCAGTCGTTACGACCCGTCAGTGTCAAGTAATAAGCATTCTTATAACCTACTTCAGCCGAAGCAAATACAGATTGAGTCTGTTCACGATAACCTACTTCTTCGCGTTTAGTAGTTTGCTTATCAAGCTGAGATACAGAGAAGAAGTTAGGCAAACCATTGGATGCAATGGGACCTTTCACGGCCAATGATTCCGAAATATTATCTGAATAAGAAGCACCGATATTAGCAGTCAAACTCCAGTCGTCGCCAAAATTCTTGTTGATGTTTACCAAGAAGTCTGCATAGGTCTGCTTATCGTGCATACGAGTAATGCCGTAATAACCGTTCTGGCCTTCAGCAATGGTTGTTTCAGTAGAAGCATAATACTTCTGCGTATAGTCGTTGTAAGAGTTATCGATACGAACACGTCCGCTTACGTTCAACCAGCTCAAGATATCGTAGCTCAAACCAGCGCTCAACATATAACGGTTCTTGTCGTTTTCACGCAAGTTACGGTAGTTGATCCAATACGGGTTCTGCAAACGGAAGGAACCACCACCTTGCGGCCAATATTGTGTATAGATATTACGCTCTAAATCATAACGTTCATACATCTTATAATCTTCCCAATCGTTACCACGCGGGAACAGATAAGCCGATGACAATGGGTTGGCATAAATACCTTGGTTGGTCATGTTGCGGTCTTTCTGCATCACGTACTGTGCACCTACATCCAACTTCATTTTATCGTCCAAGAAAGAAGTAGTATTACGGAATGTAAAGTTGTAACGGTCGTACTTGTTGTTGGGGATGATACCGCGAGAGTTTACAGCAGCAGCCGACAGATATGTCTGGTTTTTCTCCGTACCAGTAGACAAAGTAACGGTTTCTGTACCGATAATACCAGTTTGCATATAATCGTCTTTCGGGTCGTAACCACGGTAATTGGCATCGTTCAGTTTTTTACCCCAGCTGGCATCTGTACCAGAAGTACCGTAACGATTCTGGAACTCAGGCATTACAAAGGGGTTCAGCATTTCAGTGTTGCTGGATACCGTCAGCGATACGCGACCTACTTTACCTTTCTTAGTAGTAATCACAATAGCACCGTTAGAAGCATTGCTACCATACAAAGCGGCTGCAGCAGCACCCGACAATACTGACATTGATTCGATATCTTCGGGGTTGAGGTCAGCAATGGCTTCGGTAGAACCCTGAGAGTCAAATTCCTTGCCACCTCCGGTAGAACTTAAGTTATACATCGGAATACCGTCGATTACATACAACGCATTGGAAGACTGCTCGATACCTCTGGAACCACGCATCACTACCTTGCTGGCACCACCGATACCAGAAGAAGAAGCATTGATGTTCAGACCGGCTACCTTACCATTCAGAGAGTTTATGAAGTTGGCATCTTTCACAGCCAAAGCCGATTCTGCATCTACCTGGGTAACGTTATAGCTCAATGCCTTTTCTGCACGCTTGATACCCAAGGCAGTAACCACTACTTCATCAATCAACTGAGAGTCTGTAGCCAGCTTCACTGCCAGTGGAGTATTACCCTTCACTGCAATTTCCTGCGTGGTGTAGCCGATATAAGAAATCTGCAGCACCGGATTGGCTTCAGTAGTAACCAAGGTAAAATTACCGTCCATATCGGTAATGGCACCTACGGTAGTACCTTTTACCAACACGTTTACACCAATCAGCGGACCCATATCATCGGATACGGTACCGGTAATGGTGCGTTCCTTACCTTGCTGAACACCGTTTTGAGGAGTTTGATTCTTTTCTGATAAATAAACTACATTTCCTTCGATCTTGAAAGAGATGTTCTTTCCTTTGAGCACTGTATTCAATACTTTTTCGATAGAAGCATTGGATAGTTTTACATTTCCTACCGACAAAGACGCCAGCTTATCGTCGTAGAAAAAGTTGTAACTGGATTGAGACTTAATTTGTTCAATGACCTTTCCGAGAGTGGTCTGAGAAACATTCAAATCCAGCTGAGCAAATGTCCACTGGACAGAAAATGCCATGAACAACAACATCATTGAAACCCGCATGATCCATGGGGCATGAGAAACATGATTGTTTTTCATAAACAAAATTTAAAATTAAACATGAGTTAACGTGCCTTTCCTATAGGATTTACCCTAGGAAGCGTACTATATTATAACAATCCAAACCAAAAATAAACTTACTCAAAAAAGAACTTTTTTTTAAAAAATTCTTTTTTTCAAAAAAAAAGGAACTAAGACGGTTATACTGTCCTAGTTCCCAACGTATTATAAAATATACCTAAAATATGTCTATCTAAAAAAAATCGTTTATTTCTTCGTATATATACATTAAATAGAAGATTGAGGCGACAAATAAACTGTGCGTCCATCTATTCTATACTTCACTGGTATAACGTGGTTGATTGCCTTCAATACATCTTCTATCCGAGCCGATTTAATCAGCACACCAGAATAGGTACTTTTCGTATTAAAATCGGACGACAACACAATATTTATATTATAATACTGCTCCAAGGTACGGCCGATGGTAAAGATATCGGCACCTTGAAACACAAAAGAACTGTTGTGCCAATTTTCTATACCGGTAGTGAGCTGACGCACCACCAGACGGTGGTTGATACCGTCGAGTTCGGCTTGCTGTTTGGGAGCCAATACAATGCCTCCTTCATCGTGATTGCCCTTCACTTCTATCTCACCTTGCAGCAAGGTGGCCACAGCCGACTTACGCTGTTCGTCGGTCTTTAAGTTGAATACTGTACCCAGCACTTTCACCTTCATGGCATTGCTGTGTACCACAAAAGGCTTAGCGGGATTCTTAGCTACCTCAAAATAGCCTTCACCTTCCAGATAGACTTCCCTACCCTCTTCTTCAAAAGTTTCAGGATAGCGGAAACGGGTATGCTTGTTGAGCCACACTTTGGTGCCATCCGATAAGATAAGTTGTTTGATTTCCTCTCCGGTAGATACAGCCACCAAGGGTTCACTCCAAATTTCGGACTGCTGCCCGGTGAACCACATCGCTCCGCCCAACAAAAAAACGCCAATCAGCATAGCTGCATACTGCATCCATCTGCGTACGCTCCACAGTCTGACTGCAGGCCGGGAATCTTTCTCCAATCGTTGGAACAACCGACTTTCGGCTGCATCCAGTTCAAGAGTTTGTTCGGCAGAATTTATTTTACCAGCGTGATATATTTCTTCCAGTTGGAATAAATCCGATGCGTGTTCATCCGATTCATCCATCCATCTTTTTACCTTTCGTAGTTCGTCTTCCGTGCATTCTCCCACCAGGAATTTTGCAATTAATACCTCATCCAACATGTAATTATCCTTAGTTACCATGTAATTAAAACAATGTACCTTAAAAATATACTTATTTCATTAAGTATAAAAATGAAAAAAAGTACATGTATATTTTGCAATCTGCTACGCAGCAGTCTCAATGCCTTATACATGTGCGACTCTACCGTACGCTGTGAGATACCCAGCGCTTCGGCTATCGCTTTATTTTTCATATCATGCAAATAACTCAGTTTAAAGACTACCTTGCATTTATCGGGCAATTCATTGATAGCGTCAGCTATCTCTTTTCTCAATTCTGTATTCTCCATGCGCTTGATGACATCATTGTTGTCTGGTCTGTAAAAATCCACTCGTTTCTCATGGATTTCCTGCACAAGCGCTTCATAATTGTCTTTTACTTCCCGATGCTTCAGCACATTCAAAGCACGCGTATACACCGCCCTATACAGAAAAGCTTGTATCTGTTCGCCTATTTCGATGGTATCTTTTTTGTGCCATAATTCCACAAAAACATCCTGAACCACATCTGCCGCCTCTTCCTCCCCCACTATGCGCTTGGCATAGAAAAGAAGATTGCCATAGTATGTACGAAACAGTTTTCTGTAAGTTACTTCGAATTTTTCACTCATTTAATCAACTATCTTAAATTAATCGTTTATGCTGTTTAGTATAATCACTGTTTGCATCGTGAGCAAAACTACTGAAATTATTTGTATCGCACATAGATTCTACCATCTTTTTACACCTTTCTATAGAAAATGTACTGAAATCAGGACCGGTTCATAAAATATTCTGACCCGCATCCGGCACGTGTTTTCTCCAGACCCTATCACTTGGACTTGGTACGGACTTGGTAGGGAGTTGGTAGGGAGCGGGTAGGTATAGCACTTCAGCGCTGACCAGCCCAATAGACACCGGAGAGAATCAGCACGATTCCCATTACTGAAATCGGTGTGATCTGTTCGCCTATCAATAACGAAGAACCTAGCATAGTGAACACCGGATTCAAATAGATATAGTTGGAAGCCCGCAAAGTGCCCAGCCGCACCAGTACCACATTCCACAGGGCATAGCATACTAGAGAAGCCACCACTCCTAAAAATACCAAATTGAAAAGAACTTCCCACCGCAAGAATCCAGCCAACGGGAATTGCCAGGGATGAAAGATGAAGGCCGGCAAAATGGTAAGCACTCCATAGAAAAATACTTTACGGGTGACAAAAGCCGATGGGTAACGGGCAATCATCTTTTTCATTATCAGACTATAGAATGCCCAGGATAAGGCAGCCAGCAAGGTGAGGAAATCACCCAAAGGAGAAATCTTTAGCACAAAACTGCCGTTGTAGACGACTAGGGCTACGCCCACCAAGGCCAGCAGAGAACCACCCAGCAAACGGGAGGTGGCTCGTTCTTGACGATAGATAGCCAAAGAAAGCAATGTAGTGAGCAAAGGAGCCGTGCAGACGATAAACGAGACATTCGTGGCCAGCGTAATGCCTAAGGCTGTGTTCTCGGTAAGAAAATAGAACGAGCCTCCTGTTACACCACCCAAGAGCAGCCACCCTTCATCTTTCCAACTATCGGCCCAGCGCTTCTTGGGGGCAATCAACCAAATACCTAGATAGGCAACTAGAAAACGCACCAAAAAAATCTCTTGTGGAGAAAGGCCATACCCTATCAGCACTTTGGTGGAAATGAAGGTCACTCCCCATACGCCTACAATCAGAACGGCCATCAGATGAAAAAGAATCGGTTTACTGCACTGCATACTACTTAAACTTTCGGGATGCAAAGATAAAGAAAATACCGCCTGAGTATATCTCATTATATCAAAAGAGATGAAAAAGGATGAAATCTTCGCAGATTTCATCCCCGGTATTCCATCCTAAAAACGACTTTCAATTTCAACCTATTGAATGATTATTACCATTCTTGTATTACAAACAAAAAATTAGTTTTAAAAAGCACTTGACAAATATAAAGAACAAAATAGCAATTATCAAGCTTTTAGCGCAGTTTTTTTAATCCTTTTCGCTATATATCTAAAAATAAACCCGTACATTTGCATGCGTTATCAACCGGCTACTAACCGGATTTAACCACAGAATAAACAATGTTTTCAACAATATACTAATAACAAACAGTATGGAATATAATTTCAGGGAGATTGAAAAGAAATGGCAGAAACGGTGGGCTGACAACAAAACCTACCAAGTGACGGAAGACGAAACGAAAGAAAAATTCTATGTGCTCAACATGTTCCCTTACCCGAGCGGAGCCGGACTGCATGTAGGGCATCCACTGGGATATATCGCTTCGGACATCTACGCACGATACAAACGACTGCAAGGTTTCAATGTACTGAATCCGATGGGATACGATGCCTACGGACTGCCAGCCGAACAGTATGCCATACAAACTGGACAACACCCTGCAATTACAACCGTCAATAATATCAACCGCTACCGCGAACAGCTGGACAAAATTGGGTTCTCGTTCGACTGGAACCGCGAAATACGTACCTGCGACCCGGAATATTACCAATGGACACAATGGGCATTCCAAAAAATGTTCAACAGCTTCTACTGTAACAGCTGTGCACAAGCCAAACCCATCAACTTGCTGATAGAACACTTCGACCAACAAGGCACTGAAGGACTGGATGTGGCCTGCAGCGAAGAATACCACTTCACGGCAGAAGAATGGAAAGCAAAAAGCGAAAAAGAACAGCAGGAAATCCTGATGAACTACCGCATAGCTTACCTGGGAGAAACCATGGTAAACTGGTGTCCGCAGCTGGGTACTGTATTGGCCAACGATGAGGTAGTAGACGGGGTATCGGAGCGTGGAGGATATCCGGTGGTGCAGAAAAAGATGCGCCAGTGGTGCTTGCGCGTTTCTGCCTATGCACAACGATTGCTAGACGGATTAGACCGTATCGACTGGACCGACTCTCTAAAAGAAACTCAAAAGAACTGGATAGGACGCAGTGAAGGAGCTGAAGTACAATTCAAGGTGAAAGACAGTGACCTGGAATTTACCATCTTTACCACCCGTGCAGATACTATGTTTGGGGTAACCTTCATGGTACTGGCGCCCGAAAGTGAACTGGTAGCTCAGTTGACTACAGAAACTCAGAAAGCTGAAGTAGAAGCCTACTTAGAACGCACCAAGAAGCGTACAGAACGTGAACGCATAGCCGATCGCAGCGTAACGGGTGTATTCTCGGGCAGCTATGCCGTGAATCCCGTAACCGGCGAGGCGGTACCCGTATGGATCAGCGACTATGTATTGGCAGGATATGGCACGGGAGCCATCATGGCCGTACCGGCACACGACAGCCGTGACTATGCCTTTGCCAAACACTTCGGACTGGAAATCCGTCCGCTGGTAGAAGGATGCGACGTAAGCGAAGAAAGTTTCGATGCCAAGGAAGGCATTGTATGCAACTCTCCCAAGGAAGGGGTAACTCCCTACTGTGACCTGGTGCTGAACGGGCTGACCATTCAGGAAGCCATCGCCGCTACCAAAAAATATGTGAAAGAGCATGCTTTAGGACGCGTAAAGGTAAACTATCGCTTACGAGACGCTATCTTCTCTCGCCAACGCTATTGGGGAGAACCTTTCCCGGTATATTATAAAGAGGGCATGCCGTATATGATTCCGGAAAACTGCTTGCCGCTGGAATTGCCCGAAGTAGAGAAATTCTTGCCTACAGAAACCGGAGAACCGCCGTTGGGACATGCCAAGAAATGGGCATGGGATACGGTGAATAACTGCATCGTGGAAAACGAGAAAATCGACCAACAAACCATCTTCCCGCTGGAACTGAACACCATGCCGGGCTTTGCTGGCTCTAGCGCCTATTACCTGCGCTACATGGATCCGCGCAACCATCAGGCATTGGTAGACGAAAAGGTAGATGCGTACTGGAAAAATGTAGACCTCTATGTGGGCGGTACGGAACATGCTACCGGACACTTGATCTACTCTCGCTTCTGGAATAAGTTCCTGCACGACATGGGGGTATCCATCGCTGAAGAACCGTTCCAAAAGTTGGTAAACCAAGGTATGATTCAAGGACGCAGCAACTTTGTATACCGCATCAAGGATACCAATACTTTCGTATCACTGAACCTGAAGAACCAATACGATACTACCCCACTCCATGTGGATGTGAACATCGTGTCCAACGATGTATTGGATGTGGAAGCTTTCAAAGCTTGGCGTCCGGAATACCACAACGCTGAATTTATCCTGGAAGACGGAAAATACATCTGTGGATGGGCAGTGGAAAAGATGAGCAAATCGATGTTCAACGTAGTGAATCCGGATATGATTGTGGAAAAATACGGTGCAGATACCCTGCGTATGTATGAAATGTTCCTGGGCCCGGTAGAACAATCCAAACCTTGGGATACCAATGGTATCGACGGAGTTCATCGCTTTATCCGCAAATTCTGGAACCTATTCTACGATCGCAATGACAATTACTTGGTGACAGACGAACCTGCTACTAAGGACGAACTGAAAGCCTTGCACAAATTGATTAAGAAAGTGACTGGCGACATAGAACAGTTCTCTTACAATACCAGCATCAGTGCATTCATGATTTGTGTAAACGAATTGGCCGCCCTGAAATGCAGCAAGAAGGAGATTCTGAATCAGTTTATCGTAATCTTGGCTCCTTTTGCGCCGCATGTGTGCGAGGAATTGTGGGAAATGCTGGGCAACAAGGGTTCGGTATGCGATGCCCACTGGCCTGCATTCAACGAGGAATATCTGGTGGAAAGCAGTGTGAACTACACTATCTCTTTCAACGGAAAGGCACGTTTCAACATGGAGTTCCCGGCAGATGCTTCGGCCGACACCATTCAGACCACCGTACTGGCCGACGAACGTTCTGCCAAATGGATGGAAGGTAAAAGCGTAGTGAAAGTCATTGTAGTGCCGAAGAAGATTGTCAACATCGTTATCAAGTAATAAAAATATATGCAAGTAAACAAACCATCTAAGGCAGCTGTGATGAGGGAATTTAAGGATTATATCCTCATCACAATCGGGCTAATCAGCTACTCCATGGGTTGGGCAGCCTTTCTGATTCCTTATCAGATTACCACGGGAGGAACCACCGGTATCGGAGCCATCATCTATTACGCCACCGGATTCCCCATCCAATGGTCGTACTTCTTGATCAATGCCGTACTGATGACTTTTGCCATCAAAATTCTAGGGCCGAAATTCAGTATCAAGACTACGTATGCTATCTTTATGCTTACCTTTTTGCTTTGGCTGTTCCAGCTGATAGTAAACGGTGAAGATGGCATTCCACCGCTGGTATTAGGTGAAGGACAGGACTTTATGGCCTGCTTGATAGGTGCGGCCATGTGCGGTGTAGGCTTGGGTATGGTGTTCAACTGTAACGGAAGCACGGGCGGTACGGATATCATAGCGGCCATCGTACATAAATACAAGGATGTGACACTGGGCAGAATGATTATGGCTTGTGACGTAATTATCATTACTTCCTGCTACTTCATCTTCCAGGATTGGCGACGTGTGATATTCGGTTTTGTCACCCTATTCGTCATCGGTTTTGTATTAGACTACATCGTAAACAGTGCTCGCCAGTCGGTACAGTTCTTCATCTTCTCTAAAGAATATGATAAGATAGCCGATCGCATTATAAAAGATACACACCGGGGAGTCACTGTACTCGACGGTACCGGATGGTACAGCAAAGGAAACGTGAAGGTGCTGGTGGTATTGGCCTATAAACGGCAGTCGGTAGAAATTTTCCGCCTGGTGAAAGACATAGATCCCAATGCCTTTATTTCACAAAGTTCTGTCATCGGTGTATATGGAGAAGGATTTGATAAATTGAAAGGTAAATGATGAAAAAGAAATTTGTATTTGCTACCAATAATGCACATAAACTGGAAGAAGTGATGAGTATACTTGGTAACAAAATAGAATTGTTGAGTCTAAAAGATATAGAATGCCATGATGAAATCCCGGAAACAGCTGATACACTAGAGGGAAATGCACTGCTGAAGGCACGCTATATCTACGAACGTTATCATACAGATTGTTTTGCTGATGATACCGGCCTGGAAGTGGAGGCACTCCATGGAGCACCGGGAGTATACTCTGCAAGATATGCGGGAAATAATCATAACTCAGAAAACAATATGCGAAAACTGCTGGAAGAATTGAAAGGGGTGAATAATCGTAATGCCCGGTTCAGAACCGTATTCGCACTGATTATCGATGGAAAGGAACACCTGTTTGAGGGAATCGTCAATGGAGAAATCGTATCGGTAAGAAAAGGAACTTCCGGATTTGGCTACGATCCTATCTTTGTACCCAAAGGATATACACAGACGTTTGCGGAAATGGGCAATGCTGAAAAAAATAAAATCAGTCACCGAGCCATTGCTACACAAAAGCTCTGCAAATTCTTAGGAAGAAAATAAAAAGTGTGCCTCTCTCCTACTACGGATGAGAGGCACACTTTTTAAATTTATATCTTGTTACAACCCCAGTTTGGCAGAAATCTCTAACATCCGCTTAATGGGCTTGACAGCCTTTTCGGCCACTTCCGGCTCTACTATAATTTCAGGAGACTCGCTCTTTAGACAATCATATAACTTCTGTAAAGTGTTCAACCGCATATAATTACATTCATTGCAGGCACAAGTACCATCTTCGGGAGGTGCCGGTATAAACAGGGTATCCGGACATTGTTTCTGCATCTCATGCAATATACCCGACTCTGTAGCCACAATGTATTTCTTCTCTGGATGGGCCACTGCATATTTCAGCAAAGCAGCAGTAGACCCTACTACATCGGCCAACTTCAATACGGCGCCCTTGCATTCTGGATGAGCCAGAATTACAGCATCGGGATGTTCACGTTTTATTTCAACTATCTTTTCCACCGAGAATTGCTCATGTACATGGCAAGCTCCGTTCCATAATAACATATTCCGACCGGTGACTGAGTTGATATAATTTCCAAGATTTCTATCGGGACCAAAAATAATTTTTTCATCTTTGGGAAAACTTTCCACTATCTGACGGGCATTGGTAGAGGTAACCACCACATCTGTCACAGCCTTCACTGCCGCGGTAGTATTCACATAAGAGATAACGGTATATTCGGGATGTTCTTTGACAAATTGTGCAAACTCGTCTGCAGGACAACTGTCGGCTAATGAACAACCGGCAGCCATATCAGGTACCAGTACCTTCTTATCCGGACACAACACTTTCGCTGTTTCGCCCATAAAGTGTACTCCACACATCACAATGATATCGGCTTCCGTTTTGGCAGCCCATTGAGCCAAAGCCAGACTATCGCCTACGTAATCGGCGATATCTTGAATTTCACCTTTCTGGTAGTAATGCCCCAGAATAACTGCATTTTTCTCTTTCTTCAGCTGTTTGATTGCTTCTATCAGATTATCCATAATTATATTGTTTAATTCTTCTTCTAAGAAAAAAAATCTATTGATAGTGATAATAGGCTGTTGATAAGGTGGAGAAATTAATCTTTATTTTTTTGCTTTTAAAGTTATTAGTTTTAGAGAAAAAGCTGTGCATACTTTATTAACGCCTTGCTTTAGTTCTCTATTACCTGATAATAAGCTTTCTATCTAAACCTTTTTCCCATTCATCAACACCTGGTTGATAAATTGCAAAGTTAATAACTTTCCGGTGATATATCATGTTATCAAGGCTGAAAAATCTGTTGATACTCTTCTTGAAAAATCTGTTTAACTTATTTGTAATGTTCATTACATCTATGTTATGCAGTTTCTTTTGATTTATGCAAGTACTTTATTTTAAAATCTTTCCCTTATCTATTGACTGCTTTTCAACCGTTATTAACCAGGATGTGAACGGAAAAAAGTATCTTTGCACACGGAATAGCATTTCGATATTATAGTAAGGTATATGGAACATAGAAAACTAAAGATTACAGAACTGAACCGCATCAGTGTAGAGGAGTTTAAAGAGGCTGATAAATTGCCTTTAATCATTGTATTAGATAATATTCGTAGTTTGCACAACATTGGGTCTGTATTTCGTACCTCAGATGCTTTTCGTATAGAATCAATCTATTTGTGTGGGATTACTGCTACCCCGCCCCATCCGGAAATGCACAAGACTGCCTTAGGGGCAGAATTCACAGTGAACTGGAAATATGTGAATAACACGGTAGAAGCTGTTGATAACTTAAAACGTGAAGGATATGTGGTGTATGCTGTAGAACAGGCTGAGGGAAGTATTATGTTGAATAACATAGAGTTAGATCGCCAAAAGAAATATGCTGTGGTGATGGGAAACGAAGTAAAGGGAGTTCAACAAGAAGTTATTGATCACTCGGATGGGTGTATTGAAATTCCTCAATATGGTACTAAGCATTCCTTAAATGTATCGGTTACTGCCGGTATTGTAATCTGGGATTTATTCAAGAAATTGACTGGTGTATAAATCTGTTTCTTACAACTTTATACACCATTGATGTATGAGTTGTTAACCAATGTATGTGTCTTTATATCAGTGATTTATAAATTTAAGTAACTGATTATTCACATTGTTATTAACCATATATTAATGGGTGGAAAAACGGTTGATAACCAGTTAAGAGGATTCCTTTTTAAAAAAAGTGCCACTTCTGTATAAGGGAGCCATTTTCTTTTTGTATATTTGTTGGATATATAAACAAAAGGATTATGAAGGACATCAAGAAGCAAGTAACCTCATGGTTGGGTATTTTTCTAGGTTGCACCATTATGGCAGCTGGATTTGTATTATTTATCAACCCCTATGGAATAGTGCCGGGAGGTGTATATGGGGCCAGTATCGTGCTTCATAGTTTGTTTCCTACTATTCAAGTAGGTACTTTTGGATACATGTTCGATATACCGTTATTGATTCTTTCAGTCGTGTTGCTTGGTTCTAAGTTAGGTGGGAGAACCATTGCAGCTGCGTTATCCACTCCTTTTATTATGAATGCCATTTCGTGGTTGGTTTATCCTTCACAAGCTGCTTTGGAAGCTTTGGATCCTGCGCAGATGTTAGGGGGAACCATGAATATGACCGACCATTTGATGCTGACTACTTTGATGGGAGCTACCATTATCGGTATTGGTCAAGGAATCGTGGTGCGCAATCAGGCTACTACGGGAGGCAGCGATATTGTAGCCATGATTATTCAGAAGTATTTTCATATTAAGTTTTCTACAGCCATTTTATTGGTAGACACGGTAGTAGTGGCTTTTGGGCTGATAGTAATTGGTTTTGGTATCGGTATAGAGGATGAAGGACAGCAGGCTTCCTGGCATCTTTCTCTGTATTCTCTGATAGCTATCTTTATTTGTTCCAGAGTCTTGGCACGGGTGATTACGGGGGCTAAGAACGATAAGCTGATTTTTGTAATCAGTGACAATAAGCTGCATGACCTGCATGATTACATCTTGCACGACCTAGACCGTACAGCTACTTGTATTAAGAGTAGCGGCCTGTATACCGGTGCGGATAAGGAAATGATTTTTCTCGTGGTTAGTTATAAAGAAGTGGCAGGCGTAAAGCAAAAGATTCGTGAGGCAGATCCTCGCTCTTTTGTGATAGTAACCGATGCTTATGATACCTTTGGGGAAGGATGGAAGCCGTTGCCAGAAAAAGGAGAAGTGGAGCCGGAATGATGTATCCGGATTAGAGTTGTCCGCTTTCTACCAATAGGATGACTCGTTCTGTCAGGGCATCTTCTCCCTGAGCATCGTATTCTTTTTTAAGGCTGGCTCCAAACAAGGCAGCAAAGGCTTGATAGAATCCTGCTTTAAAGGGTCCCATGAAAGCTTTTACCAGTTCATAACCGGTAGAATTGGTCTGTCGGTCTACCAATTTAATTAACAGCTTTCCCTGTCGGAAAGTTAATTTCTTCATGCGGGGGGTATATTGTTCCTTTAGTCCTTTTTCTACAGCCTTCATGTGGTTATTTCTGGCATTGTCGTTGGGTAATGTCTGCAGATATTCATAGGTTTCAATGATGGCCCGATTGATTTCCTTGGCTATAGGCAATACTTTTTTCACGTCTCGTACCAATCGGCTGTAATGTCTGGATTGTCTTTTATTCTTAAATACCAGTGGTTTGAATATATATACCGTGGGCAGTTTTACGGAAGGAATGGTATCACCCTCATACAAACACATGGGGGTGAGATACACCTGAGAGGATATATCTTCGTTTTGTTTGATATTTTGTGCAAGGCACTGTGTACCAAACCAACATAGGAATAGTGTAAGTATGACTAAGTTATACGGTATCTTCATGCTGCAAAAATAAGTGATTATCTTGATTTCGTATAAATTTATTTTGTTTTCTATTGGGGTATTAACTAAATTAAGGTAACTTTGTTTGTATAAAGACCTTAAAGATACCTATGAAGATAACGAAATTTGTATTGAGTCTAATAATGCTGTTGATAAGTCTGTGGATAAATGCCCAAAACGTATTGGATGTATCATCCGGTGATTCTCAGCAAGCTACCAGCTTGCTGCTGCTTGAAGATAATCTGGAAGAGCTTGCCATGGATAGGGAAGAAGATAATGCGTGGGAAGACGAATTGGAGGAGCTATCCAGGCAACTGCATGAACCTATCAATCTGAATGGCGTCACCCGTCGTCAGTTAGAACGGTTTCCTTTTTTAAGCGATTGGCAAATAGAGAACATATTAGCTTACCTGTATATTCACGGGGAAATGCAGACGGTATATGAATTGCAGGCAGTAGAGGGGATGGATATACAGACCATTCGCCTGTTGTCGCCCTTTGTCTGTGTGAAACCCTTGGAAGAGAATACTGTCTATCCTTCTATCAAGACGATGGCTCGTTATGGTAAACATCAGGTACTTACCAGGCTGGATGTGCCTTTCTACACCCGTAAGGGTTATCAGAAAACCTATCTGGGGCCTTCACTGTATCATTCGCTTCGATATAATTTTCATTATGGAGAGTATATGCAGGTAGGGTTTTCTGGAGAGAAAGATGCCGGAGAACCTATGTTTGCCCTGAATAATTCTCAAGGATATGATTTTTATTCCTATTATCTGTTTATGCAGCATCTGGGGCCTATAGAAGCATTGGCGTTGGGAAATTATCGGTTGAGTTTTGGTCAGGGGTTAGTATTGGGAAATGGTTTTGGAACAGGAAAATCGTTTTCATTGGCCACTTCCGATTATCGTAGCTACAGTATTAGAAAGCATGCTTCTACTGATGAATATAATTATTTCAGGGGGGTGGCTGGAACTTTGCTTATAGGGAAAAAACTGCATCTTTCTGCATTCTATTCTCATCGTGCCCTGGATGGAGTAATCAAGGACGGAAAGATTACCTCTATCTATAAGACCGGATTACACCGTAGTCAGGCGGAAGCAGACAAAAAGCATGCACTGACCATGCAGATGACCGGTGGAAATCTGACGTTTGAAAAAGGGGCTTTTAGAGTGGGAGCTACCGGTATCTATTATTTTTTCAACCATAGTTATCAACCGCGTTTAAACAAGTATGCCCGTCATAACCTGCAGGGCAATCGTTTCTATAATGTAGGATTGGATTATCGTTTTTGTTTTGGTAAACTTATGGCTTCGGGCGAGGTGGCTAAAGGGAAAAAAGGAGTGGCCGCGCTGAACAGGTTGCAGGTTGCCTTTTCATCCGATTATCGGGTAATGGTACTTCATCGTTACTATTCACATGATTACTGGGCTTTCTTTGCACATGGCTGGGGAGAAAGCAGTACGCCTCAAAACGAAAATGGGTGGTATGTGGCAGTTGATATAGCTCCTTGGGCTAAGTGGCGTTTTTTCGGCTCACTGGATTTCTTTTCATTTCCTTGGTGGAAATACCGCATCAGCAGGCCTTCTCAAGGATGGGAAGGTAGGTGGCAGGCCACGTATACACCGTTTGCTCACGGGCTGATTACGGTGAATTATCAGTATAAGCAGAAAGATAGAGACATGACAGGTTCGGGGGGAAAGGATATTCGTACTACACATCGGCATAAATGGCGAGGAAGATTGAGTTATCAACCGGGTTGTTGGTTGCTGAAAACTACAGCCGACTGGGTACATTTTCATTCGGAAGGATGCAGGCCCGAACGCGGGTGGCAGGTGTCTCAAGCTTGTGGATATCTAGTGCCGGGGTGGCCGCTATCGGTCACTTTGCAGGGTACGTGGTTTCATACCACCGATTACGACAGCCGGGTATATGCGTATGAAAAAGGCCTGCTCAATACTTTTTATACGCCAGCGTATTATGGCAAGGGATACCGTGGGTCTGTTCATGTGCGTTGTGATTGGAATGAGCATCTGATGCTGTTGCTTAAAGTGGGGCATACCCGTTATTTGGACCGGAAGGAAATAGGTTCGGGTAATGATTTGATAGCCAGCAACAGAAAGACTGATTTACAACTGCAACTGCGGGTGAAATTTTAGCAGCTGGATAATATGCTTTCCTCACCAATAGGATAGCTTCTTAGAAAACCGGTTGTTTTTTTCGCTGAAATACCTCTCTTTCCTGTCTTTTATTGTATCTTTGACTATGAATTTAATCTGATAAAACGATGACAGTCATTTATCCTTCTCCCATATTCGGTCCTGTGCATTCCCGCCGCTTGGGAGTATCTTTGGGAATCAATCTGATGCCGGGCGACGGCAAGCTTTGCACGTTCGATTGCATTTATTGCGAGTGTGGGTTCAATGCGGATTTTCGTCCGAAACAAGCCAGACCTACCCGTGAAGAGGTGCGTGAGGCATTGGAAGCCCGCTTGCAGGACATGAAACAAAATGGTCCAGCTCCCGATGTGCTGACGTTTGCCGGCAATGGCGAACCTACAGCTCATCCGCATTTTCCGGAAATCATAGCCGATACCTTGGCCTTGCGCGACCGCTATTTTCCGCAAGCCAAAATCAGTGTGCTGAGCAATGCTACCTTTATCCATAAACCGGCTGTCTTTGATGCATTGAACAAAGTAGATAACAACATCTTGAAACTGGATACTGTAGATGAAGCGTATATTCAGGCATTGGATCGGCCCACTGGAAAATATGCCGTGGCACAGATTATCGATGGATTGAAAGCGTTCCGTGGAAACTGCATTATTCAGACGATGTTTCTGAAGGGAAGTTACCAGGGAAAGGATATGAACAATACCATGGATGCCTATGTATTGCCTTGGCTGGAAGTGGTGAAAGAAATAGCTCCCCGGCAGGTAATGATTTATACGATAGATAGGGAAACGCCCGCTCATGATTTGCAGAAAGCTACGCATGAAGAGTTGGATAGGATAGGGCAGTTGGTGCAAGATGCGGGTATTCCGGTAAGTGTGTCTTATTAGAAGCCGTGAGGATGTAAATTAAACTGTGTCAGCAAAGAATAAAGTATTAACTTTGCTAACACAGTTTTTTTTATGAAAGAAGAATTTGATTTTGAGAGTATCAAGAACAAGGCAATTGAACAGCTAAAAGCGGGTAAATCCTTGTTAGGTAAAGACGGTGCTTTTGCCCCTTTATTGGCAAGTATCCTAAATGCAGCTCTGGAGGGTGAGATGGATGCACATCTTACAGAAGAAGAACGTCAGATGGGCAACCGCCGTAACGGGAAAATGCAAAAACAGGTCCAAACGCCATTGGGTGAGGTAACCGTATCTACTCCCCGTGACCGTAATTCAAGTTTTGATCCACAATTCATTAAGAAGCGTGAAACAATTCTTGCAGAAGGCGTTGCAGACCGTATAATCGGCCTGTATGCTCTTGGTAACAGCACACGTGAGATTAGTGACTGGATGGAAGAGAATCTAGGTAATCGTGTATCTGCCGATACAATCAGTGCCATTACAGACCGTGTACTTCCGGAAATAAAGGCATGGAAATCACGTATGCTTGATTCTGTCTATCCTATAGTCTGGATGGATGCCATCCATTATAAAGTAACGGATGAACGTGGTTGTGCTGTTACACGTGCAATCTATAATGTGCTGGGTATTGACAGAGAAGGACATAAGGAGCTGCTCGGAATGTATATATCAAGAAATGAGGGAGCAAACTTTTGGCTCAGTGTTCTGACAGACCTCCAGAACCGTGGAGTCGAAGACATTCTTATAGCCTGTATAGACGGCTTGAAAGGTTTTCCTGAAGCAATCCAAAGTGTTTATCCCAATACAGCCGTACAGCTTTGTGTCGTACATCAGATTCGTAATTCCATCAAATATGTAGGCTCTAAAAATCAAAAGGAATTCCTGAAGGATTTGAAATGCGTTTATCAGGCTGTAAATAAAGAATCTGCAGAAGATGAACTTCTTAAGCTGGAAAAGAAATGGGGCGAACAGTATCCTATCGTTATCAGATCCTGGCATGAGAATTGGGATAAGCTGTCCGAATATTTCCAGTATACTCCGGCTATCCGTAAGCTCATATATACAACAAATACCGTTGAAGGGTATCACCGTCAGATCCGTAAGGTGACAAAAAACAAAGGCGTGTTCCCGTCGGATACAGCCCTTGAGAAACTGGTTTATCTTGCATACCGCAATATACGGAAGAAGTGGACCATGCCACTGGCTAACTGGGCTACAATCTCACAACAATTAGCCATAAAGTTTGGAGAGCGATTTAAATTATTGTAATTTTACGCTCGTCGGGACGGGTGGTCCCGCCCCTTGGCGCTGGCCGTTCCCCGACCGATGAGTTTTCTAATAGGAAATAATGCGTGACACAGTTTATTTTACACTACCGAAGCCGTATTTTATGTTTTCTGCATACTATTCACACCATTTCCCGGCAGCTTTTAGAAATTGTGTCAGATACAAATAAGGAGAGTGAAGTTGTGCTTCACTCTCCTTATGACATATTACTGATTGTTTCTTCGTTTATTTCTTCCACAGCTTAAGGTTATACGAGGCTTCCACCTGCTTCTCCAGTTCCTCGGGCAGGGCAGGGAAGAAGTCGATACCGGTAATGCGTTCCACTTCGTCTACAGAATTCACATAGGCATCTAGTGGCCGGTTTCCGGAAGTATTTTTATAGATAAATCCGATAGCTTTGGCCGGTTGGCTGGTAGTGCAGAGTATCACCTTAAAGAAAGCTTCCGGTACGATAATCTTGTGTTCCTTGCCAATGACTTCATGCTTCATGTTATAGAGTATGGGGCCGCATACAATGTAGATTTTCCCTTCTTTTTCAGCCCATTTACGGCAGTCTTCTTCCAGTTCTTTCCAGTCTCCCCGGTTCAGGTTATTGTTTTGCGGACAGATATTGGTCATGTAGAAGCTTTCCTGCATGGCTTTCCAGTGCCAGCGATTGTCGCCTGCCGGACACATATGTCCGCGATCCCAGCCGCTGTGTTTGTAGTCATCTGTTGTGACTGCTTCTCGGACAGTTAAATCCGGGTCGGGGAGAAACTTGTTAGAGCGGCTTTCGCGTTCTATCAGCTTTTCGCGGTTTAGTTCCCAAGCTACCCAATTGGGTATTTTCCAGTCACGGTTATAAGACACGGAATATCCTGTGCGATGAAGAATTAACTCCGAGCGTTTTCCTTTCAGCGAGGCGGGCAGTTCAAGGCGTGCATGAGCAGGTATGGAAGCAGCTGTTGCTGTTTGCGGTTGCTGTTTCTTTGCAGAACTGGTCTGTCGCTTGGATGCTGTTGCTTTCTGCTGGTTAGTAGTGGGTATTGCAGCCGTCTTTTCTGTCTGGCTTACCGGTGTGGTAATTTCTTTAGTCTTCAGGCCTTGCGGCAGAGAAATACCTCGTTCCGAAAGTGCTTTAGTGATTGGCTCGTATACCAGGCATACTAAACATAAGAAAGCTATGAAATAGTATATACTCTTTGAAGATGAATTCTTTTTTGCAGCCATAGCAGAGAGAATTAATTCTTGTTAATCAGTTGTTGTGCTCTTTCCAGTGCCACATTAATGTTGGGGCAGATGTTTTCCTGACCCAGCAGTTCATAGAACCCTGATTTTTCCAATACTGTATGTACTTTTTCATTTACACCTGACAATACAATCGTAATCTTTTCCTTTTGCGACATACGGCACAAACTTTCCAGATTATGAATACCGGTAGAGTCAATAAAAGGTACCTTACGCATACGGATGATACGCACTTTGGGGCGGTCGCCTAGTTGAGCCATGGTTTCCTCGAATTTAGTAGCGATACCGAAAAAGTAGGGACCGTTGATTTCATATACTTCTACTCCTTTAGGAATGGTAAGGTGTTCTTCGTGTGTGGTAATATCCAATTCTGCGTTCGGGTCGATTTCATCTTTAATAACCGAGATTTCGGTAGTTTCCATCACACGGCGCATGAAGAGTACACAAGCAATGACCAGACCGATTTCAATGGCGATGGTCAAGTCGAAAATCACAGTCAGGAAGAATGTGATAAGCAGTACGGTAACATCCGATTTCGGACTTTTCAGCAATCCCTTGAAGGTGCGCCAACCGCTCATGTTATACGATACCACGACCAATACACCGGCCAGACAGCCCATAGGAATGTATTGTGCCAAAGGCATCAGCAACAGCAAGATGAGCAAGAGTACAATGGCATGTACAATGCCGGCCACCGGAGTCTTACCTCCATTATTGATGTTGGCCATGGTGCGGGCAATGGCCCCTGTAGCTGGTATACCGCCGAAGAGAGGTGTCACCATATTGGCCACTCCTTGCGCTATCAGTTCCGTATTGGAATCGTGTTTGTCGCTGATTACACCATCGGCTACAGTGGCTGAAAGCAGAGACTCTATAGCACCCAATACGGCGATAGTCACAGCCACCGGAAAGAGGTCTTGCATAGCCTCCCAATTTAGGGTAGGGATGGTTGCATCGGGCAGTTCCGCCTTGATACTGAAGCGGTCGCCGATGGTATCGATACAGTCTATTCCGGCATACATTTTCAGTAGATATACCACGACGGTAATCACTACAATGGCAATCAATGAGCCAGGAATTTTTTTCGAGAAGCGGGGAGTGAGTGCTATAATGGCCACACTGGCTATGCTTACTACCGTATTCCACCAGTTGATGGTATCAAAATGGCGGAAATACATCATCCATTTTCCCACGAAGTCGCCTGGCACTTTTTCGTCACCGAAAGTCAGTCCGAATACGTCGGCTATCTGTGTAGTAAAGATGGTAACAGCAATACCGCTGGTAAAGCCCACGATGATGGGGTAGGGAATGAACTTGATGACGGCTCCCAACTTGAATACTCCCAGCAGAATGAGAATGATACCTGCCAGTAAGGTGGCTACAATCAGTCCGGCTTCGCCATATTGTTGGATGATGCCGTAGATGATTACGATAAAGGCGCCTGTAGGTCCGCCAATCTGTACCTTGCTTCCGCCGAGCAGTGAAATGATAAAACCGGCGATGATGGCTGTAATAATGCCTTTTTCTGGCGATACACCTGAGGCGATACCAAAGGCGATGGCCAGCGGCAAAGCCACGATGCCCACGATGATACCTGCCATGAGGTCGGCCATAAATAAATCTTTCGAGTAGTTTTTCAAAGCTGTGTATAGCTTTGGCTTGAATTCGAACGCTTTCATTTTCGTTAAAAACTTTATATTACCTATTGTTGATTTCGATGCTTTGCGGTTGCAAAATTAGCTAAATTTTTGCAAATGATTGCAATATTCTCATGGTTTTATGGATTTTGCCCATTTTTACTTTGGAAAGGCCATAGCATCGCCCCTGCATCGGAACAGAAGCGCAACAGCCCTCTGACAACTCCGTAGCTTTCCCATGCGTAAGTACCTCTGCACGGAGAATCTCCGGGGCTGATACGGAGGAGTTCCGGCTCTGTTCCGGTTTTGACTAAATCATGTTAAGCATCTTTTGCCATTTTATTTTTTTGTGTATTTTTGTAGGAGAGCCGTGCCAGCAAGGTGCGGATAACCCAATGTTTCATCATAAGAAAGGAGAATAAGATGGCTAAAAGTATTCAAGGAACACAGACCGAAAAGAATCTGTTGACATCATTTGCGGGTGAATCACAAGCTAGAATGCGCTATACCTTCTTTGCCAGTGCTGCCAAGAAGGAAGGCTATGAACAGATTGCCGCCATTTTTACGGAAACTGCCGAGCAAGAGAAAGAACACGCCAAGCGTATGTTCAAGTGGCTGGAAGGAGGTATGGTAGAGATTACTGCCAGCTATCCGGCAGGAGTGATTGGCAGAACGCTGGATAATCTGCAGGCTGCAGCGGCAGGCGAACACGAAGAATGGTCGCAGGATTATCCCAGATTTGCCGATATAGCCGATGCTGAGGGATTTCCGGAAATAGCGGCTATGTATCGTACTATTGCCGTGGCCGAGAAAGCGCACGAAGAGCGTTACCGGGCTTTTGTGAAGAATATAGAAACTGCCAGTGTCTTTGCCAAAGAAGGAGAGGTGGTATGGCAGTGCCGCAATTGCGGATACATCCATGTAGGTAAGGAAGCTCCCGAACAATGTCCGGCTTGTTTGCATCCACAAGCTTATTTTGAAGTAAGGAAAGAGAATTATTAAGTGTTTCCATCTTGTCAAGAAGCTGTTTGAGTAAGGAACCAACAGCTTCTTTTTTTTAGCTTTTGAAGAAAAAAAAAGGTTTCAAAGAAATACATTTGAATATTTTTTATAAGTTTGCAGTATTCTTAACATCTAAACAAAAAGATTACTATGGATGTACAAAAAGTAGATTCCTTTATCATGGCAAACAATAAGTTCTTCCATGATTATCAGATTGGTGCCATTCGCGAACTCTTGCTGGCTGCCGACGACAGCAAATGGACATTGATTCAGACACTTCAGTTTAAAGACCCTACCATTGCGTTGATTATTTCGCTGATTGGCGGAAGTTTGGGTATAGACCGCTTCTTTATCGGTAATATGGGATTGGGTGTAGGCAAGCTGATTACTTGCGGCGGATTTGGCATTTGGGCCATTGTAGACTGGTTCCTGATTATGGGGGCTGCCCGCAATGCCAATATGCAGAAATTGCAGACTGCCCTTTAATTCGTCTGTACCGATGTCTCCAAGCCGTTTTTACGCGCTTTGTGCGGCTGGTTGCTTGGGGGGCTGGGTATGGATAGCCCTGGCCATGAGCCGGTTTGAATCCGGGGTATGGAAAGGCTGTCTGATGAAACAGTTTTTCCATATTCCTTGTCCGGCGTGCGGCTCTACGCGGGCTATCGTAGCTTTGCTGCACGGACATTTGCAGGAATCATTGGCATGGAACCCGTTGGGTATCGTATTGTTTGTATTGTTGCTGCTGCTTACCGTTATGCTTCCGTACGATGGTCTTCGGCAGCGTCGTTGTCTTTACAGTCTGTTTCTTCGGGTTGATGCCTATTTGCACCGTAAAGCGGTGTTTATCTTGTTTGCCGGGGCAATAATCGTTAATTGGTGGTGGATTTGGTAAAATGGTTTAGAACGATGGAAAAACCTCATGAACATGAATTGGAGGCTGCCTCCAACAGCTATCTGATGTCTTTGCTGGTGGCTATGATAGGCTTGCCTTTTCCGATAGTAAATCTGATAGCTACCATTATTTTCTTTTTAGCCAACCGCAGGCAGACGTATTTTGTGCGTTGGCATTGTATGCAGGCACTGGTATCTCAACTGCCACTGTTTTGCACCAACAGTATTTTGTTTTGGTGGACGGTGCGGGTATTGATAGGGTGGACTTCGCTGTCTTCCTTCTATTTTGCTTATCTTTTCACGGTGCTTCTGTTTAATTTCATTGATTTTATAGCTACTATTCATACCATGATTGCTGTGCGTCAAGGCAAGCAGGTGGAATGGTATGTCTATGGTCCTTTGACGCACTTGCTTTGTAAATCCTAAAAGAAAAGGCTTATGGTACGTACGTTGATCAAGCAGGCTTTTGTTTCTCTTCTTTGTTTTCTGGCTGTGCTGCTGGTGTTTGCTCAGGTAGACTGGATGCGGGTATTCGGTCTGCATCACAGCATCATCGAAGAGAAGTTGGGCGATGTATATTGGGATTTGTTTTCTCATTCAGAAGAGTTTATTGAGCAGCCCGAGGCAGTGGCTCCGATAGATTCCATGCTGGCTGTGCTCTGCCGTGCCAACGGCATCGACCGCAACAGGGTGCAACTGCATCTGGTGCAAAGCGAGGAAATCAATGCGTATGCCTGTCCGGGCGACCACCTGGTAGTGTATACTTCGCTGGTGGGGGCTTGCACCCGGCCGGAAGAGTTGTGTGGCGTGCTGGCCCACGAGCTGGCGCATATCACCTCAGGACACGTGATGCGTAAGTTAATCAAGGAAATAGGGCTTACCACACTGACGGTACTGGTATCAGGCAACGGTGGTGGTGAGGCTTTCGGCGAAGTGATGCGTGTACTTTCCTCTACCGCTTACGACCGTTCATTGGAGCGGGAAGCCGACCAGTTGGCTATCACTTACCTGCTGCAATCCGGGGTAGACCCTCGTCCGTTGGGCGATTTCCTGTTGCGCATTTCAGCCGACGAAGAATTACCGTCTTTTGCCGAATGGATCAGTACCCATCCCGATTCAGAAAAGCGCAGCCGGTGGATTTATCAGCGTGCCGATGAGGTAGGAACAAAAAAATCCTCCTGCGCACCCTTGATGACACAGGAGGAATGGGATAGTTATCAGCAACGCATGAAAAAGTTTATTCCTTCACACGCGGATAATCGATAGTATAGTGCAGACCGCGGCTTTCTTTGCGCTCCATAGCCTGACGGGTGATAAGATAGCCCACATTAATCATGTTGCGTAATTCGCAGAGTTCGCGGGTAGCCTTACTGCTCTTGAAAAGTTTTTCAGTCTCCTCATACAGAATATCCAAGCGGTTCCAGGCACGTGTCAGGCGGGTATTGCTACGCACGATACCCACATACGCCTCCATTATCTGGTTCACTTCTTTCATGCTTTGGGTAATCAATACCCGTTCTTCGTTCGAGATAGTACCTTCATCGTTCCATTCGGGAATATCCTCATTGAAATCATAACGGTCCAGTACGCTCAGTGCATGCTTGGCTGCTGCATCGGCATATACTACGGCTTCAATCAGCGAGTTGCTGGCCAGACGGTTACCTCCGTGCAGACCGGTGCAAGAACATTCGCCGATGGCATACAGGCGTCGGATGCTGCTTTGTCCGTCCAGGTCTACCTTGATACCTCCGCACAGATAGTGTGCAGCCGGAGCCACAGGAATATAATCTTTGGTAATATCAATACCTATGCTCAGACATTTCTTGTAGATATTCGGGAAATGCTTCTTGGTTTCTTCCGGGTCTTTATGAGTTACATCCAGATAGACATGATCTTCACCGCGGAGCTTCATTTCATTGTCTATGGCACGTGCCACAATATCGCGTGGAGCCAACGAGAGGCGCGGGTCGTATTTCTGCATGAATTCTTTGCCATCCTTGGTGCGAAGCACACCGCCGTAGCCACGCATAGCTTCGGTAATCAGGAACGAGGGGCGGTCGCCCGGATGATACAAGGCAGTGGGGTGGAACTGGATAAATTCCATGTCCTTTACGGCACCTTTGGCACGATACACCATAGCTATACCGTCTCCGGTAGCTACCAATGGATTGGTGGTGTGTCGATATACAGCTTCACATCCTCCGGTAGCCATCACCGTAACTTTAGAGAGGAAGGTATCCACTTCGCCTGTATTTTCATTGAGTACATAGGCACCGTAGCATTTGATACCCGGTGTATAGCGCGTCACAATGATTCCCTGATGATGCTGTGTGATGATCTCTACTGCATAATGTTCTTTCAGCACAGTGATGTTCGGATGATTCTGTACAGCTTTTATCAGGCTGGTCTGTATTTCGGCACCCGTATTGTCTTTATGGTGTAGGATACGGAATTCGCTGTGTCCGCCTTCCTTGTGCAAGTCGAAATCCCCATCTTCCTTTTTGTCGAAATTCACTCCCCAGTGGATAAGTTCTTCAATCTGTGCCGGAGCATTGCGTACTACTTTTTCTACCGCTGCACGGTCGCTTATCCAGTCGCCGGCAATCATGGTATCTTCTATATGTTTCTCGAAGTTGTCTACTGCCAGATTGGTGACAGAGGCGATGCCTCCTTGGGCAAAATAGGTGTTAGCTTCTTCCAGACCTGCCTTGCAGATGAGGGCTACACTTCCTTTGTGCGCCACTTTGAGCGCGAAACTCATACCGGCAATTCCGGAGCCGATAACGAGGAAATCGAACTTTCTTACCATACGTATAGTGTTTAATGGTTGCAAAACTACAAAATTACCACATTCTTTGTATCTTTTTTCTTGATAAAGTTCTAAACAATCTCTATTTTAGCAATCTAATATAAAAAAGTAAATAGAAAAGCAGAGATGATGATGAATCGCTTGTTTCATGCACGCATTGTAGCGGGGCAATACATTGCTTTGGGGTTGATGACCTTTATTACGGTTTGGGGGTTTTGGCATAAAGAACTGCTGAGTGCGGTGTTGTTTATGCTTTTGTTGGTGGTGTGCATTGAGAAATTGATTCATACTACCTATACGTTGACTTCAGACGGCAGGCTGCTGCTGTATCGGGGCCGCTTTATGCGTAGTAAAGAGATTCTTATCAAGGAGATTGTTTTGGTGGAGCAGACCTCTTCCATGAAGATAGGAAGATGGGCAGTGATGCATTATGTGCTGGTGAGGCATGGTGCCGGCCGGTGCGAAGTGGTTACACCGGTCAATGAAGAAGCATTTATCCGTGCGTTGAAGAAGCGGATGCAAGCAGAAACCAATGTATAACAGCTTAAATAAACAGAAACTATGAAATTTCAAGTGGCCATTATCGGTGGAGGTCCTGCGGGATATACGGCTGCCGAAGCTGCCGGAAAGGCGGGTTTGAGTGTGGTATTGTTCGAGAAACAGAATGTGGGAGGGGTCTGCCTTAATGAGGGATGTATTCCTACCAAGACGTTGCTTTATTCGGCCAAGACGTACGATGGTGCGCGTCATGCACAGAAGTATGCTATCGGGGCGGCAGAGCTTAGCTTTGACTTGCCGAAAATAATAGCCCGCAAGCAAAAGGTGGTGCGTAAACTTGTGTTGGGGGTGAAGGGTAAGCTGACTTCTCACGGGGTGACGCTGGTTACCGGCGAGGCGTCTGTAGTGGACAAGCATCATGTACAGTGCGGAGAAGAGGTGTACGAGTGCGACTATCTTTTGCTGTGTACAGGGTCCGACACGTTTATTCCTCCTATTCCCGGTGTGGAGAAAGTGCCTTATTGGACGCATCGCGATGCCTTGAATAATAAGGAATTGCCGGCTTCACTGGCCATTATAGGCGGGGGAGTAATTGGTATGGAGTTTGCCTCGTTCTTTAATAGTCTGGGGGTAGAGGTCACGGTGATAGAAATGATGGACGAGATTCTGGGAGGTATGGACAAGGAGCTTTCCGGACTGCTACGGGCCGAATATGCCAAGCGGGGTATTCGGTTTATGCTCAGCACCAAGGTGGTGTCGCTGGATAGGGCTGAGGACGGCCAGGTGCAGGTTCATTATGAATTGTCCGACGGAACTGGTGGTGCGGTGGCAGCCGAAAAACTGCTGATGAGTGTGGGTCGTCGTCCGGTAATGCAAGGATTCGGATTAGAGAATCTGCATTTAGACAAGAACGAACGGGGGAATGTGGTGGTGAATGCGCAGATGCAGACTTCCGAACCTACCGTGTATGCCTGTGGCGATTTGACCGGTTTCTCTTTGCTGGCCCATACTGCCGTACGCGAGGCCGAAGTGGCGGTACACCATATCACAGGTCAGGCAGATGCCATGAGTTATCGGGCCATTCCGGGTGTGGTATATACCAATCCCGAAATAGCCGGCGTGGGCGAGACCGAAGAATCCTTGCAGAAAAAAGGCATAGCCTATCGGGTCTCCAAACTTCCAATGGCTTTCAGCGGTCGGTTTGTAGCCGAGAATGAAGGAGTCAATGGCGTATGTAAGTTGCTGCTGGGCGAAGACGATACGGTATTGGGTGCTCATGTTTTGGGTAATCCGGCTTCTGAAATTATTGTGGCTGCCGGTATGGCTATCGAACTGAAACTGAAAGCTGCCGACTGGAAGAAGATAGTCTTCCCGCATCCTACAGTGGGTGAAATCTTCAAGGAGGCATTGGGATAATCAGATAGAAAGGGTATGAAAAGGTTTGTTTGGTTGGTATGTATGAGTCTGCATTTGTTTTCCTTGGCGGCGCAGTCGGGAAAGCAAGGTATGTCATCTGTGCAACAGATACATCAGTTGTTGCACAGACAGTTACCGAAGGGTTCGCAGGTTGGGATTTCAGTCTACGACCTGACGGCCGACAGTGTGCTGTATGCTTATCAGGCAGATAAGCTATCGCATCCTGCCTCTACCATGAAACTGCTTACCACCATCACGGCGTTGGCACAAGAGAAAGCAGACGAACCTTTCCGTACCGAGGTATGGGCCCAAGGTATCATCAGGCAAGATACGCTGTATGGCGATTTGTATGTAGTAGGGGGCTTTGATCCCGAATTTGATGAGGAAATGCTGGATACCTTGGTGCGTAGCGTATCGGATGCAGATTTTTCGGTGATAACGGGGCAGGTTTATGGCGATGTATCTATGAAAGACTCTCTGTATTGGGGCAGCGGGTGGCTGTGGGACGATAATCCCTCTTCGTTTCAGCCTTACCTGTCGCCGCTGATGCTCTGTAAAGGATGTGTAAAGGTTACTGCGGTACCCGGACAGCCCGGCGAGGCGGCTATGTTGCAGTGTGCCCCGGTTTCTACGTATTATCAGGTGGAAAATCGTACGGTCAGCAAGAGTCAAAAGGCCGGGCGGTTTCGTGTGACGCGTAACTGGCTGGAGAACGGTAACCGGGTGATGGTGTCGGGCTCTGTAGAAGGAAGGCGTACTGCTTCCGTTAATCTGTATGCTTCGCAGGATTTCTTCATGCACACCTTGGCAGAGCGGCTGCGGGCTGCCGGGGTGGTGTGGCAGGATACGTCAGGCATTTCTTACGCCTTTAAAGAGTTCCGTCCCGATTCCGTATCGGTCCGCTTGGCTGTGTGCGAAACGCCCGTAGCGGCTGTGGTAAAAGAGATTATGAAGGAAAGTGATAACCTGAATGCTGAAGCATTACTGTGCCGGCTCGGCGCACAGACCACCGGTGAAAAGCATCTTTCTGCCGAGGCTGGTTTGTCGGCCATTCGTGCCTTGATACGTAAACTGGGGTATCGCCCCGACGACTATAACCTGGCCGACGGCTGCGGACTGTCTAATTATAATTTCATATCTCCCGAATTGCTGGTGGCTTTTTTGCGGTATGCTTATTCCCGTACCGATGTGTTTCAGAAGCTCTACAAGGCCTTGCCCATTGGCGGTATAGACGGTACGCTGCAATACCGCATGCATCCGGACACGCCTTCGTTTCGCAACGTACACGCCAAGACCGGTTCCTTTACGGGAATCAATTGTCTGGCAGGTTATCTGCGTGCCGGCAGTGGTCATCAGTTGGCTTTTGCCATTATGAATCAGAATGTGTTGTCGGGTAGGGAGGCTCGCAGGTTTCAGGATGCTGTATGCGATGTGCTTATTCGTTGTTTTTAGCAAGATTGTTGCCTGGCATGAAAGGTGTCTTTAGCAGATAGGTAGTGAATGTTTCACCACTTTTATGCTGATAATCAGCAGGTGAAAGGTGAAAGGTGAAGGGTGTATACTTTTTAATGGATGAAATCAGAGAAGTCGTTTTTTCCTATATTTTAGCTGTAGGTTTCTGATTTTTTAAAGGCAATAGAATTTTGTAAAGCTGTAGGTTAGAGCATTGAATCCATGGATTTACGATTCTGAATCCATGGATTGATTTTTTTGATATGGTAAAAAAAGAGCGAGAGCGTCCGGAGACACTCTCGCTTTATGGATGATTTTCTTGCAGTAAGGATGCTTATTTATATTGCGCCCAATCCACATTCTTCATGTCGCTGCTCTTGGCCAGTTCGGCGTGCATGGCCAGGGCAGCGCGCACGGCGTGCGGGGTCTGAGCCTTGCCGTCGGTCAGTTTCAGGTAATCCCACAGGATGTTCTTGTAGTCGGGGTGTACACAGTTTTCTATGATGGTCTGTGCACGTTCCTTCGGGCTCTTGCCGCGCAGGTCGGCCACACCCTGTTCGGTAATGATGATGTTCACATCGTGTTCGGTGTGGTCATGGTGTGATACCATCGGCACAATGGCACTGATTTTGCCTTCCTTGGCCACCGACGGACAAGTAAAGATAGAGATATAGGCATTGCGGGTAAAGTCGCCCGAACCACCGATGCCGTTCATCATCTTGGTACCGCCGATGTGTGTAGAGTTTACGTTGCCGTAAAGGTCGGCCTCGATAGCGGTATTGATAGAGATGATACCCAGTCGGCGTACCACTTCCGGGCTGTTGGAGATTTCCGACGGGCGCAGCACCAACTTGTCGCGGAAGAAGTCCATATCTTCGTAGATGCCGTTGAGGCAATCGTTGGTTACAGTCAGTGAGCAGGCACTGCCAAATTTGATGCGTCCTTCACGAATCAGGCCGATAACCGAGTTCTGGATAACCTCTGTGTACATTTCGAACGGAGGAATGGTCTTGTCGCGTCCCAAGGCTCCCAATACCGCGTTGGCAATGTTGCCCACACCCGATTGCAGCGGCAAGAAGCTGGGAGGAATGATGCCCCGTTTCATGTCGGCAGCCAGGAAGTCGGCCACATTTTGTCCGATTTTGTCGGTCAGCGGGTCGGCATCCGCAAAGCTGCGGGCTTCGTCGGGCCAGTTGGTTTCCACGATGCCTACTATCTTCTTCGGGTCCACCTGTACATACGGCAATCCGATGCGGTCGCTCGGTTTGTAGATAGGAATGTCACGGCGATAAGGCGGGTCGAGCGGCTCGTATACGTCGTGCAGTCCCATGGCATTTTTACTGTGGGCCGCATTCAGTTCGATGATAATCTGGTCGGCCAGTCGGCAGATGGTAGGAGCGATGCCTCCGGCTGCTGTCAGATAGATTTTACCGTCGGGCGTCACCTCGCAAGCTTCGATGATAGCCACGTTTACCTTGCCCATGAATCCATAGCGCAGTTCCTGAGCCATTTGTGAGAGGTGAATGTCGTTGTAGGCTATTTCACCGTTGTTCACAGCCTTGCGGAAATCGGGGTTGGTAGTATACGGTGCACGGTAGCGGATAGCTTTGGCGCGAGCCAGAATACCGTCGCAGGCATCACCGGTAGAGGCTCCGGTAAAGATTCCTACCTGAAAAGGGTTGCCTTTGGCGTGTTCTGCTTCGGCAATGCCGGCCAATGCGTGCGTCACAGCTTTGGCGGTACCTGCGGGAGTAAATCCGCTTAATCCAATGTTATAGCCATGCTTGATGAGGCTAGCAGCTTCTTCTGCTGAGATGTAATTAAATGCCATAATGTCTTCTTGTTATATTTTTGAGTGTCAAACAAATCGTTAGTATTTACGTTGCAGTATTTCCCCCCAGATAATAGCTTTGCGGGCTTCTTCTGCCGAGAGGATGCGGTATTCATCTTCCTGAGCGGCGGTAATATCCGGTGTGGGTGGAGTGGCCGGGGCATCCGGCAGCGGTTGGTAAGTTTGGGGCTTCTTACGCTGGGGCTTGGGGGTTGGCGGAAGTGGGTCGGCAGGTTTTTCCTCTTCTTCCGGCGTGAACACGCAGGTAGCGTCGGGTTCATCTAGAGGCACAGGTATATCTTCCGGTTCCGGCAGGTCCTCTTCCAGAGAAGCAGCCTGCCCGGAATCTTCTTTCCGGATGCGTCGCACTATTTCGTAGAGCAAAATGCCGACCACGAATAGAATTTTCAAGATGTCTTCCATATTCCCATTCTTAGTTAATCATCGCCAAAGATAAGTATTTAATCTGATTACCTGCAATATTTCTCCAACTATTTAGAAGTGCTGCGATGCCTTTTTTAGGGGGTGTGGGAATCTTCATTCCGGCTACTGTATGCAACGAGGCTAGGACAAGAAAAAAGGGCAGCTTCACAGCTCCCCTTAATTTTTTAACCTAAACCTTAACTATGAAAAAATCTAATGTTTCTTTCATTTCACAAAAATGTGAATTTCTTTTTTTGAACCAAATTAACAGTCTATTTTTGTTTTGATTGTTAACAATAATTAGCATGAATATCTCTAAATGCATGTTTTATGTATTATTTTTCTTTCACTTCATTACTTTTTTGGGGTGGAAAGCGTATCTTTGTAGTCGAAATTTAAAAATTAGAAGAAGATTTATGGAAAAGAAAACGGGAGCAGACTTTAAATCTGCAACTGCAGAAGACAAGAAATTGTTTATCGAGACGTATGGCTGCCAGATGAATGTGGCCGACAGTGAAGTAATTGCATCGGTGATGAAGATGGCCGGATATGATATGGCCGACACGCTGGAAGAGGCCGATGCCGTGTTTATGAACACTTGTTCTATCCGCGACAATGCCGAGCAAAAGATTTTCAATCGCCTGGAGTTCTTCCATTCTATGAAAAAGAAGAAAAAGGGGCTGATTGTGGGCGTGTTGGGTTGCATGGCCGAACGGGTGAAAGATGAACTGATTACCCAGCATCATGTAGACTTGGTAGTGGGACCCGATGCTTATCTGTCGTTGCCGGAACTGATTGCTTCGGTAGAAGCGGGCGAAAAGGCCATCAATGTGGAACTCTCCACCACCGAAACCTATCGCGATGTGATTCCTTCGCGTATCTGTGGCAATCACATTTCGGGCTTTGTATCCATTATGCGCGGATGCAATAATTTCTGTACCTATTGCATTGTGCCCTATACACGCGGCAGAGAACGCAGCCGTGATGTGGAAAGTATTCTGAACGAAGTGGCCGACCTGGTGAGCAAGGGATATAAAGAAATTACCTTGCTGGGACAGAATGTCAATTCTTACCGTTTTGAACGCCCCGACGGCGAGGTGATTACCTTCCCGATGCTGCTGCGCACCGTGGCACAGGCTGCTCCGGGTGTGCGCATCCGTTTCACTACGTCGCATCCTAAGGATATGAGCGACGAAACGCTTCAGGTGATAGCCGAAATGCCCAATGTGTGCAAGCATATCCACCTGCCGGTGCAGAGCGGCAGCAGTCGTATCCTGAAACTGATGAACCGTAAGTACGACCGTGAATGGTACTTGGAGCGGGTGGATGCTATCCGCCGCATCATTCCGGACTGTGGCTTGTCTACCGATATTTTCTCCGGCTTCCATAGCGAGACCGAGGAAGACCATCAGCAATCCTTGTCGCTGATGGAGGCTTGTGCCTACGATGCAGCCTTTATGTTTAAATATTCCGAACGTCCGGGTACCTATGCCAGCAAGAAATTGCCCGACGATGTGCCCGAAGAAGTGAAAATCCGCCGCTTGAATGAAATCATCGCCTTGCAGAACCGTTTGTCGGCCGAAGCCAATGCCCGCTGCATTGGCCGGACGTATGAAGTGCTGGTAGAAGGGGTGAGCAAGCGCAGTCGCGAACAGCTTTTTGGCCGTACCGAGCAGAATCGCGTAGTGGTGTTCGACCGCGGTACCCACCGTGTGGGCGACTTTGTGCGGGTGCGTATCACCGAATCCAGTTCGGCTACGTTGAAAGGCGAAGAAGTGCTGTAACCGGCTTTTAAAATTGTTCTATATTTCCGATCTGCCCCCTTCTTACAGGGGGCAGAATCGTATCAGATAGGGGTCTGCTCCGAGTCTAAGACTTGGGAGTTGGTTAGGAGTTGGTAGGGACTTGGTTGGGAGAAGTCCCGAAGAGGGTGTGAAATTGTTCTGTTTTTCCGATTTATACAAATGGCTTATGTGGGTAATTGTTTGCTCGATACTGGTGTTCAACTGCTTGTTGGCATTGCTGGTGGTACATTTCCGAAAAAGGCGGAAGTCTGCTGCTGATGATTTAACGAGGAGTCTGCGTGAAGTGGCCGGCTATGAAATTCCGGTTGCCTGTTCCTCCTTGGAAAAAAGTTATGAAACCTCTGCTGTCTTCTTAAAGCTGAAAGACATCGTGCGTACTTTATCCAGGGTAGAGACCGATGAATGTCTTACAGCCGAAGAATGGGAAGAGCTGCTTCATAAAATAGATGTTTCGTGTTATCATATGCTCAGTTATTTAAGAGATACTTTTCAACTGTCGCCAGAGGAAATCAAGATTTGCGCACTTTATCTAGTCCGGATACCTGTGAAGCATATCGGGCATTTTGTGAACGGGTATGCCCGAAGCACCATTCAGTTAAAGGCACGAGAGTTGGCTATGAGAATGGGTCACTCTAAGAATTTGCTGCTTAAAGAGGTCCTTTTTTCCTTAAAAGAAGACTTGAAGAATGCGCAAAGTGGCATATCGGGTTAGAATCGGGCACTTTTTGTACTTGCTGAACAGTTTTGGCAGGCTATTTTTGTAGACTAGGTGTAATTCATACAAGGTGTAATACAAAAAAACAGTAAAGTGTTATGGATACTAAGATGGAAAGTAAGAATGCTGCCATAGCCGGCATATTCAGAAAGCGGATAGATTGGTTTGGTTTGTCAGTACAGTTGAATTTTTATTTGGTTGTATTGTGGTGGATTCAGTGGTGCAATGTGTCTTTGGGATGTTCTTGTTTGTTTTGGGGAGGTTCTGTTGCATTCTTCTCAATAGTTTGTTTGGTATTGGTGGGGACTTTCTATTATCGGCTTTCCGTAGATAAGGATAGTCTGATAGAAACGAGGCTGTTTCATAAGAAGCGCGTTGTAGCCGCTTCGTCGGTTGTCAGAGTGGTGGTATCTCTCAATGGGCATATAAGGATAGAGACCCTAGAGGGAGAGAAGATTCATCTCTGCTGTATGCAGGATATGGATGGCCTTTGGCTGAAGCTGCTGGAGTGGGCCGGGAAGAATAAAATAGTATTTGCAGCGGGTACTGCTCCCTAGTTTTACTGTCATATAGCTGCATGGCCCTTAGCAAGCGGTTGCATCGGCTCTTACAACCGCTTGCTAAGGGCCATGCAGCCGCTTGCATTTTTTATATGAGGGAAGCATTGTTTGTTGTCGCTCAACGAGGTTATGGGTAGAAGTCTTGATAAGTTAGCTTGATTTGTTTATTTTTGCCTACCTAAAATTTATCTAGATGAATCTCGCTTATTATAAACATTTGAATTTAGACCCTGTTTCTCTGCAGTTGCTCTGTTTGCATGCCTATATGCCAGAGCATTGTTCTACAAGAAATGTCCGGCTTTTTATCAAACACTATCGTTTGAACGACAAGGAAGTCCGTAAGAAATGTCAGGATCTTTGTCAGGCAAATCTGCTTGAAATCGTATATTATGACTGGGATGAACGCTTTTATGTGTTTTCTATAAACACCCTTCACCGGCTACCTATCTGCGAACTACTGTATGTGGAGCACAATGACTGGCTCACTGTTTTCAACAGACTTTATGGGAAACAGATACCGGAGAATCCGTATGTACAGCTGGTAGGTAAAGTTATGAGGGGAGATTTGAAATCGTTTAATCCATCCCAACTGGCAGAAGTAAATGTATGGAGTCTGACATCAACCTTGACTGATGAACGGTATATACCTTTTTTGGCAAAACTCTCGTCGGATGTATTGAAGGAATTTGTGCAATATGGAGTAGTGATGGCTTCTGAGAACGACTGTCCGGAACTCTTGAATGGTCTTTCTGCTCTGTTAAAGTTGAATAAGGGTATTCCAGCAGATGTTTTTTTCAATGCAGAGGAAATGCTGGCACTGTATCGTTATTATGCCTTTGGTGAGTACGATGATGCATTCCGGCCTAAGAGTTTTTTCGGTATTTTGCTTCAGGCAGCTCGGGCTCTCTATGAGGGTCAGTACCAGCAGGCGGTGCAGTATTATACAGCTGCCTTGAAAATCAAGAATAAGACTTCTTCGGTAAAGAATATCTTGAACGGTATGATGAATTGTTATCTGCTGGTGATGGCCTATGTAAAAGAAGGGTCGGCAGAGAGCATCAAGAAACTGCAGCAGCTGCTCAAAAAATCGGAGATGAAAGAATACAGTGTGCTGGCTGCTAATTGTATCGGTGGTTATTTTACGAGTGAGAAACGAACGATGAACGAGACTTTGCTAGACACTCTCTTGCAGTCTGGCAGTCGATGCAACCGGTTGTTTGGCTATCTGTTTGGAAATTATATCACCCATACGTCTGTAGCGAATTTGAAAACAGAAGAATTTTTCCCCAAGCAGGCTATCTTGCGCCATGAGTTGGGCAAATATCTTCCACTGGCTCCGGATGAGAAACAGAAACTGGCCGATAAGATGGGCGGAGAGCCGTTGCTTTCTTCCATTTATGTGAAGCAGCCCTGGGAGGTGATGCTCGAAAACTTGCTTCAGCGTGAAGAGGCGGTTGAGCAGCAGAAAGATAGCCGCATCATGTATGTTATCAAAGGGGGATTTGAAATAGAAGTGCGCGAACAGTCGAGATTGAAGTCGGGTGACTGGGGAGCTGGAAAAGCTGTTTCGCAAGGTAAGTATTTCAATGGTGAGTTGAACTGCATGGATGAAACTGACCGTATTATAGGGAATTTATGGAGAAATAGCGGACACTATCGGTTGCCGTTGGAAGTGGCACTGCCTAAACTGGTGGGCAGTGACCGGGTATATACCGGTTATCATGCCCCGTTTCTGCCCGTCACCGTGACGGAGGAAAAACCTTACTTGACGGTAGAAAAAGAGGAGAACCGTCTGGTGGTGACGAGTAATTTTCAGACTGCCAACTTGCGGAATGTTTTTACTTCGCCCACGCACATTACGCTGAAAAAAGATGAAACACATTATGTGATTTTTCCGCTGCAAGGAAAACTGCGTAACCTGTACAGTCAGTTGCTGGAACAAGCCTGTTTCCCCCTAGAAGCGGAAGAAAAGCTCAAGAATTTCTTTCAGCGGGTGGGCAGCAAACTGGAGGTGCATTCTTCACTGTTCGACAATGGCTGTTCGCTGAAACAGCTGGAAGGTCAGGTGGCCATCTGTGTGCAGGTTCATCCTTTGGGTTATGGATTCCGCGTGTTGCTTTATGCCAAGCCGCTTCCCGACGGCAAAAGCTTATTTGTGCCCGGTCAGGGCATCGGCCTTTGTATCGACGAAAAAGACGGAGTGCGCTATCAGATAAAGCGCAAGCTAAAGCAGGAAAAGGAGTACAGCGATGCGCTGATAGACTTCATTGAGGAAAACTGCGGGAAGACGTTCCGCCAAAATGAAGTGGAACTTTTACTTCCTGAGACGCTCGATTTGCTGGAATATATACGCCCTCTAAGCGATACGTATTTTGTAGAATGGCCGGAAGGTGAGAAATTGCGGCTGAAAGGGGCAAGGCAGTCTGAGCGATGGAATATTCAACTGAAATCGAACAAGGACTGGTTTGAAATAGAAGGAGAAGTTAGGCTGGATGATGATACGGTTCTCAGTATAGCGCAGCTGCTGGAACTTCTAGGCAACAGCCGGGGAAAATACGTCCGGCTGAACGAGCGTGAATTTCTGACTCTGAGCGACAATCTGCGTAAGCAGTTGGCCCGGTTGGAGGCAGTGGCGGTGAAGCAGTGCGGAAAGATGCAGCTTACTTCCTTTCAGGCGGGGTTGCTGGGCTCGGATGTGCTGAACGGTGAACTGACCATCCGGTGCGATGAGCATCTGGAGAAGCTTCGGGAGAAAGTGGCCGAAAGCCGGAATTACCGGGCCAAGGTGCCTGCCCGGCTGAATGCCATGTTGCGTGGCTATCAGGTGGAGGGCTTTCAGTGGATAGCCCGCCTGAATCAGTGGGGTGCCGGTGCCTGCCTGGCCGATGATATGGGATTGGGCAAGACGCTGCAGGCCATAGCTTACCTGCTGCTGATGGCATCGAAAGGGACCTCTATGGTGGTGGCTCCGGCTTCGGTAGTGCCCAACTGGCGGAAGGAATTGGCTCGATTCGCTCCTTCACTGCAGGTCTATACGCTCAACGATTGTGAAGACCGGAAAGCTTGTCTGCAGCAAGCGGGCAAGAATGCGGTGGTACTCTCTTCCTACGGATTACTGATTTCTGAACAGGAGCATTTGGTGAATAAGTCGTGGAATGTGGTTTGTCTGGACGAGGCTCATACCATCAAGAATCGGGATACCAAGACCTCGGCTTGTGTGATGCAGTTGCAGGCTCAGCATCGGCTCATCTTGACCGGTACACCCATCCAGAATCATTTGGGCGAGCTGTGGAATCTTTTCCAGTTCATCAATCCGGGCTTGCTGGGAAGCTACGAGCATTTCCAACAGAAGTTTATCCAGCCCATTGAGCAGGAGCACGATAAGCAACGTCAGCTTCAGCTGAACCGTATTGTGCATCCGTTTATGCTGCGCCGCACCAAGCAGGAAGTAGTGGAGGAATTGCCAGATAAAGAGGATATAGTGGTGTCGGTGGAACTTTCTGAAGAGGAAATGGCGGTTTATGAAGTGATTCGTCAGCGTGCCAAGCTGCTGATAGAAGAGGGGGGCGAACAGGTGAATGTGGTCACACTGGCCGAGATTACCCGCTTGCGTCAGGCGGCTTGCTGTGCTTCGCTGGCCGAAAAGAAATGGCGGGGAAAATGCAGCAAGATAGATCAGCTGCTGGAGTTGATGGCAGAACTGAAGGAAGGAGGAAACCGTGCCTTGATATTCAGTCAGTTTACTTCTTTTTTCAAACTTATCTGCAAGGCTCTTGATGCTGCCGGCGAGAGTTACCTCTATCTGGACGGAAGCACCTCGGTAAAGAAGCGTGAGAAACTGGTGCAGGAATTTCAGGAGGGGGACTGTCCTTTCTTCTTGATTAGCTTGAAGGCTGGCGGATTGGGACTGAACCTGACGAGGGCCAATTACATCATTCATCTGGACCCGTGGTGGAATCCGGCCATCGAACAGCAGGCCACCGACCGCGCTTACCGCATCGGGCAGACAGAAAAGGTTACAGCTTATCACTTGATAGCCTCGCACACCATTGAGGAGAAAATCTTGCGTCTGCACGAAAGCAAGCGCAACCTGGCCGATGCCTTGCTTGAGGGTACGGATATGAGCCATAAGCTCACGGCCAAAGAGTTGATGGCTATCTTGGAACAGGAGGAGTAATCCGGCATTCTTTGTATCCGGTCGGTTTCTGTATGTCAAAAGGATTTCGTATTTTTGTTCCATGGATTTTTTTACAGGAGTTTGACGAATAGATACTTTGACCATGATAAGAGACAGATTGCGCCATAATGCCGATGCCGTAGCGGGACAGAAAGAACTGAATGTGCTGAGAGAATATTTTCCGCAGTGCTTTCTAGCAAACGGGGATTTTGATATAGAGGCCTTCAAGGCAGCCTTGCCGGAGGGAACCACGCTGACCGATGAAACCAGCGGTTTCAATTGGCTGGGAAAGAACTATGCCCGTATGCTGACCAATATGGACACCACCACGTTGATTCGTCCCGATGCGGAGCACAACGCCCTGCCGGAGAATAAGGACAGCGAGAATGTGTATATCAGCGGCGACAATCTGGATGCGTTGCAGCACTTGGTGAAGTCGTACAGCGGACGTGTGAAGGTGATTTACATCGACCCTCCCTACAATACGGGCAGCGACGGATTTGTATATAACGACAAGTTCAACTTTACAGCCGAGGAACTGGCTCGGCGTTTGGATGTGCCTGTGCAGCGTGCCGAACGCATTCTTTCCATGACCCGTCGTGGAAGTGCCAGTCATGCGGCCTGGCTCACATTCATGCTGCCCAGACTCTCGTTTGCCCGCGACCTGCTGACCGATGACGGCGTGATTTTTATTTCGATTGATGATAACGAACAGGCCAATCTGAAAAGGCTTTGCGATGAGGTGTTTGGAGAACAGTGCTTCATTGGTAATGTGGTACGTCCTACAGGGCAGACAACTGGACAGGATAGTGGCGGACTTGGCAGTTCGTTCGATTATATGCTCGTGTACTCAAAGAACGAAGAAATGGAATTGAACGGACTTGAACTTACGGAAAAAGACAAATTAAGATTCCAAAATCAAGATGATACAGGGTATTATGCTTATGACCAATTACGCAAGACCGGTTCTAATGATAAGCGCGAGGATCGTCCTAATATGTATTATGGCATAGAAAATCCGGATGGCGAGATTCTTTATCCCATTGCTGTGGCTGGATATGAAAGTCGTTGGCGTGTGGAAAGAAAGACCTATGATAATCTGGTGAAAGAAGATATGATTCTTTGGAAGAAAACTAAGCGTGGTGATGGAGAAATCTGGTGGCCTTATGTGAAATATTATCTGGATGGAAGAACCAAACGTCCTTCCCCTTTATGGATGGACTTGGAAGGAAACAAGAAAGCGGCTAGAGAGGTCAGAGACTTATTTGGTGGCAAAAAGGTTTTCGATTTTCCTAAGCCTGTAGATTTGTTACGTCGTGTTGTTCAGATAGCTTGTGAAAAGGATGGTTCTGTCATATTGGATTTTTTCGGAGGTTCCAGTACAACAGCTCATGCAGTCATGCAGAAGAACTCAGAAGATGAAGGTAGCCGAAAGTATATCCTCGTTCAGCTCCCCGAACTCTGCAACCCCGACAGTGAAGCAGCCAAGGCTGGCTACAAGACCATTGATGAAATCGGTATGGAACGCATCAAGCGTGCCGCCCGGAAGATAAAGGAAGCCAATCCGCTCTTTGTGGGCGACTTGGGCTTTAAGCACTACATCTTGGAAGAACCCAAGCAGGATGCCCTGCTACTGATGGAGAAGTTTGACTCCATGTTTGACGACAGTACTACGCTGACGGTGGACGACTTCGGGGTGGAAACAGTGCTCCGTACGTGGCTGGTGGCCGACGGCTACGGCTTGACCGACGATGCCGAGGAAGTGATGTTGGGCGACTATAAAGCCTATTGGAAGGAAGACCATCTTTATCTTATCTATCCGGATGAACAGTTCACGCCCGGCAGTCTGACGGCACTGATGGACAAGTACAACGGAGAACCCTTTTCGCCCCATAACATCGTGATTTTCGGCTACAGCTTCAGCTTTACCAGCCGTGAGGCATTGCAGAAAAACCTCCGCACACTGAAAGACGGCAACAAGACTTTGACCGTGAATATGGATGTAAGATATTAAAAAATACAGGTTATGTATCTGAAGAAATTACATATCAGCAACTTTCGTTGTTTTCGTGATTATACCATTGAGTTTGCACCCGGTGTAACCGTGCTGTTTGGAAAGAACGGTTCGGGCAAGACAACCTTGATTCATGCCATTCACAAAGCTTTGAGCTTTGCTTTTAAAAAAGATAAAAAAAGAAAAGAGAACACAGCCTTGTCTGCCGGATTTGCTGATTTAAGACCAAATAACTTTAGCAGGAAAGAAGATATCGTGAGAGACGAGAAGACCGGATTCCCGTTTCCGGATATCAACATTCATGCGGAAGCTTGTTATTTAGGGACTGATTTGAATTGGGATATGTATGCTTCCACCTCCACATTCAAATTGCAGGATTCGAAGTATAAAGATGCTTATTATTTATTGATGGATACCATACAGCATACCGACACCTATCCTGTATTTGCTTATTTTTCTGATAGTTTTCCGCATGTGTCGAATAAAGCTTCCGGACTTTCAAAAACACAGCTTTCGCTGCGTAATTTGGGCTATTTAGGTTGGGATGCGGAAACAGACTATTCTGATTTATGGATTAAAAGGTTTGCGCAAACGTGGACTCAATGGTATAGGGCAGACCAAGCTATTGATATAGAGAAGTCAGCATTGCGGAATTGCGATTCTTTTTTAAAGAAGGGAATGGTAAATGAACAAGAATACCGCGAAGATGTGGCTTTGCATGAAAAGCGCCTCTCCATTGCATGCAATGAGAAACAGCAGTTTGATGCAGAGGTTTCTGCCATCCGGGAATGTCTGGTGAAATTCACAAAAGGAGATCCTAATTTCGAGGTGGTGGATTTGTTTGTCAGCGTGTATGAGGAGGAAGGATTGTGTCTAGACACCACAGACAATAGAAATCCATCTTTTGAAAAGCTGCCGGCCGGATATAAACGATTGTTGTATATGGCTCTTGATATCGCTTACCGCTCTTATCTGCTCAATGGCACAACAGATGCCCATGGGGTGGTGATTATTGATGAGATAGACCTGCACCTTCATCCGGAGTTGGAACAGGTGGTGCTTCAGCGTTTCATAAATACGTTCCCTCATATACAGTTCATTGTTTCTACCCACTCTCCGCTGGTGTTGACGGGAGTGGAAACGAACAAGAATTTGAATGTGGTTCTTAAAATGACATTGCCTGATAATGCGCCCGAAGTGTGGCCCAATATTCATGGTATCGATTATAATCAGATGCTTGAGGAGAATATGGGGGTAAGTAAGCGGAAGCCGGAGATAGAGGCTCTCTTTGAAAAAGCCTGGAAAGCGGTAGCCGCAAAAGATACCGAGGCGGCCAAAAAGACAGTGGCAGAGTTGGAGACAGTGACTCCCCAAGATCAGACGGAACTTGTAAAATTGCGGGCTGTTATCAGCCGTATAGAAATTATAGGACGATGAGGTATATAGAAAAGCATTTCGATACGGTTGCAGTACAGCAATATAAGCAAGAGTTGAGCAGTCTGCAACTGGATGAGAGGAGTCTTTCGGATGCTCAGGTACATCCGGGAAATACAGGAGGGCAGTTGTATGACAAGGTTCGGGATATGGCTACTTTTCGAGCCTTAAAAGTGCAGATGTATCATGAGCAGGGAGGCGTTTGCTGTTATTGTGGCATGAAACTGGAACAACCCTTCGATCCTCAGTATAGGGTAGAGCATGTCTTACCCAAAGAATCTCACCGGGAATTGGTGGGAGAATACAAGAATCTGCTTTTGTCTTGCCGAGCTAGCAAGGAAGAACTAGAGCTGAGGAAAAATATTGCTTCAAAGGCTGTAAGAAAAGGGTTTATTCATTGCGATGAGGCGAAAGGGTCGAAAGAGATTACGTATTCTCCATTAGATAAATCTTGCGAAGGTGCTTTTTGGTATGACTTGAGAGGCGCAGTTCATTCTAATAATCCTGAAGCTCAGAGAGATATCAAGACGCTAGGGCTGGGTGGAGCTTATTTGACGAGCAGGCGTAAAGAAGCTATTGATTCATTGTTTATTGATGAGGTGTTGCTTTCTGAAGATTATCTCAGGGCATACAGAGACGGATTGCGCACGCCGGGTGCCGACGGAAAACTCGCAGAATTTTATTTTGTTCTAATTGATGCTATCAATCAACTTCTTCCTAACAATTAAATTACATGGAATTAAAACTTGAAAATAATCTGGCTCATCAGACGATTCCGGTAGAGGGGGTGGCTGCTGTGGTGGAGGCTTCCATTCAGGAGCCGGCCAAGGAAAATCATCAGAACCCTTTGTTGCAGCGGAATCTCGACAAAAATGCGCTGTATGCAGCACGTCTGAATGCCCGGATAGTGCAACAAGCTGACCGGCAAAAGGTGAGCCACTATATGCTGACGGACAAGATAAAGAATCTGCCGTTTCACAGACTGCTCGACATCAAAATGGAAACGGGTACAGGCAAGACGTACGTCTATACCCGCACTATCTTTGAACTGCACAAGCGGTGCGGCATCAATAAGTTTATCATTGCGGTTCCTACGTTGGCCATCAAAGCGGGTACAGCTTCTTTCCTGAAAGACCCGTCGGTGATGCGGCATTTCGACAGGGTGTGCGGCTACAATGCCGAAATAGAACTTTGCCTGCTGGAGCCGCAAAAGCAGAAGCCACAGAAAAAAGGACGCTTAAATATGCCACCTGCCGTAGGCCGTTTCTTTTATGGAACCCATCATGTCAGACACAGAATTTATGTGCTTTTGCTGAATACCCAATTGCTGACCAGCGGAAAATTGCTGACCCGGAAGGATTATGACCAATTGCTGGGGGATTTTTACCGGCCTGTAGATGCCATTGCCGATACCAAGCCTGTGCTGATTATTGATGAGCCGCACCGGGTGGGGCGTGACAGTACGTCGTATGCAGCATTAATCGAGCATTTCAGACCCCAGTTGGTGTTGCGTTATGGAGCTACCTTTCCGGAACTGACAGCAGGCAAGGGAAAGCACAAGCACTCTGTGAAAGATTATCAGGAGTTGATTTATGATTTGAATGCGGCGGATTCCTTTAATAAGGGGCTTATCAAAGGAGTGGCAAAAGAGCATCTGGAACTGCCGAACGGGAAAAAAAGTGAGAAGAAGGTGAAAGTGCTTTCTACTGTGAAAGGGGATAGTGTTCACTTGAAATTGATAACATCCGACCATCCCGGAAAGCCGTTTACCATTCACGTGGGTGAAAGTTTGGGTATGATTGATAAAGACCTGGATGGGGTGACGATAGAGGCTATCGGGAAGAACGGTGTCAGTCTGAGCAACGGACAGGAAAAACTGGTCGGTGAAGAGTTTTTTCCCGACCAGTATGCTATCTCTTATCAGGAGGGGATGATAGAACTGGCCTTGATGCGCCATTTTGAGACAGAACGGGCAAATTTCTGCCGGGAAGGCTTGCCCATCAAGACGTTGGCCTTGTTTTTTATCGATAGCATAGAAAGTTTCCGTGGAGCGGAGGGGAAAAATGACGGATGGCTGAGAAAGATGTTTCTGGAGAAGTTGGCTGACAGAATTCAGAAGGAGCTTGCGAAACAGAATATTGCTGAATATGAAGCTTATCTGAAAGCTACATTGGATAATCTGGAGGCTTCGTGTGCGGGATATTTTTCGCAGGACAACAGTGATACGGATGAGAAAATAGCCAGTGAGGTGAAGGTAATTTTGCATGAGAAAAAGAATTTGTTGAGTTTTACGGATAAAAAGGGGAAGCCGAATGTGCTACGTTTCCTGTTTTCTAAATGGACGTTGAAGGAAGGCTGGGATAATCCAAATGTGTTTACCATCTGCAAATTGCGTTCCAGTGGTTCGGAAATCAGTAAACTGCAGGAAGTGGGGCGCGGCTTGCGCCTGCCTGTGGATAGTGCCGGAAACAGAATCAGTGATGCTTCCTTTATGCTGAATTATATTGTTGATTTTACTGAGAAGGACTTTGCCAACAAGCTGGTGGCTGAAATCAACGGTGAACTGGAGTCGGAACAGACAAGTGCATTTTCTGTTTCTGCAGAAGACATCATGGAGGTGGCACGGAAGCGTGGTGTAGAGGTCAATAAGTTCTTTATAGAACTGATGACGAAAGGATTCGTGGATTTTGATAAAAAGGTGGTGACGGATAAATTTGATGAGATGCTGATGGAATATCCGGAATTCGGGGATAAAGCCGGTAGGGTGAATATGCATCGCATTATCAACCGTAACAGTGCCCGTCGTGATAAAATTCATATCCGAAAGGCCCGATTTGAGGAGTTACGGGAGTTATGGAAACAGCTGAACAGGAAATATGTGCTTTATTTCGACCAAAAGATAGATTCGAGAATAGAAGAAGAATTGCCTGCTGTGCTGAAGGAAAAATGGGTATTCTCATTTCAGACGATGGAGTCTTCCCGCAGAATCCTGAAATTTGACGGAGAGGTGGCTATGGCCAGTGAAGGAACTCATGCAGAACTGACGTTACATAACCGTCACTACGGGTATGGCGAGTTCTTGAAACGTGCATCGCGCTACACAAACATTCCTGTACTGATTTTGCATAAGGCGATTTGTAAAGTGGCCAATCAGGGTTGTTCCATCACCGATGAAATGTTCAACGACCATTCGTTGACCCGGCTGGTTGGGGCGGTGGATGATTGGAAATGCAGGCAGTTGCTGGGCTTCGTGCGCTATAAACAGGCTAATTATGCTGCGAAGGAAACCAAACTGACCCATACCGACGGTACTGTGAAGGATGAAGTGGTTCAGGCATTTATCGGAAATAAATGTGTTCCCGGAGAGCCTCCAGTGAAATACCTTTATGATGCCTATGCACACGACTCCGGTCTGGAACTTCAGAATATAAAGACAGAGATAGACGAAGTGATTGTCTATGGCAAGATTCCTTCGCACAGTATTTGTATACCTACGGTGGCTTCCAGTAATTATAGCCCGGACTTCATGTATGTAATCAAGAAGGCTGACGGAACGAAGGAGCTGAATGTGGTTATTGAAACGAAAGCTTATGATAAGGATTCGCATATTTCGCAGGATGAAGACTCTAAAATCTCTTGTGCCGAAGAGTTCTTCAAAGCTATGACCGAAAGTGGCTATAGGGTACATTTCAGAAAACAGATAAACAGTACGGGAATCAAAAACATCCTTGATGAGTTGTCGCTGACAGATTAAATAGTGTTAACGCTTAGGGGTAGAATCACATTTTATTTGTTATTTTGCACCAAATTTAGGTGTAGTGTAGCTTGTGGAGTACAGGCTACAGCACTTTTTCAGCTGAATTCAATGAAGAAACTCACTATAAAGCAATGTCCCGTATGCGGAGGAACCTCTCTGAAGCCTGCCTTGACCTGCGTAGATCGTTACGCTTCGGGTGAAGCGTTTCAACTGTACCGTTGCAGTGAGTGCGGTTTTCTGTTCACGCAAGATTTTCCGGTGGAAGCCGAGATAGGACGTTATTATGAAACTCCCGATTACATTTCTCATTCAGATACCCGGAAGGGAATGATGAATGCCGTATATCACTGGGTACGCTCGTATATGCTGCGGCGTAAAGCCCGGCTGGTGGTTCGCGAGGCACACAGGTCCACGGGCAGCTTGCTGGATATCGGTACCGGCACCGGATATTTTCCTCATACCATGCAGCAGAAGGGCTGGCAGGTAGAAGCAGTGGAGAAGAACGAGGGGGCGCGACGCTTTGCCCGCGAGCATTTCGGGCTACAGGTGAAGCCCGAAGCAGCCTTGCAGGAATTTCCCGAGGCTTCGTTTCAGGTGATTACGCTGTGGCATGTGATGGAGCACCTGGAGCATCTGAAGGATACCTGGAAACGATTGTATGAATTGCTGGCCGATAAAGGGGTGCTGATCGTGGCGGTGCCCAATTGTTCATCGTATGATGCCCGGAAGTACGGGGCCGATTGGGCGGCTTATGATGTGCCCAGACATTTGTGGCATTTTACCCCCGATACAATGACGCGTTTGGCTGTGCAGCAGGGATTTATTCTGGCGGCTCATTATCCTATGCCGTTTGATGCGTTTTATGTATCCATGCTCACCGAGAAGCAGCGCAAGCGTGCATGTCCGTTTTTGAGAGGTATGTGGACGGGGTTGCTGGCCTGGTGTAGTTCACTGGTGCACAAGGAACGCAGCAGTTCGATGATTTATGTCTTCCGTAAAAAATAAGAGAGGTGCATATGGGTAAAAGAAAATCAGGAAGCAGTGTAGATATGCAGTTCGTCACATCGAGCATCAGCACCACTTTGGTACTGTTGTTGCTGGGACTGGTAGTGTTTTTTGTGCTGGCAGCCCATAACCTTTCGGTATATGTAAAAGAGAACATCAGTTTCTCGCTGCTTATCAGCGATGATATGAAGGAAGCGGATATTCTGAAGTTGCAGAAGCGCTTGAATCAGGAGGACTTTGTAAAGCATACGGAATATATCTCGAAGAAGCAGGCACTGCGCGAGCAGACCGAAGCCATGGGGACCGACCCGCAGGAGTTTCTTGGATATAATCCTTTTACGGCATCCATTGAGATTAAGCTTCATTCCGACTATGCCAATTCAGACAGCATTGCCAAGATAGAAAAGCTTCTCAAGAAGAATACCAATATACAAGAAGTGCTCTATCAGAAAGAACTGATAGACGCAGTGAATGATAACATACGAAACATCAGTCTGCTTTTGTTGGGATTGGCAGGCATTCTGAGCCTGATATCGTTTGCGCTGATTAATAACACCATCCGGCTGACCATCTATTCCAAGCGTTTTTTGATACATACGATGAAGTTGGTGGGAGCCAGCTGGGGATTTATCCGCCGGCCGTTTTTGCAGAGGAATTTTTGGATCGGTGTGCTGGCTGCTTGCCTGGCAGATGGTATCTTATGGGCAGCAGCCGTCTGGCTGGTAGCCTATGAACCCGAATTGGTGGCGGTGGTTACACCTCAGGTCATGCTGGCCGTATCGGTGTCTGTATTGGCTTTTGGTATTATCATAACCTGGCTCTGTGCCTGGTTTTCCATCAATAAATATTTGAGGATGAAATCCAGTGCTTTGTATTATTAAAAACATATAGCATTCATGAATAAAGAAAAATTTGCTTTTGACAAGACCAACTTCATCTTGCTGGCCATCGGCATGGTAGTGGTGATAGTGGGTTTTTTGTTGATGACAGGTCCTTCGTCAACGCCGGCTAACTTTGAGCCAGATATTTTCAGTGTACGTCGCATCAAGGTGGCGCCGGTGGTATGTTTGCTGGGCTTTGTGTTTATAATTTATGCGGTGGTTCGTAAGCCGAAAGATGAGATTAACCGAGAAGAAAAAGAATGAATATGGGAGATATGACTACGTTCGAGGCAATTATCATTGCCATAATCGAAGGATTGACAGAGTTTTTACCGGTATCATCTACCGGACATATGATTATCACACAGAATGTGCTGGGTGTGGAGAGTACAGAATTTGTAAAAGCGTTTACGGTGATTATTCAGTTTGGAGCCATCTTGTCTGTGGTTTGTCTGTATTGGAAACGTTTTTTTCAGTTGAATCACACTCCTGCTCCGCAGGGGGCATCGGGCTTGAAGCGTTTCCTGCACAAGTTTGATTTCTACTGGAAACTGCTGGTCGCTTTTATTCCTGCGGCAGTGTTGGGCTTCCTGTTCAGCGACAAGATTGACGAAATGCTGGAAAGTGTGGCTGTGGTAGCAGTGATGCTGGTAATCGGAGGTATCTTCATGCTGTTCTGTGACAAGATATTCAACAAAGGCAGTGAAGATACTCAACTGACAGAAAAGAAAGCTTTCAATATTGGTTTGTTTCAGTGTATTGCCATGATTCCGGGGGTATCTCGCTCCATGGCTACCATCATAGGTGGTATGGCTCAGAAGCTTACCCGTAAAGAAGCTGCCGAATTCTCGTTTTTCCTGGCTGTGCCTACCATGTTTGCTGCTACGGCTTATAAAATGTTGAAGCTGTTTTTGGATGGAGGAACAGAAATCATTATGAATAATCTCTCGGCTCTGATAATCGGTAATGTAGTGGCCTTTATCGTAGCTCTGCTGGCTATCAAGTTCTTTATCAGTTTCGTTACCAAATACGGATTCAAGGCTTTCGGATGGTATCGCATCATTGTAGGTGGTATCATTCTGCTGATGTTGTTGACTGGACATTCATTGGAGGTGATGTAGGATGAAGGATTTCAAGACAGGAGAAGTACTCTTTTTTGATAAACCGCTGGGATGGACTTCCTTTAAAGTGGTGGGGCATGCTCGGTATCATATCTGTAAGCGATTGGGTGTGAAGAAATTGAAAGTGGGGCACGCGGGTACGCTCGACCCCCTGGCCACCGGGGTAATGATTGTGTGTACCGGTAAGGCTACCAAACGTATTGAGGAATTTCAGTATCACACTAAAGAGTACGTTGCAGATATCCGTTTAGGAGCTACCACACCTTCGTACGATCTGGAGCATGAAATAGATGCTACGTATCCTACCGAACACATTACTCGAGAATTGGTAGAAGCCACACTGCAGCAATTCGTGGGTGAAATACAGCAGGTGCCGCCCGCATTTTCGGCCTGTATGGTCAATGGTACGCGTGCCTATGACTTGGCACGGAAGGGCGAAGAGGTGGAACTGAAACCCAAGTTGCTGGTAATAGATGAGATAGAACTGCTCGAATGTCAGTTGCCCGATATACGGGTGCGGGTGGTGTGCAGCAAAGGTACGTATATTCGGGCCTTGGCACGCGATATAGGAGAAGCCTTGCAGAGTGGTGCCCATCTCACGGCTTTGCGGCGTACGAGGGTTGGAGATGTGCGGGTAGAAGATTGTATGAATCCACTGGATTTTAAAGATTGGATAGCCGCCCAAGAGGTGAAGATAGGAGAAGAATCCTAAATGTACGTAATAGAAATAAAAGAATATAGAAAAACTCAAAACTTAATAGGATATGAAACTTTCACAATTCAAATTTAAGCTTCCCGAGGAGAAGATTGCTCTGCATCCTGCCCGATACAGAGATGAGTCGCGCCTGTTGGTGCTTCATAAGAAAACCGGTGAAATTGAACATCGGATGTTCAAGGATATTTTGGACTATTTCGATGATAAGGATGTGTTCATCTTCAATGATACAAAGGTTTTTCCGGCTCGCTTATATGGCAACAAGGAGAAGACAGGAGCTAGAATTGAGGTGTTTCTGTTGCGTGAGTTGAATGAAGAGCATAAATTGTGGGATGTGTTGGTAGACCCGGCCCGGAAAATCCGCATCGGTAACAAACTGTATTTCGGCGAGGATGATTCGATGGTGGCCGAAGTGATTGACAACACTACGTCGCGCGGACGTACGCTGCGCTTTCTCTACGATGGTCCGCACGATGAATTCAAGAAAGCACTGTATGCGCTGGGAGAAACTCCGCTGCCTCACAGCATCATCAACCGTCCGGTAGAGCCGGAAGATGCTGAACGTTTCCAGTCTATCTTTGCCCGCAACGAGGGTGCGGTAACGGCTCCTACAGCCAATCTGCACTTCAGCCGCGAATTGATGAAGCGGATGGAAATCAAGGGAGTGGATTTTGCATTCGTTACGCTTCATGCAGGATTGGGCAATTTCCGCGACATCGATGTGGAAGACCTGACCAAGCATAAGACGGACTCGGAACAGATGATAGTGAATGAAGAGGCGGTGCGCATTGTGAACCGTGCCAAGGATTTCAATCGTCAGGTGTGTGCTGTGGGCACCACAGTGATGCGTGCCATTGAAAGTACGGTAAGCACCGACGGACATCTGAAAGAATATGAAGGATGGACCAATAAGTTTATCTTCCCTCCTTATGATTTTACGGTGGCTACTTCCATGGTGTCCAACTTCCACATGCCGCTGAGTACGCTGCTTATGATAGTAGCTGCTTTCGGCGGATACGATGAAGTGATGAATGCCTATGATGTGGCATTGAAAGAAGGTTATCGCTTTGGTACATACGGCGATGCCATGTTGATTACCGACCGTTAATGTACTTATGATAGTCTATTTAGGTTTGGGAACTAATCTCGGCGATAAGGAGCAGAATCTCCGTACCGCTGTAGCGAAAATAGAAGAGCGGATAGGGAGAGTGATTTCCCTTTCCGCTTTTTATACTACAGAGCCTTGGGGGTTTGCCTCGGACAACGGTTTCCTAAATGCGGCCTTGGGAGTGGAGACCGACTGCCTGCCTCTGGAGGTGCTGCACATTACACAGGAGATAGAGCGGGAGATGGGCCGTACGCATAAATCGGCCAATGGAGTGTATAGCGACCGCGTGATAGACATCGACTTGCTGCTTTGCCTGAAGGCCGATGGCTCTTCTGTGGTGATGAATACACCGGAACTGGTTCTTCCTCATCCGCTGATGCAGGAACGAGACTTTGTGATGAAGCCGCTCCGCGAGATTTTTAAGGGCAATCCGGACGCTTGGGAGTGAGAAACAGGCTGAGGAGAAAACAGCCGACCAGCCCCCTTGCCATAGAAACAACGGTGGGAAGGGTGCGTAATGCCAGGTAATCAATCAGCATACCTGTACCATAGAGGGTCAGGGCGAGCAGGCATATGGATGTCCAGCGGCGAGTTTTGAAATAAGAGATTAGTTTCATGAGCATGGTTTACGATGTTTGAAGAATGTTAATCTTGGGGGCAAAGGTAGTTTATTTTTAAGAAAAGCATTATCTTTGTGCCTTGAAAATGAAGCGTGGAAAGATTTGAGTAGCTTGCAACCACAGAAAAAAATGCTAAAACACATCCTTTTCTATTTTCGGTACTCCTTTCAAGGGAATGAAAGACCGACTTCCTACTCAACGAACCTTTCCCTATTCTTTTATAGTTCTAATTTTTAATTATTCATTGAAGAAATGGGATATTTATTCACATCCGAATCGGTGTCTGAAGGACACCCCGACAAAGTGGCCGATCAAATTTCGGACGCTGTGCTTGACAAACTGTTGGCGTATGACCCCAGTTCAAAAGTAGCTTGCGAAACGCTGGTAACAACCGGACAGGTGGTGCTTGCCGGAGAAGTGAAAACCAAAGCGTATGTAGACTTGCAACTGATAGCGCGTGAGGTAATCAAGAAAATAGGCTATACGAAGGGCGAGTATATGTTTGAAAGTAATTCGTGCGGCGTATTGAGCGCTATTCATGAGCAAAGTCCCGACATTAACCGTGGCGTAGAGCGTCAGGACCCGATGGATCAGGGAGCAGGCGACCAGGGTATGATGTTTGGTTATGCTACCAACGAGACAGAAAACTATATGCCGCTGTCGCTGGATTTGGCTCATCGTATTTTGCTGGTACTGGCCGATATCCGTCGCGAAGGCAAGCAGATGACTTATCTCCGTCCGGATGCCAAGAGTCAGGTTACCATTGAATACGATGATAACGGCACTCCGGTGCGTATCGATACGATTGTGGTGTCTACTCAGCACGACGACTTTATTCAGCCGGCTGATGATAGCAAGGAAGCTCAACTGAAAGCTGATGAGGAAATGTTGGCTGTGATCCGCAAGGACGTAATCGAAATTCTGATGCCACGTGTCATTGCCTCTATTCATGCTGAAAAGGTGTTGGCACTGTTTAATGAGAACATTACGTATCATGTGAATCCTACCGGTAAGTTTGTAATCGGTGGCCCGCACGGAGATACAGGTCTGACAGGCCGCAAGATTATCGTAGATACGTATGGTGGCAAGGGCGCTCATGGCGGTGGTGCTTTCTCAGGTAAAGACCCTTCCAAGGTAGACCGTTCGGCTGCGTATGCTGCCCGCCACATTGCTAAAAACCTGGTGGCTGCCGGTGTGGCCGATGAAATGCTGGTGCAGGTAAGTTATGCCATCGGTGTGGCTCGTCCTATCAATATCTATGTAAATACCTATGGTCGCAGCAACGTGCAGATGAGCGATGGAGAAATAGCACGGAAGATAGACGAACTCTTCGACCTTCGTCCGAAGGCCATTGAAGACCGCTTGAAACTGCGCAATCCTATTTATCAGGAAACAGCAGCTTATGGTCATATGGGCCGTGAACCGCAGACGGTAGTGAAGCACTTCAAGAGCCGCTATGAAGGAAACAAAGACGTAGAAGTGGAACTCTTTACTTGGGAAAAATTAGATTACGTAGATCAAGTGAAGGCTGCTTTCGGACTCTAAGAAAGCAAGATTGGTAGAATCGAATATAACAGCTGCTTCTGCCCTCTCTCTTATGAGAAGGTAGAAGTAGCTGTTTTTATATGTAACGGACACCCGAAAACTGTCAGATACCACCCGAAAACTGTTATTTGATAGTTTATCCCCCTTTTCTTGCCTATATGTGGTCGGTGCTATACGGCTGGATTGCTTAAGTTTGTGTGATTGAACAATAGACCATGATGATTATTAAAAGAAAAGATTATGAATGACAGTACTACTTTTGCAAAAGACCTTCTTAATATACAAGATGACCTTTTACGCTTTGCTTATAAACTGACTTCCGACAAGGAAGATGCTAACGACCTCTTACAGGAAACTTCATTAAAAGCTCTGGACAACGAGGATAAATATGAACCCGAAACCAATTTTAAGGGATGGATGTATACCATTATGCGTAATATCTTTATCAATAATTACCGTAAGGTGGTGCGCGAGCAGACTTTTGTAGACCAGACAGACAACCTTTACCATCTGAATCTTCCAGGCGATGATACATACGAGAGTACCGAGCAAGCTTACGATTTGAAAGAAATGCACCGTGTGGTCAATGCTTTGCCGCGCGAATACAAGATTCCTTTTTCCATGCACATCTCCGGGTTTAAGTATCGGGAAATAGCCGAGAAACTTGATCTGCCGCTAGGCACTGTGAAAAGTCGCATCTTCTTTACCCGCCAGAAGCTGTAGCACGAACTGAGAGATTTCATTTGATATTGCGAATCTCGCTGAAATCGTGTACCTTTGTCTCCTGTATTATATTGAGATAAAGAATCATGAATAAGATATCCTCTGTATGTGTGTACAGTGCTTCGAGCACGAAAATAGATGCTGCTTACTTCGATGCTGCCCGTGAACTGGGATTGTTGCTGGCTCAAAATCATATCCGGCTGGTAAATGGAGCGGGAAAGATGGGCTTGATGGCTGCCGTGGCAGATGCTGCTCTCTCCAACGGGGGAGAGGTGACAGGCGTCATTCCGCATTTTATGATAGAACAGGGATGGCACCATACCGGGCTGACGGAATTGATAGAGGTGGATAGTATGCATCAGCGTAAAAAGAAAATGGCGGACCTGAGTGATGCGGTCATTGCCCTGCCTGGCGGATGTGGCACGTTGGAGGAACTGTTAGAGGTAATTACCTGGAAGCAATTGGGCTTGTATCTGAATCCTATCGTTATTCTGAATACCAAAGGATATTTCAACCCCTTACTTGAGATGTTGGCACAAGCCGTAGAGGAGAATTTCATGCGTGTGCAGCATGGAGCCATCTGGCAAGTGGCAGAAACTCCGCAAGAAGCTATCCGGCTGATACAATCTATCCCCCTGTGGGATGCATCTATCCGTAAGTTTGCTGCTATATGATGACACTGTGGAACGGTTGGGTAGAAGGAATTCCCTTGCCATACTCGCTGCGTATGGACGATGGGGTGGCAGTATTGCTATTGGGCTGTTTCTTTTTGTCGGCCTATGTCTTGTCGCGCAGCAGTAAGTTTTTACTTCAGTTAGTTAAAGACTTTTTGCTTCATCGAGAGCGGACCAGTATTTTTGCCATGTCTACAGCTTCGGATATGCGGTATCTGCTGCTGTTGATTCTGCAGACTTGCCTGTTGGAGGGCATCTATCTGTTTAACTTTTATAATGAAATCTCTCCTTCGCTAGTGACTCAGTTCTCTCCGGTTTTGCTTTTGTCCATATACGTTTTGTTGCCTATGTTGGTGTTTGGCATAAAATGGATTCTTTATTCATTTATCGGTTGGATTTTTTTTGACGAAAACAAGACTTCTCTTTGGCTGGAATCCTATTCGGCTTTGCAATATTATATAGGTTTTGTGCTTTTTCCGTTGGTGCTTTTTATCGTTTATTTTGATTTGAATATTCAAACGACTGCAGTTCTGGCCATCTTTTTATTTATTTTGGTGAAAATATTGATGTTATATAAGTGGCTAAAACTTTTTTGTGACAATTTGCATGGCTGTTTGCTTTTATTTTTGTACTTTTGTGCCCTTGAAATCGTGCCTTACTTGGTTTTATACCGTGGGGTCGAGCAGCTAAACGATTATTTGACAATAAAATTTTAGGACATTGAAAATAAAGAAAGTACTAGTGTCGCAGCCGAAACCGGCATCAGAGAAATCTCCTTACTACGACATTGCTGAGAAATACGGCGTACAAATAGATTTTCGCCCGTTTATTAAAGTTGAGAGTCTTTCGGCGAAAGAGTTCAGACAACAGAAAATATCCATTTTGGATTATACAGCTGTTGTATTTACCTCTCGTCATGCCATAGATCATTTCTTTCATCTGTGTACAGAATTACGGGTTACGATTCCTGAAACGATGAAATATTTCTGCGTGACGGAATCTATCGCTCTTTATATCCAGAAATATGTGCAGTATCGTAAGCGTAAGATCTTCTTTGGTAATACCGGTAAATTTGATGATTTGCTTACGTCTATTGTAAAGCATAAGACTGAAAAATACTTTGTCCCTATGTCGGATGTGCATACAGATGAAATCAAGAATGCTTTGGATAAGAATAAAATCCAGCATGCTGAGGCAGTGATGTATCGCACAGTAAGCAATGACTTTGCACCAGACGAAGCTTTTGATTATGATATGCTGATTTTCTTCAGCCCTGCCGGTGTGGCTTCTTTGCAGAAGAATTTCCCCAATTTTGAGCAGAAAGATATCAAAATCGGTACGTTTGGTTCTACTACAGCGCAGGCTGTACGAGATGCAGGATTGCGTCTGGATTTGGAGGCTCCCAGCGTAAAGGCTCCTTCTATGACAGCTGCATTGGATATGTTTATCAAAGAAAACAATAAGGGAAAATAAAGACTTTTTGGAATAAAGATTTTTTTTGTAAAAACGCGGATGACGCGGGTAACGCGAATGGTTATATAACGCCGTGTTATCCGCGTTGTTCTATTATTTCTATTATAATAATCGTATGCTATGGCCTATACACTGCGTAAGTCGGAACGACTAAATAAAAAGAAGGTGATTGACAGCATGTTTTCCGGAAATGCCCGTTCGTTTGCTGTATTCCCTTTACGGGTAGTGTATCTGCCTGTAGAGGAATTGGAAGCGCCTGTATCTATCTTGGTAAGCGTTTCTAAAAGAAGGTTCAAACGGGCTGTGAAGCGTAATCGGGTAAAGCGACAGATTCGGGAGGCTTATCGTTTAAATCAACAGATGCTGACAGATGCGCTGGCTGTGAGAGGCGATCGTTTGGCCATTGCGTTTATTTATCTATCGGATGAGCTGTTGGATTCTGCCTTGATAGAAGAACGGATGAAAACAGCCTTGTCTCGCCTTGTAGAGAAGTTATGAAAAAGGTCTGTTTCATTTGGCAGACAGGGTGTAGGGTGCTTTCCCGACTGTTCTCGTACTTGCTGCTTGTTCCTATATTTTTTTATCAGCGTTGTATCTCTCCGCTTTTAGGTCCGTCGTGCCGCTTCACGCCTACTTGTTCGCAGTATGCAGTAGAAGCCATTAGAAAACATGGCCCTTTCAAGGGGTTGTATCTCACAGTCAGACGTTTGCTGCGATGTCATCCATGGGGAGGCTCTGGCTATGATCCGGTGCCATGAATTATCCGATAGATATACATACTCACGGCGTTTCTTTGCAGAAGGGAAGAGCTATAGTGAACTGTTTTCCCGATTCATTTGTTTTGGAAGAAGGATGCTGGTATTCTGTGGGCATTCATCCTTGGTATATTCAGGGAGATGTTCCGATGGAATGGACTGTTTTTGAAGAACAGATTCTACATCCGCAGGTGCTGGCAATAGGGGAAGCAGGACTGGATAAGTTGGCTCAGACACCCATGAAACTGCAAGAACTGGTGTTCAGAAAACAGGTAGAGTGGGCAGAACGGGTGGCCAAGCCGGTCTTGATTCACTTGGTAAAGGCTGTAGATGAACTTGTACGGCTGAAGCGTGAACTGCGTCCTGTGCAGCCCTGGATTATTCATGGTTTTCGTGGAAAAGCAGCGTTGGCCGATATGCTGTTGCATCACGGTTTTTATCTGTCGTTTGGCTTTCGCTTTCAAGAAGCTGCACTGCTGCGGGTTCCTGCCAACCGTCTCTTTTTGGAAACCGATGAATGTGATAAGGATATTTATCAGTTATATAGGCAGGTGGCTTTAGTAAGAGGGTGTTCGTATGAGGACCTTTTTGAATCGGTAGCCCGAAATGTAAAGGACGTCTTTTTTAAGCAGTAAGAGTTGTATCTTCAGAGAAAGAGTCGTACTTTTGCGTGCAGCTCTTTAGAAAAGAGTGCTTTGTGATGGTAGAACTTAAATAATGAATAAATATGAATTTTGTAGAAGAATTAAGATGGCGTGGCATGCTCCACGATATGATGCCGGGTACCGAAGAACTCCTTGCCAAGGAACAGGTAACGGCTTACATCGGCTTTGACCCTACTGCCGATTCTCTGCACATTGGTCACTTGTGCAGTGTGATGATTCTGCGTCACTTCCAGCGTTGTGGCCATAAACCGTTGGCGTTGATTGGAGGAGCTACCGGTATGATTGGTGACCCTTCCGGCAAATCGGCAGAACGTAACCTGCTGACAGAAGAAACGCTCCGTCATAACATGGAGGGAATGAAAAAGCAGTTGAGCAAGTTCCTGGATTTTGATTCAGATGCACCCAATCGTGCGGAACTGGTGAACAATTACGACTGGATGAAGGATTTCAGTTTCTTGGATTTTGCCCGTGAGGTAGGTAAACACATTACCGTAAATTATATGATGGCAAAGGATTCTGTGAAGAAACGTCTGAATGGTGAAGCGCGTGACGGACTTTCCTTTACAGAGTTTACCTATCAGTTGCTGCAAGGTTATGACTTCCTTCATTTGTATGAAACCAAAGGATGTCGTCTGCAGATGGGTGGTTCAGACCAATGGGGTAATATTACTACCGGTGCCGAACTGATTCGTCGTACCAATGGAGGCGAAGTGTTTGCGCTGACTTGTCCGCTGATTACAAAAGCTGATGGAGGTAAGTTTGGCAAGACAGAGTCGGGCAATATCTGGCTGGATCCCCGCTACACTTCTCCTTATAAGTTCTACCAGTTCTGGCTGAATGTAAGCGATGAAGATGCCAAGCGTTACATTAAAATCTTTACGGCCCTCTCTCGTGAAGAAATCGAAGCGTTGACAGCCGAGCATGATGCAGCTCCTCATTTGCGTGTGTTGCAGAAACGTCTGGCTAAGGAAGTAACCATCATGGTTCACTCCGAAGCCGATTACAATGCAGCAGTAGATGCTTCCAACATACTTTTCGGCAATGCTACTTCAGAAGCGTTGAAGAAACTGGATGAAGATACCTTGTTGGCTGTATTCGAAGGTGTACCGCAGTTTGAAGTCTCTCGCGACGGGCTGACAGCCGGCGTAAAAGCAGTAGACCTCTTTACGGAACACGCAGCCATCTTTGCATCCAAGGGCGAAATGCGCAAGCTGGTGCAGGGGGGCGGTGTATCTTTGAATAAAGAAAAACTGTCTGCTTTCGACCAGGAAATTACCGTAGCCGATTTGTTGGATGATAAGTATCTCTTGGTACAACGCGGTAAGAAAAACTATTATCTGGTCATTGTAAAATGACTTTTTTAGGGATAGAACTAAAAAAGTAGATAAAATATTTGGAGGATAAACAGAATATCTCTATCTTTGCACCGCTTTTTAACAGAAAGCCCTATGTTTGGACTATGGTGTAATGGTAGCACAACAGGTTTTGGTTCTGTTTGTCCAGGTTCGAATCCTGGTAGTCCAACAACCAATCAAAGAAAAGCCCTAAGAGACAGTCTTTTGGGGCTTTCTTATTTTCTGATAGCCCAGAAGAGAGCCCAAAAGGAAACCAACTCTTTCTCATAATCATCACCTGTATTATTGGTTTTATAGAAATTGAAGTTTTGAAAATTTCGGCTAAGATACATATACAAGGTTTCTGTATTCCAACTGACCGGTTCGTAGCCCACTCCCCATTTGGCATGGCCACTCCATACCCCTTTCGAAGAATTCTTTAACTTGAGGTTGACAGCCGCCCGGGTGGAGAGGTCTAAATCTTTCAGCACCTTTAACGGGGAATGATTCTCTATCACTTCCACCTTGGCAATGTCGGCTGCCCGGATATTATTGGTACCCAGTCCGTAACGTCCGCCAAATACATCAATCCCCTCTACATCAAATTTATTGATGCTCACCCCCTGATATCGGATTTCACCGTTCGGTTGCACTTCAATGCCGGGAAGTCTTTTTAAGACATCGCCTATCTTCCGGTCTGTTTCGCTTATAAAGCTGCTTACGTTATACTGCAAGGTGTCTCCATTCCGTTCAATCGGAGGCGATTTAATCACCACTTCCCGAATCTGCATGGTGTGACTGATAGCGGTAATTTGTAAATCCTGTGTTTTTTTCGCTACCGGGATGCGCTTGCTCTTGACATTAAAGCCCGAAATAAGAAGGAATAGGCTGTCTGGACGGTCTGTGTAACGAAGGGTAAAACGTCCCTGATTATCGGTCAGAGCAGAACCGTACATATACTTGCCATCTTTACTTTGTAGAATCACGCTGACACCCTCCAGCGGCAGAAGAGTCCGTTCATCTTGCACCACGCCACACAGTACTTTCTCTTCGGTCTGCGCTCCAATAAGCAGCGTACAGAAACTGAATAATAGTAATATGAGCAAGGTTTTCATAAAGTATAGATTCTAAGAGATATAATGGGATAAAAATAGCCTGTTTCTTTGTAAAATCAAATAAAAACAGGCTATTTTTTTACAGAGAGAATTTATTTTACCGCATTATATATCAATTTATCTATTGAGCCTGAATTCAACAGGAATCGTGAACTTCACCCGTACGGGTTTTCCGTTTTGCCGTCCGGGTTCCCATTTAGGCATGGCTTTCACCAGGCGGATGGCTTCTTCATTCAGCTCGGGACTGACCCCCTTAATAAGTGTAGGAAGAGTAATGTTGCCCTCCTTATCCACTACGAAAGAGAGAATCACCCTGCCTTGAATACCTTTCTCCTTGGCAGCGGCAGGATAACGCATATTCTTGTTTAGGAATTCTTTCATTTCTGCGATGCCGCCACCGGGGAAATGGGGCATTTTTTCAACTACTTCATAGATGGGGTCGTCGGGCGTACCATGTTCGGTATTATGCAACACATTTCCCCATACTTTTTCATCGAAGGTAATAATCAGGTTCGCCCGTTCCTCTGGAGAGATTTTCTTCACCCGTTTTGCTATAGCCAGTTCACGACCATCCTCGTATGTATAGTTTATCATCAGAATGGCTTGGAGGCTGATTTTAAGATTAAAACTTCCGTCGGCTGGTGTCACAATCACCTTTTTCATATACTGGCGATCGGCCAAGATTTTCACTCCCTGTATGGGTTTTCCATTTTTATCAATTACCTTGCCTTTGATGGTGACTTCTTCATCGGCCGTAGCAGAGGGTTGAAGCATTTCCGTAGCCAGTTGCCGGGTGGTACGCGCCACCGTTTCTATGTTGCTGATTAATAACAGCAAGGCTGCCAAAGGAAAGAAGAACGCATATTTCATCTTTCCCCATGAATGAGTTCTTTTTCGGTTCATCATACGAATACGTTTTTTTAAAGGTAACACATTAAAGTTGTTATAGAGAGTTGCTGCAGCCTTTTGATGTGAGAGACCCAATAAATGATACTGGTAGATTTTAGGGTTATAGCCTTGCGCCAATACACGGGCATCGGCCAGGTATTCCAGGTTGTTCCTGATTTCACGGCGCATCAGCCAGACAAAGGGGTTGAACCAGCAGAAGATGCAGGCCAGCTCGCTGAGCAGCACGTCGGCCGAATGCCATTGGCGGACATGAGTCAGTTCGTGCGCCAGGATTTCATTTAACTCTTCTGAATCATGTATCTGCGGACAGATGAATATCCAATGAAAGAAAGAGAAAGGCCCATACGGACGACTGAGCAGACGAACCCGTACGCCATGAATGGACGAGACTGTGGAATGGCAAAGCAGGTGCATCAAACTTCCAAATTGGATGCAGAGTCGGAGCCCCAGGGCGAATACGCCCAATCCATATATGGCTTGGAGGCTAATCAGGATTATCTGTTGCCAGTCGGCGGTAGTAGAGGTGGCTGTAAATTCCGTAGTCGGAAGTACGGTATCGGCATAAAGCTGAGCCGCTGCCATCATAGGTTTTTGCGTCGTAATCCAAGCCTCGGCATTCAGCAGAGGTACTAAGGCTGCCAATGCGAAACATCCGAGCAGGGCAGTACGCCGCCATTCGAAGAATGTATCTTTTTCGAGGAACAGGCGGTAGAATGCATAGAGCACTCCTAGTGCCACATTGGCTTTCAGTAGATAAATCCACATCATAATTCAGTCCTTTCCTTTTTCAATCATAGCAATAATCTCCTTCAAATCGTCGGAGGTGATTTTCTGGTCTTTGGCAAAGAAGCTCACCATTTCTTTAAATGAGTTGGCAAAATAGTTGCGCACAAAGCCGGTCAGAAAAGTGCGTTTGTAGTCGCTCTCTTCCAGAATGGGAGTATAGAGATAGGTATTGCCTATCCGCTTGGCACTGACATACCGCTTCCTCTCCAGGTTTTTCACAATGGAAGCCACGGTGGTGTACGGGGGAACAGGTTCCGGCAATCGTTCTACTATTTCTTTCACCGTACATGAGCCCATATTCCAAATGTGAAGCATGACTTCTTCTTCCTGTAGACTTAATTTTTCCATCATAATATTGTTTGTTACGAGATTATCGCAAATATACGAAAGTTTCGTAATAAACAATATACCAATACGTTAATATTTCAAAACGCGGTGCAAGCTTTTGCTTTTTTACTACCTGTACCACTCATTTCGGCGAACTGTAGGTAACGGATTTTTAGGCTGTAGGTAGAGGAAATTTTCACTGTAGGTTGAGGGAGGGAAAGAAGGATTTCTGCTTCTGGGCATCTTGCAGAATTTTCTTTTTAAAAAGCTATATATCAGACTAGTATCCTTTTCTTTACCTTTCATTTTTCATCCGCTGCCTATCCGGGCGAGTAAGGCGCACCCTTCATGGGCTGTTGTGTCGTAGGGTGTAGCGGGTATCCGTTTTTTATGGACTATTGAATCATTTGTACAAAATTGATATAGTTTTCATACAATATTGTATTTCCTTTTCATTTTCTTTTCCTACATTTGCAACTGTGTACGCAAACGGTGTGCATGCTTATATCATATAATAATTAAATATTAATATTATGAATCAGTTTTTGAATTTTTCTCTCGAAGGTAAAGTAGCTCTGGTTACAGGTGCTTCTTATGGTATTGGTTTTGCTATTGCTTCTGCATTTGCAGAACAAGGTGCTACAATTTGCTTCAACGATATCAATCAGGAATTGGTCGATAAAGGTATGGCTGCTTACGCAGAAAAGGGTATCAAGGCTCACGGTTATGTATGTGACGTAACTGACGAACCCGCTGTACAAGCCATGGTTGCTAAGATTGCAGAAGAAGTAGGTACAGTGGATATCTTGGTAAACAATGCCGGTATCATTCGTCGTATTCCGATGCACGAAATGGAAGCTGCTGATTTCCGCCGAGTAATCGATATCGACTTGAATGCTCCGTTTATCGTAGCTAAGGCTGTGTTGCCCGCCATGATGGAAAAACGTGCAGGTAAGATTATCAACATCTGCTCTATGATGTCTGAATTGGGTCGCGAAACTGTATCTGCTTATGCTGCTGCTAAGGGCGGTTTGAAGATGTTGACTCGTAACATCTGTTCTGAATACGGTGAATACAACATCCAATGTAATGGTATCGGCCCGGGTTACATCGCTACTCCGCAAACAGCTCCGCTGCGTGAAAAGCAAGCTGACGGTAGCCGTCATCCGTTCGATTCATTCATCTGCGCTAAGACTCCCGCTGGTCGTTGGCTCGATCCTCAGGAATTGACAGGTCCTGCTGTGTTCCTGGCATCTGAGGCTTCTAATGCTGTGAACGGTCACATCCTGTATGTGGATGGTGGTATCTTGGCTTATATTGGTAAACAGCCGAAATAATTCGAAGAGATAAGTTTTAGTGGCGCAGGTAGCACGGAGGCTTACATAGGAATCCGAGTTGTCTGCGTCATTTTTTGTTTAGAAAGAAACACTGAATATGAAGAAAGTTTTGTTTTTATCCGTGGCAGCTTTTCTTTGTCTGGCATGTGGATCAGAAAAGACTGAACTGACGGTAAAGGTTACCAATCCTTTAGATTTTGAACGGGTTGGAGAAATGGTTGAATTGTCTATGGCGGAGATTTCCAATGACTTGAAATTGGCCGATACTGCCAGCATAGTGGTATTGAATAAAGAGGGTGAACAGGTGCCTTATCAGGTGACGTATGATGAAAAACTGATTTTTCCCGCCCAAGTGGCTGCCGGCGCACAGACAGTGTATACCATTCAGCCCGGTGTACCTACAGAAGTGGCTGTAAAGGCTTGTGGTCGGGTATATCCCGAACGAATGGATGATATGGCATGGGAGAATGATCTGGTAGGATTCCGTGCGTATGGTCCGGTGTTGCAGCAGAAAGGGGAAAGAGGATTTGGTTACGATTTGTTTACCAAGCGTGGTACTTCTGAACCTGTTTTGGAGGAACTGTATGCCAATGAAACGAATGCAGAAAAATGGGCTCGCATCAAGGAATTGGAAAAGAAAGACCCGAAGGCTGCTCAGGAACTCAGAAGAAAATATTCTTATCATGTAGACCATGGTTATGGTATGGATTGCTATGCGGTAGGTCCTACGTTGGGTGCCGGTGTGGCTGCATTGGTTCAGGGTGATAGCATTATCTATCCTTGGTGTTATAAGAACCAGGAAATTTTGGATAATGGTCCTTTGCGTTTTACTGTGAAACTGGAATTTACACCGTTGACGGTGAAGGGCGACAGTACCGTGGTAGAAACGCGTATCATCACGCTGGATGCTGGTTCGCATCTAAACCGTACAGCTGTATCTTATACGAATCTTACCGAGGCTATGCCTATCGTGACTGGAATCGTACTTCATGAGCCAGATGGAGCTGTAGTGGCTGATGCTGCTGCCGGTTATATCACATATGTGGATCCAACTACTGGACCGGATAATGGCAAGATTTTCCTGGGTGCGGCTTTCCCTGCCGAGGTGAAGGAGGCCAAAACAGTGTTGTTCTCGAAAGAAGAAAAGAAGCAGCGCAATAATGCCGATGGTCATGTATTGGCATTCAGCGAGTATGAGCCGGGGGCTGAATATGTGTATTATTGGGGATTCGGTTGGGACAGAGCTGATATAAAAGATGCTGCTGCCTGGAATCAATATATGAATCGTTTTGCTGCACAGTTGCGTCAGCCGTTGAAGGTAGAGGTGCAATAAGGTAAAGCCTGTGAAAAAAGAAACAACCGATGAATTCATCCAATTGGGTGAATTCATCGGTTGTTTCTTTTTGGGGTAGGATTATAATAGTTTAAACTGGTATCCTTCTTCTTTCAAGAAAGTGATGGCGCGGGGCAGCGCGTACTGTAGATTGTGGTTGTTCCATGATTTCAGTGAATCGTGGAAAGTGATGATGGAACCGTTACGGGTATACCGCATTACGTTGGCCAGCACTTGCGGACCGCGCAGCTTCTTGCTGTAGTCGCGGGTTACAACGTCCCACATGATGATACGGTATCGTTGTTTCAGCACCATGTATTGAGCCCATCCCATGTGTCCATGAGGCGGACGGAATAATAAAGGTCTGAGTGCTTGCCGGGTGATTTCCGGGTCGCAAATAGAAGACATGAAATCATGTGCTTCTTCTGTATTTTCCAAATAGCTGGCAGCAGTGAAATATTTACGGCTGAATCCGCGAATATGATTGAAGGTATGATTTCCTATGCGATGCCCGCGCTCCACTACCATACGGAAAATATCAGGATGCTTACGCACATTATCTCCCACCATGAAGAAAGTGGCTTTTATCTGGTGCTGATCCAGCAAATCAAGTACCCAGGGGGTCACTTCTGGAATAGGCCCATCATCGAAAGTCAGATAAACGGCTTTTTCTTCTGGATTGATACGCCATAGGGCGCTAGGATATAATTTACGGATTAATTTGGGTGGCTGTTCGATGAACACAATAGGATATATTTTGTAGGTTATGATGATACCAAACAAAGCGTATCTTACTTCAGATAAGTAAGAAACGCTTTATTTTTGGTGATTAGTAATGTCCTCCTTTTTCCATTCGTTCTACATAGAGGTTATATAGTTCATTGACTTTGGGCTCGTAGGTGTTGGCCAGGTTCGAATGATACTGCTTCATGATTTTGGTTTCACGATCCAACAGTGCCCAATGGTATTCATACTCGTGGCTGGTATAATAGAACCGCTTGTTATCCATACTCAGATACCAGGTGAGGTATTCCACCGATTTATCAGCCAGGGCTTTCATCATTTCGTCAGCTTTGGCTGTTTCTCCGAGCTGATAGTAACATTCAGCCATTTGAACTGAACCATTTTGCCAATCATAAGGCACATTGTAGGCAGGTATCATTTTTTCGCCGTAATCCAATACCTCTTTGGCTTTTTCTTTCTTTCCTTCCAGCATCAGTTGCTGTGCCAGTTGGGAGAACAGGCGACGGTGCGTATAGCACATCCGCATGGCATTTTCATCGATATAGATACCCGGCTGGTCTATGCCTCCGAATTTGAATTTGTGCATTAAGTTATCGTACATCTTTTCAGTATCGATGCTTACGCCTGTCTTTTTATTGTCAAATGGGGTGAAGCGATACGTCAAGCCTTCTTGAATGAAGTGATTGGCCATGCCCAGTTGATTTTCTGCTCCTACGCTGATGGCTATGTAGATGGGGCGTTCCCAGTTGGCCTGGCTCAGCATTTCCAGCATCATCAGTTCGCTTTTGTAGAGGGCCCGTTTGCCTTTCAGCGAGATGTGCATATAATCCGGTATGCTGTCGCCCGGAATCATCATGCCGCTGCGTCTTACAGCCTCCTTGTCCACTTTTATCACGATGCTGTCGGTAGGAATCACTTTCATTTCCTCATTCTTCCCTCTTACCCAATGCTTTAGGATATTTTTCAGTTCGTATGGATTTTCTCCAAACTCTTTCTGAATTTTTACCTTGACTTCCGGCTGACCGTTCAGTGCCTGTTTTTCGGCTTCGGCATAGAGTTCGTCTATGCTTTTTTTGATTTCAGGACGTACGGGAATGTATTCGTTGGTACCTTCTACATACTCCATGCGATCCCAAGTGATAGGCAGTGACGGACTGTCGTATGCCGGACGCTTCATCTGATCGATGTACCAGTCGGTCTGTAGGTAAGACAGGTTGCAAGTACGTGCATCTGTGCGGAAACCTTCTGTCTCTTGGTTATACCACAAGGGGAAAGTATCGTTATCGCCGTTGGTATAGATAATCGGGTTGCCGCTCTCTTGCAAGGACATCAGATAGTTCTGCCCGAAGTCGCGTGCCATGTAGCGGTTGCTTCGGTCGTGGTCGTCCCATGTCTGGCTAGCCATTTGCACCGGAACCAGCAAGCACACCAATGCTGTGACGGCAGCTAGGGTTAGGTGTTGTTTTTCGCTCTTTACGTGCAGGGCGTCGCGCAGCAGTTGCACCACTCCGGCTACACCCATACCCACCCAGATGGCAAAGGCATAGAAAGAGCCGGCGTACGCATAGTCGCGTTCACGGGGTTGGCTGGGTGTTTGGTTCAGGTAAAGCACGATGGCAATACCGGTCATAAAGAACAGGAAGAATACCACCCAGAACTGCTGTATGCCCTTCTGTCCGCGGTAGGCTTGCCATAGCAGACCGATGATACCGAGAATTAGCGGCAGACAGTAGAATACGTTTCGTCCTTTATTCTCTTTCAGTACTGTAGGAATTAAATCCTGGTTGCCCACAAGCAGATTATCAATGAAGCTGAATCCGGTAATCCAGTTGCCGTGTTCCACTTCTCCGCTACCCTGTATGTCGTTTTGCCGTCCGGCAAAGTTCCACATAAAGTAGCGCCAATACATCCAGTTCAGTTGGTAAGAGAAGAAGAATTTGATGTTTTCCCATTGGGTAGGCATCTTCACCATCACCATTTCTCCACATTTGTCGTAAGGCACTTCATAACCTTCTATATCTTGCCAAGCCTGGTAATAGGAAGCATGTGCGCTGCTGTACATACGCGGGAAAAGCATGTTCTGAGCGTATTCATACTCTATGCGACCTGGAATCTCGATATACGAGTCTTTCTCGTCTGGTGTAGCTTTTTCTTTGCGGATGTATTTGGTGCGCTCGCTTTTGATGCGTGGTTCGCAATAGCCGCTTTTTTCATTGACGTCCAAAGCCACTTGTGAGGTATAGGCAGGACCGTAGAACAAGGGGCGTGTGCCATATTGTTCACGACCCAGGTATTCTCCCAATGTGAAGATATCTTCCGGAGAGTTCTGGTCCATCGGCGTGTTGGCTGTAGAGCGTATCACAATCAGCGCATACGAAGAATACCCCATCACAATCAGCATGGTGCAGAGCAGCGTAGTGTTCAGTGTACGTGCACTTACACGAAGCTTCTCTTGGATGGCAGCTTGTGTCTGAGGGCGTAGATACAGCCAAAGCAAGGCTACGACTACGATTCCGATAATCACAGAACTGGCTCCATGTCCGTAGAAGGGAATACCCAGCATGGCTATGGTCAGTACAAAAGAAAGGGCCATCCGCTGTTTGCTACGTTCGGTATAGCTCTCGTATACTCCCCATACCAAGGCACTTGCCAGTAATATGATATACACGATGACACCGCTGTTGAACGGCATACCTAATGAATTGACAAACAGTAATTCAAACCATCCGCCCACTTTTACGATGCCCGGCACAATGCCATAAAGAACGGCTGCTACCAATATGCCCGACCCCATCAGAGCCAGCAGAGAGCCTTTGGCCGTGGCATGAGGCACTTTTTTGTAGTAATACACCAATACGATGGCAGGCAGGCAGAGCAGATTCAGCAAGTGTACTCCGATGGAAAGTCCGGTGAGATAGGCTATCAGAATAAGCCAGCGGTCAGAATGAGGTTCATCAGCCACGTCCTCCCACTTCAAGATGAGCCAGAATACCACCGCGGTGAAGAGCGATGAAAAGGCATATACCTCACCCTCTACCGCACTGAACCAGAAAGTGTCGCTGAATGTATATACCAGTGCACCTACCAGGCCGCTTCCCATAATGGTGATTAGTTGTCCGGTGGTTATCTGCTTCTCATCGGTTACTATCAGTTTTCGTACCAAGTGTGTGATGCTCCAAAACAGGAACAAGATACAAGAGGCACTCATCAGAGCACTCATGTAGTTCACCATCTTGGCTACGGTAGTGGTGTCGGAGGCAAACTGTGAAAACAGGTTGGCTACCAGCATGAAGAAAGGCGCACCGGGCGGGTGTCCTACTTCCAGCTTATAGCCAGTGGTGATAAACTCGGGACAGTCCCAAAAGCTTGCAGTAGGTTCGATAGTCAGGCAATAGACCGTGGCTGCAATAAGAAAGGTAATCCAACCCATCAGGTTGTTTATGGTTCTGTATTGTTTCATTCTTACACTTGTTTTCATTTCTCAGCCTGTAGCAGGCATGGCTGCAAAGATAATGAATTCTGTGTGAAACAACTGCCAATCCTATAGATTATTAGGATTGCTTAATGATAAAAAGCGCACTTTCCAGGCATCAGCCCTGCAACAGCTCCGTAACAGACCCGTAACATCCCCGTGTAGAGGTACCTCTGCGTGGGGATGTTACGGAGCTGTTAGAGGGCTGTTCCCTTTCAGATGCGGTCAGTGTGTATGGCTGCCCAGGATGCGGTGGGGCAGCGAACCGTGTCCCAGCAGTTCGATGGGGCAGTTGAAATGGTATTCCAGCCATTCGCCGGTTACGCATTGGGTAGATGGATGGTAATCCAGGGTTTCGTTGACACACGCCACGGATTTTACTTGCTGAAGAATGGTGCCGATGTCGTGGCTCACCAGAATGATGGCACACTCCTTGTTGATTTCGGCCAGTAATTCATAGAGACGGGCTTCGAATCGTTTATCAATATACGTGCTTGGCTCATCGAGAATCACCAGTTCGGGGTCGGATATGATGGCGCGTCCCAGTAAAGCCCGTTGTATCTGTCCGCCGCTCAAGGCACCGATGGCGCGGTCTTCCATTCCTTCCAGTCCCATACGGACGATAGTTTCTTCCGCTTTGCGGCGGTGTTCGGCTGTAAAACGCGATGTAAGTGATTTCTGACTGCTTAGACCGGAAAGGATAACTTCTTCTACTGTAATGGGAAACTTCCGGTCTATCATATTGTATTGGGGCAGATACCCCATGGTAAGCGAGGCATGTTCAGGTTGCAGCGGATGCGGCATGATGGTGCCTTCCTTGGGCTTCAGCAGCCCCAGAATGCATTTGATGAGGGTTGTTTTTCCTCCACCGTTTGGGCCGATTATCCCTAGAAAATCGTGCTGATATACGGTGAGGTTCACGTCATGGAGTACAGTCTTTCCCTCGTAAGCAGCTTGCAGGTTCTTTATTTCAAGGATGGGGGTTTCCATACAGAACAAGTGCGTTGGCTGTTTTCAACATTTCCTCTTCCCAATGATAAGAAAGTGGATTGATTTCTACTACGTTGGCTCCTATTTGTTGGGCTATGAGTTCTGCGTTGCGCCGGTCGAATTCCGGTTGCACGAAAATTACGCGCACTTTTTCTGCCCGGCACAGTTTTATCAACTCTTTTAGCTGTGCAGGAGAAGGTTCTTTGCCTTCGCTCTCTATCGGAATCTGCAATAGTTGGTAATCACGGGCAAAGTACGACAATGCCGGATGATAAATCATGAAAGCCCGGCTGGCTTCGGGTTTAGCCAGTTTTTCTGTAATGAGGCTATCTGTACGGTTCAGTCGTCCTACTAGCGAGTCATATCGTTCTATAAAGAGCGTTTTATGTTCTTTGTCTAGTGCGCAGAGTGCGCTGAGAATGTTGGTTGCCAGGGTATGGGCATTGGTAGTAGAATTCCATACATGGGGTTCCACGCCTACGTGATGCGTTTCTTCATAGATAAGTTCGATTCCTTTAGACATATCGAAGAATTGCAGATGGGGAGCGTTGTCTGAAAGTTTGTCCATCCAGATTTTTTCGAATCCTATGTGGCCGATACGGAAATAGGCTTTGCTTTTAGCCAGATCCATCAGTTGCTGGGGTGTGGGATCGTAGGTTTCCGGGCTACTTCCCTTGGGCACCATGCTTACCACGCGGAAATTATCTCCGGCTATGGCTTCTGTGAAATAGCGCAGGGGTTCGATGGTGACAGTGATGAGTGGTTTTTCAGCGTCTTGGGTCTCTTTGCTTTGGCTGCCAAAGTTACAAGATGTCAGGATGACGCTTATAAGGATAATGAACAGTTTCTTCATGGGTTAAGTGAGCTGAATGTTTTCTTCTTTTGCCTACAAAGATACAACATGTAAATGAAAGTAGAGATATAAAAGCTTAAAAATACGGTATGGGATTATTTGGTGGCTCTGAGTATCTCTCGTTTTCCTCCCGGAGGGCCTGGCAGACGTTCGGTCTTGAAGCCTATCGACTGTAGCATTCTGCGGATGCAGCCTTTGGCGCAGTAGGTGGTCAATATGCCTCCGGGCACCAGGAGCTGATACAATTGGCGGAAGAGGTCTTCTGCCCACATTTCCGGCTGTTTCTCCGGAGCAAAAGCGTCGAAGTATACATGTGTATAGAGTCCGTCGGCTGTCAGTTGCGGGGATGGATGCCGCAGCAGTTCGCACACATCAGCTTCTATCTTTTGCAGGCTGAAAAGGGGAGTGATGGATACTTCCTGGTTCCAGGGTGCTGTGTGTAGTGATTGAAACAGCGGATGGTCGCTGTAGTGCAGGGCATCGACTTCTTTCCACAGCAGCGGATAGCGTTCGATGCCGGTATATCGGATGGGAATCTGTAGTTCTTCGGCTGCTTGCAGGGTGAGCAGGGCATTCAGTCCGGTGCCAAATCCTATTTCCAAGACACGGGCTTCGACACACGTTGCTGCTTTGAGTCCCATGTTGATAAAGATATGTTGCGATTCGGTCTGTGCCCCTTTTACAGAATGATAGTGTTCATTCAGTTCGGGCACAAAGAGTGTGGCACTTCCGTCTTCGGTCAGTTCTATGATTCGTTTCATGAGTAATATGGGCTATTTAATTAAGAATGATATCGGTGGCTCCTTTCAGCACCCATAACATGGCGGCATAGCGCATCAGCTTGCCGGCAAACATCGATGCTGTGGTCAGTGTTAGATTGCTGCGCATAAATCCCAGGGCTATGGCGATGGCTTCGCCTACAAATGGCAAGAAAGCAAAGAAAGCCATAAGTGCCCCTTTTCCTTGCAGAAAGTCTTGCATGTGGTCTATCTTTTCCTTTCGTACCTTAAAGTATTTTTCTATCCATTCGGTTTTTCCTAGTCGTCCCATGTAGTAGCAGGTCATTCCTCCCAATGTGTTGCCCAAGGCGGCCGATAAGATACAGCCCAGCGGGTTAAGTCCCAGCTGTACTAGTGCCACCAGTACGAGTTCCGAGCTGAAGGGTACGATGCTTCCGGCCAGTAGTGCCGACAGAAAGAGACCAGCATATCCCCAGTCTATCATGAGTTGGTTCAGTAATTCTAGAAAAGTGTCCATACGTTATAACAGAATAGCATGCAGAGGTTTATCAGCATGAAGATGAAAAAATAGTTAGAACTGCGGTTGTTGGTCAATACAAATAAATGACCAGTCAGGATACTGATTCCTAGTATAAGTATAGGTAGCAGAAAGATGCACATGGCTGGTTGCAGCACAATGTATAGAAAAGTGTAGCCTGTATAGAGAATGATGAATTGCAGATAGCTGCGTGTCCTAATCTTGTCTTCATAGCCTGCAATCAGACAGTGGGTACCACTGGTAATGAATAACAGAAGCAGGTAGCTCAATGTGGCTATTTCCCACGGTTGAAAACGGAAGTTGACAGAGGTAAAGGTGGTTAGTTCGGTAAAAGGATGCCGAAACAGTTCCATTTGTCCGTGAAAGTAGGCATGTGCCAGTAACAGCCAGAACGGTAATCCCCAACCTAATATGGATGCAAAGAAACTCTTGGGGTGTAGCGATTGGAACAGGTAGGCTCCTATCCAGAATACCGGTACGAAATAGGTAAGTTGTGGAAATATCAGGCTGCCTGTGCCAATGCAGAGAAAGGTATAGAACAGATCGGATGAGGAGATTCCCTTCTGATAACTGCGAAAGAGAAAGAAGAGAGCTGCCAATAGTGCCAAAGAGGCCACAGTTCCTGCGGTGATGGGATAGAGAGCCGGGCAAACGGCCATAAATAGAAAATAGGCTGCAGTTTGGATAGAAGCGCGCATGCGGATGAGGGCATACATGTTGTTCAGTTCTATCAGCAGGTAGCCCATGAGGCTATAGATTAGATAACTGCAGAGATAACTTCCCCAACTTGGGATGAAATGAATATAAAAGAAATTCCATAATGGATAGGCACGCCGTGCAGGCTCTATGTCGGGAGTCAGTAGGGCAGTGGTTATCCAGCAACATATAGTCAGCACAATGGTGATGGGCAGGGTCAGTCGGCCTGTAGTAATGCGGGTCTGAAATCTACGAGTACGCAAGGGACAATGGATTGGAAGGTTTTTTACATGAATAAGCTAGGGCGTGTCGATAGGCTTGCCGATTATTTTTCAGACGCGGATAAGGTATAATGGCATCAAATCCGCGTCTGAAAATAGAAAGGGAGTGTGTGTGTACCAACTCCTGGGCATTATAGGTCGAAACCGATGTCGCGACGGAAGTATTTGCCATCGAAGCTGATCAAGTCGGCTACTTTATAGCTCTTTTCCAAAGCTTCTTCTTTAGTTTCGCCATAAGAGCAGACTGCAATGACACGTCCGCCGTTGGTTACGATGCGACCGTCTTTCATCGTGGTTCCGGCATGAAACAGAATGCTGTCAGTGGTTTCTGCCAAGGTGAATCCGGTAATGGGCTTTCCTTTTTTGTATTCGCCCGGATATCCTCCGCTTACCAGCATTACACAAGCAGCTGCACGCGGGTCGAGCAGCATGGTTTTGGTGTGAAGATTCACCTGATAAACCCCTTCAAACAAGTCGACGATGTCGCTTTGCAGGCGTAGCATCACACTTTCTGTTTCAGGGTCGCCCATGCGTACGTTGTATTCAATAACCATCGGTTCGCCTTGTACGTTGATAAGGCCCAGGAAGATGAAACCTTTGTAGAGGATGCCTTCTTCACGTAAACCGTTGATGGTGGGTTCGATGATGCGAGTGCGCACCTTTTCCATAAATTCGTCGTTGGCAAAGGGTACCGGAGTCACGCTACCCATACCGCCGGTGTTCAGACCCTTGTCGCCTTCTCCGATGCGTTTGTAGTCTTTGGCCACGGGCAGCACTTTGTAGTGTTCGCTGTCGGTCAATACAAATACCGAGCATTCAATGCCGCTGAGGAATTCCTCGATTACTACCGTAGCACTGGCGTTGCCAAACATACCACCCAGCATTTCCTGCAATTCTTTCTTGGCTTCTTCCAGAGTAGGCAAAATCAGTACACCCTTTCCGGCACAGAGTCCGTCGGCTTTTAATACGTAGGGAGCCGAAAGAGTTTCCAGAAAGGCCAGGCCTTCAGGCAAGGTTTCTGCCGTTACGCTTTTATAGCGGGCAGTAGGGATGTGGTGGCGTTGCATGAATTCCTTAGCAAACTCTTTGCTGCCTTCCAGTTGTGCGCCTTTGGCAGACGGGCCGATGATGGCAATGTTCTGCGTAGTGATATCGGCTTTGAAATAATCAAAGATGCCTTGTACCAGCGGGTCTTCCGGACCTACTACAATCATGTCTATTTCACGTTCTAAGGCAAAAATCTTCAAGGCTGCAAAATCAGTGGCTTTGATATCCACATTTTCGCCTACAGAACTTGTTCCGGCATTGCCCGGAGCAATGTAGAGTTTTTCCACTTTGGGGCTTTGGGCTATTTTCCAAGCCAAAGCATGTTCACGGCCACCAGAGCCTAACAGTAATACTTTCATAGGGCTATTTTTTTTTTAATTCTTTCGTTGGATGTTTACAGGTTTGCTTTAAAATACCGGGTGATTTTTTCATGCAGATGCACACGGTCGCGGCCTATTACATTATGCTTATGGTTCGGATAGATGAACAGGTCGGGATAGGTGCGGGCATCTACGCAGGCTTTCATGAATGAAAGGGTGTGTTGCGGCACACAGGTATCATCGTGGTCATCATGGATAATGAGCAGATGACCTTTCAGGTTGCCGGCCAGATTTTTCAGGTTGGTTTCCTGATAGCCTTCCGGATTGGTCTGCGGGGTGTCCATATAGCGTTCGCCATACATTACTTCGTAATATCCCCAATCAATCACCGGACCACCGGCTACGCCTACTTTGAAGATTTCCGGATAGCGAAGCAGCAGGGCAGTAGTCATGTGTCCGCCAAAACTCCAGCCGTGTACACCGATGCGGTTACCGTCTACATAGGGCAGGGTTTTCAGGAATTCTACTCCTTTTACTTGGTCTTTTCCTTCTTCTATACCCAAGTGGCGGAATGTAGCATTTTCAAATTCCATTCCTCGGTTGGCACTGCCGCGGTTATCTACCGTAAATAGGATATATCCTTCATTGGCCATATACAGATCCCAGCCGCGGGCATCGTGCATGAATCCGTTGGTAATCAACTGTGCATGAGGTCCTCCATATACGTAAACGATGGCCGGGTACTTCTTGCTCGGGTCGAAGTCGGCTGGCTTCACGATGCGGTAATGCAGGTCAGTCGTTCCGTCGGCAGCCTTTAGTATACCGGTTTCTATGTTCGGCATCTGGAGTCCTTCAAAAGGATTCTTGGCTACCAGCAACTCCTGGCTTTCCTTGCCATTGCGGAGTGAAGTTAAAATGATGCGACGCGGCATATCGGGAGTCGAGTAGTTGTCAATCATATACTCGGTATTGGCCGACAGCTGCACGCGGTGTACACCCTGACCGTTGTCCAGTGCCGTTATCTTTCCGTTTTTCACATTCACCTTATATATATTGCTCTGCAAGGGTGATTCCTTGGTAGCTGCAAAGATAATCTCTTTGCGGGCTGTATTGAATCCCAATACGTCCTGCACCAGCCAGTTGCCAGACGTCAGCTGGAAGCCTGCGGCGGCATTATTTCTGCCTGTAGCAGTTTGCTTCACTGAATTCCATATCTTTTCCATCTCCTCGGCTGTGAGCTGCTTGGCCGTTTGGGAGAGCTTTTTCAAGTCATACAGATACAGGTGGTTGAAACCGTCACGCTGGCTTTGATAGACAAACAGATTGCTGTCCCAGGGCAGGAACAGAATGGGGTGTTGGGGTTCTACATATTTCTCGTGGCGCTCTTCAATCAGTACCTGCATCAGTTCACCGGTTTCTGCATTATATTGGCAGAGCTTGGAATGATTCTGGTCGCGGTTCAGCTCAATGAGGAACAGACTCTTGCCGTCGGGCGCCCAACTGATATTGGTGAAATAGCGGTCGGTGGCATCGCCTGTGTTCAGATAGATGGTTTTTCCATTGGCAGGATTGAAAATACCTACCTGTACTTTATGGCTGGTCATGCCGGCCATGGGATAACGGATAGCGTTCACCTGGCCAACACGTGCTGTTATGTCCACTAAAGGATAGCTTGTCACCATGCTTTCATCCATGCGGTAGAAAGCCAGCAGGGTGCCGTCGGCATTCCAGAAAGTACCCTTGCTGATGCCGAACTCGTTGCGGTGTACACTCTGTCCGCAAACGATGCCTTCGGGCTCGTGGGTAATCTGTACCGATGTTCCGTCGCTTTCCTGCATATACAGGTTGTTTCCTATGGTGTAAGCCAGTCGGCTACGTGTGGTATGGTAGTCTTCATTGGCGGCTCCTTCCGGGCAGGGTATGCTGTGCAGAATCTGCTTTTCTTCCCAGTTTACCAGTATTCGGTGCTTGCCGGTATGCAGTAACAGCAGGGGTGCTGGTTCCATTCCTTCTACCGAGCCGTTTACGGCTTCTGTTGTATAAAAATGATGCAGCTTGCCCAGGTTCTTTTCTGCCAGCAGGCGGTTGACTTCTTCCAGCGTCAGTGCAGTAAACGATTGACCGGCTTTTTTCCCGGAAGTCCAGGTACCGGTAATGCTTTCGATACCTAATTCCAGAACGGCCTTATCACCATACCATTGGTACCATTTGTTTTCCGTGCGGCGGAATGTTTCTCCGCCAGGGATGAGGTCCTCCAATGTAGGCTTTTTCAGTGCCTGTGTACATGTAGTTGTGGCTGCATGTACGTTAGAGTCATTACTTGCTATCATCTCATTGGTACATAAAAGCGACATGGCCATCATCAGTGCGGACATGCCTTTGCTGATTGTTGTTTTCATGTTGATATGTATCACTTATAGGTTATTTTTCATTTTTAGCTTCCCGTCGCTTTCTTTCCGGATAGGATTCACCGGAGCGCGGCTGACGTTCACGGTCACCGCCGAAACTTTTCCGTTCGCGGGGGCGAAAATCCTTTTTCTGGTCGTTCTTGAATTCTCTTTTTTCTCTCGGTTTGAATTCTCTTTTCTTGTCGCCGAATTCTTTCTTGTCCTTCTGGAAGCGTTCTCTCGGTTTGAACTCTCTTTTTTCTTTAAAAGCTGCTTTTTTCCCGCTTTCAGCTTCTTTGCGGTCTTTGCTCAGTTCTTCCCCTTCTGCACGGAATTCTTTGTATTTGCCGTCGAAGATTTCATAGTGGCGGAACTGACACTCCAAGGCTCCGTTGAACAGAGGAATCTTTGTAGTGGCTTTCAAGCCAATCTGGTCGAAACATTCGTCGCGGTAAGACAGAATCCAGGCACTGTTGCCGGTAAAGGCATGCTTCAGTCGTTCGCCAATCATGGAGTACAGTCCCAGCAAGTCATTGGTAGAGATACGCTCTCCATAAGGAGGGTTAGTGATGATGATGGCCTTTTCGGCTGGCTGTTCAAACTGCTGGAACGGCTGAATTTTCAGCACTACATCTTTGCTTACTCCTGCTGCCTTTACATTGTGTATGGCTATCTCATGAGCTTTCGGATTGTTGTCATATCCGTAAATCTTATGTTCAAATTCACGTTCCTGGCTATCGTCATTATAGATTTTATCGAACAGTTCTTGATCGAAGTCTACCCATTTCTCAAAGGCAAATTCCTGGCGGAATACTCCCGGAGCAATGTTGCGGGCAATGAGAGCTGCTTCTATAGGAATGGTACCCGAACCACACATCGGGTCAATCAGGTCACATTCCCCTTTCCAGCCCGTCATCAAGATCATGCCAGCTGCCAGCACCTCATTCAGTGGTGCTTCTACTGCTTCCTGGCGATAACCACGGCGGTGCAGAGACTCACCGCTGGAGTCCAGCGAGAGCGTACAGTTTGTTTCGGCAATGTGGATGTTGAGCAGTACGTCAGGCTTGTTGACACGTACTCCCGGACGTTTACCGGTCTTCTCACGGAAATAATCTACAATAGCATCTTTAACTTTATAAGATACAAATTTGGAATGACGGAATTCTTCACTGAATACCACGGCATCTACAGCAAAAGTCTTGTCTACATCCAGGTAATCCTCCCACTGGATAGATTGAATTTCCTCATACACTTCATCGGCATTTTTAGCGACAAAATGTTTGATGGGTTTCAAGATGCGGATAGCAGTGCGCAGGCAGAAATTGGCTTTATACAGCATTTCCTTGTCGCCGCTGAAAGATACCATGCGGCGTCCTATCTGAATGTCGTTGGCGCCTAATGCTGTCAATTCTCCGGCCAGTACCTCTTCCAGTCCTTGGAAGGTCTTGGCAATCATTTCAAAGGGTTGTTCGATCATATGTTATTTTTAGATTTTATTTTTTAGCTTTGGTTTGTACGATTCGGGCACCTGCAGGTACATTTTCGGTCACCCAGATATTGCCTCCCACTGTAGCACCGTCGCCAATGGTGATGCGTCCTAGGATGGTGGCATTGGAATATACGATAACCTCGTTTCCTAAGATGGGGTGACGGGGGATTCCTTTGATGGGTTTTCCGTCTTCATCCAGCGGGAAACTCTTGGCTCCCAACGTGACTCCTTGATAGAGTTTTACATGATTTCCTATGATACACGTTTCACCGATTACCACTCCTGTACCGTGGTCAATGGTAAAGTGGCTGCCAATCTGTGCCCCCGGATGAATGTCGATGCCGGTTTCGCTATGGGCCATTTCGGTAATGATGCGTGGTATCAAGGGTACGCCCAGCAAGAGTAGTTCGTGAGCGATGCGGTAATTACTGATGGCACGGATGGCCGGATAGCAGCAGATTACTTCACCGAACGAATGGGCGGCCGGGTCTCCGTTATAGGCTGCTTCTACGTCGGTAGCCAACAGTCTTCTCAGTTCCGGCAGCCGGCTGATAAACTGTGCTGCGATGCGTGCAGCCTCTTCCCGCTGCTTTTCTGTGCAACAGCAGCATTCATCTTCGTCTACAAAACAAAGCCCTGCCAATATTTGCTCGGTCAGCAGGTCGAACAGACGTTCCACGTTGACTCCGATGTGATAGGTTATCGTACGGCTGTTGACCGTAGAGTTACCGAAATAGCCGGGGAAGATGATAGCACGTGCCAGTTCGATAATGGTGCACAAAGCGCGTGCCGAAGGCAAAGGATTGCCGTCTTTATGCTGGTGAAACAGTCCTTGGTATGATTTGCTTTCCGATAGCTCATCGACTGCCTGTGTCAGAATGTGGGTAAAGTTGAGTGGACTCATCAGGATATCCTTCTATTAATAATAGTGGGGCAAAGGTACGAAGTATTCGGCAAATTTCCTATATATCAGTCTATTTATAGTACATAAATCACTCTAAATGTCTGTATGATATGTTACCAACCCTTCCATAGGGCTTTGCACAACGGTGCCCAGCCGGAGGGAAGTGTCTTGGGCAGCTTTTTGCAATACTTCCAGATAATTCAGGGCGATGGAGCCGATGAAATGTACCGGATATCGGCGGTAGTCGTATTGCATCACATTGCGTAGGATAAAGGATTTGAAGCTGTTCAGCACCAGGTTATAAAGAGGCTCGTAATGCAGGTTTTCGGCCAGAAAGGGAGACAGGCTTGCTAGAAAACGGTTAGGGAAGGGTTTTCGGTATACACGGTCGATAATTTCTGTCGGGGTAAGGCGGTATTGTTGCAGAAACTTTTCTTTCAGTTCGGCAGGCAACTGATTTTTCAGCAGGTCGCTCACCAACAGTTTGCCCAGGCAGGCACCGCTTCCCTCATCTCCCAGGATAAACCCCAGCGGCGATACGTTGGCCCTGATGTGCTGCCCGTCGTAGAAGCAGGAGTTAGAGCCGGTACCCAATATGCAAGCTATGCCGGCTTGCCGGCCACACAGTCCGCGGGCAGCTCCCAGCATATCGGTGCATACGGTAATCTCTTTTTCTACAGGCAGGTATGCTGCCAGTGCGTGTTGCACCGTCTCGGCCTTTTCGGCAATGCATCCGGCTCCGTAGAAGAAGACGGACTCGATGGAGGTATCGGGCAGTTCGGGCAGCAGGGTATGACCTATCTCGTGTGCCATTTCACTTTCTGTCTGAAAGAAAGGATTCATACCTTTGGTGGTTATCCGTTGTAGGATGGTGCCTTGCTTCACAAGACACCAGTCGGTTTTGGTAGAGCCGCTATCTGCTATCAGTATCATGATGTATATTTTTTTTAAGTAAGTATTTTATTTTTTTCCAAAATCAGGGTCTATGCCGGGATATATCAGCCGAGTAACGAGTAGTGTGGCTCCGCAGCAGGCTATCACTATCCAGAAGAATCCGATGTAACCGGTGGCTTCTTGCAGATAGCCGGCCACCATGCCGGGAAGCATCATGCTCTGTGCCATGAAAGCCGTGCAGATGGCATAGTGCGAGGTCTTGAATTCGCCTTCCGAGAAGTAAATCATATAGAGCATGTAGGCCGTGAATCCAAAACCATAGCCAAACTGATCGATGGCGATAGCTCCGGAGATAAGCCATAGGCTGGTAGGTTGGCAGCCAGCCAGATAGACAAAGGCCAGGCAGGGCAGAGTGATGCTGCCGGCCATCGGCCAAAGCGACTTTTTCAGTCCGTGAGTGGCCACATACCATCCTCCGAGTATGCCACCGATAATCAGTGCACCCATGCCTATGGTGCCATAGGCCATTCCTACCGCCGCTGTAGGGAGTTGCAGTCCTCCCGTCGCTCGGCTACCTGTGAGGAACGGCATGCACATCTTGATGAGGAAAGCTTCGGGCAGTCGGTAGAGCAGCATGAAGGTGATGACCAACCATACACCCGGTTTGCGAAAATAGGTAATAAACGTGCGGGTAAATTCCTTGAAGATGTCTTGTATCCGAACATTCGGGGCACGAAGGGTGCTTTGGTCGGTAGCCGGACGGGGGATGGCAAACAGATGATAGAGGGTCAGTCCGCAGAACAGCAGGGCTGTGACTCCCAGTGTAATGCTCCAGGCCAGGGGGATGTTCTGGTATTTCAATTCCAGCACTCCGGCCAATCCTACCAGTGCGCCTTGGCCGAAAATAGAAGACAGACGGTGAAAGGTACTTCGGATACCCACGAAGGCTGCCTGCTGACGGGTATTGAGGGACAGCATATAAAATCCGTCGGCTGCAATGTCGTGGGTGGCCGATGCAAAGGCCGTCAGGGCAAAGAGAAGCAGGGTAAATGTAAACAGACTGATGGGGGTGTTGCCTTGCGCCAGTTGACTGCTCTCCGGATGGGGCAGGGTAACGGCTAGCAGAATGAAAGCCAGTGCCATGCATACTTGCATGGTCAGGGTCCACCAGCGTTTGGTTTTCATGATGTCGACAAACGGACTCCAGAAAGGCTTGATGCTCCAGGGCAGATAGAGCAAGCTGGTGAATAGGGCCATGTCACCATTAGGTACCCCCATTTTGGTAAACATCAATACAGAGATGTTGTTCACAATGAAATAGGGGATGCCTTGGGCAAAGTAGAGCGTAGGAACCCACAGCCAAGGCGAGAGTGGGCGATGAGGTTGTTTAGGGTGTGCGTGTATGGTGTTCATGAGGGGTCAGTAGTGTATTTCGATGGATGTTTCAGGATAATAATGTTGCAAAATCTCTTGATAGAAGTAACCTTGTTCGCCCATGACGGCAGCACCTATCTGGCAGAGTCCCACTCCGTGTCCCCAGCCGGCCCCGGTAAGCACGAAGCGGGCGGGGATACCGGTAGTCGACACCTCTTCCCTGTCTACTACAAAGGCCGAACTGTAAAGGTGCGAGGGGGAAAGTATGCGGCGTATCTCCAGTTCCTTGCCTATGGTAAGCGTCTGTTTGCTTCCGATGATTTTCAGTTTCCAGATGCGTCCGGACGTACCTCTGGCCAGCGGTTGCAGGTCGATGATGTGGCCGAAATCCACCCCCGACCGCCGGCGGATGAGTGCCGCCAGTTCCTCTTGTTGGTAGCTTACTTGCCAGCGGTAGAAGTCGGTGGTTTCCTGGTCATAGTTATTCAGTACCTGCGATAGAATCCGCCTGTCTTTCGTGTGGCAGAATGCTTCCGGAGTCCGGCGTATCCATTGCTCTGCCTGCCGTTCTTCCGTAAGGTCGGGCAGGGTGGTGTCTGGGTGCCAGTCGCATTTGCGGTGCAGGTAAGGGTAGACCCGGTCTTCCCAGCAATAGCGGAATTCCTCTAAAGCACCGCCGCAACATTTAGAGAAGCGTGCGTCGCAGATGCGATGGTTCCACATCAGCACTTCTCCGCGGGTGGCCTCTATGGCCTGGCGCACTTGCGGGGTAGAGGCCCGGGTGATGCCTTGGTAGCGTTGGCAATGGTCGTCGGCACAGACATCATACAGCGTATGGTCTTCGCGGTTGTACCACCGGATGCGCTCTCCCGGATGTGCTGCCGGTTCCGGCTGCTGCTTTTCTTCCTGGCCGAGGTGCTGGATTTGTGCCAGCAGCCAACTGCGCGAGATGACGGCATGAGCCATCAGCAAGGCGGGTGAGGCGTTGGCACTCATCTCCGACGAAATGACGCTGGTCAGATAGTCTTCCACCTTTACCAGATTGATGGCTATCAGCGATTCACCGTTGCTGATGATTTTCAGTACACCGGGAAAGCGTTGGTTCTCCCGACGTTCCCAGTGAAATTCGATGCCGATGGTTACTTCCTGTAGTTCGAAAGCGGCATTTTGCCTGTCGGATGAGGCAGTTGGAGTAAACAGTAGCTCATCGTAGAATTTTCCGTTCCAGTAAACTTTTCCATCTTGGCAGGTTGTTGTCTGATGTCCTTGTACCGTCTGTTCGTCTGCCTGATAGGGAGTAAGTAATTGAAAATGAATTTCCCGAGCCGTAAGGATGCCTACCGCTACCGTGGGTTCTGTCAGCTTGCGGAGGCGCGTTTCCGCCTGTTGCATGGCGGCAGGTTCCAGGCATACTTCCTGTAGTATGCGGGCGATGTCGTCGGGGGTGATTTTCAGAAAATCTTTTTCTTGCGGCAGGATAAAGACTCCTCCCAGGTCGACCGAAGCCGGGCTGCAAAGCAGGTTGTCTGTTCCTTCGGCGGTGTAGCATGTCGGGCGGTGTTTGCTGCGAGGAAAGATAAAGTTCACCCAGCGTCCTTCTTCATAGAAAGCCAGCAGATTCATTTTGGGCTCTGTATCTTCCTCTTCCAGCGGCAAGGATTGGCAGATAAGTTGGAAGAGTGCTTCGGCATCGGCTGCATCCGTAGATTCCAGCACCCAGGTGGAGCGTGGAGCATCCTTCAGTCGCCACAAGGCAGCTTGCCCTTTGCGGGTCACCAGATAATCTTTCTGCTGCTCCCATTCTTTTTCGATGGGCAGGAAATGCCGGCTTCCTGCCTGAAAGTGCAGGTGGTCGGGGGCAGATGCGCCGCACCGCGGACCGTTGTAGAACACGGTGAAGTCCGTCAGCGAGCCAGCCAGGCAGAGCAGGTCGGCATAGCGTCCGCTGATGTGTTGTTCCACGTGACACACATCGGGCACCGTAAGGTGTTTCGGGAAGATAGGGAAAGGATTGACCAATAGTTCGTAATGCCGGCCGAACGGCAGACTGCTCTGTTCCTTTGGCCGATGGTGTGCGCACAGAAAACAGGGTCGCTGGCGGATGGATTGTGCATCCACCTGGGCACCCGATGAAACGATGCGTGCCGGATTGAACTGAACCCGGTAGTGGTGTCCGTTTACGGTGAATTCCTTGGTTTGTACCTGTTGCAGAGCCTTGTAATTGCTATGCGCTAGTGGCCAGTGGTTGATTTGGACTTCTATCAGTTGTTTTATATTGTTATTCATAATGATTTTCGGTTTCTGTGCAGTTGGCTAGGAGAAGACGTGGAGAAGAATCCGTTCGGATATGATTCAGGTCTGCCTGTTATTCCCTATTTTGATTCAGGGCGATGCGTGCTTTCAGTTCCCAGGTGCGTATGCGGTCTTTGTAGAGATTGTGTGCATTCATCCGCACCACGTCGAGGGCCGCATCCGAATTGTCGTCCCAGCGTCGGCACAGGTAGACCACCTCGTACACCCTTCCTATCTGATACTCCCGGGAGATACGCAGTCCCAAGGCATAATCCTCTCCGTAGCTGGTATTGGGCAGATTCATCTGTCTCAGCAGGGGGGTATAGAAAGCCCGTGGTGCGCCCAGGCCGTTGATGCGCAGGGCATTGTTCCGTCCGTTTTCGGGTGTCCATTCTCGGTGATCGATGATGCCGGGCGGAATGGGTTCCATCTGAAAGTTGGTCATCTGATACGTGCCCACTACCATGGCACATTGCTGTTCATAGAAGGCACGCACCATCCGGGTCAGGGTATGTTCGTCTTTATACACATCATCGCTGTCCAGCTGAATGGCAAACTTGCCGCAGGCAGGGTGATGGATGCCTGTGTTCCAGCATCCGCCTATACCCAGGTCGCTGCGTTCGGGTATCAGGTGTATCAGGCGCGGGTCTGTCTTAAACTCGTCGATGGCCTGGGTAGTGCCGTCGGTGGAATGATTGTCTATGATAATCAGGTTGAAAGCAAAGTCGGTCTGCTGCCTCAGTACCGAGCGGATGGCATCTCGGATGGTGCGTATGCGGTTGCGCACCGGAATGATGACTGAGGCCTCGCAGGGAAAGTCAGCCTGATGGAAAGCAATGGACCGGAACTTCGGGGGCAGGTATCCGCCTATCTCCTTCAAGTGTTCGGTGCAGGCCTGTTCCATTTCTATCTGCCGTTCGCGGTTGCGCGGGTCCACATAGTCGAACAGCTTTTCCCCGCTTTTGCGGAAGTCGGTCTGCACTTCCGTATAGAGATATTCGTTGATATGCACCAGTTCGGCCACTTGGCTCAGCTTCAGGCGCAAGTCATACAGTCCGGCAAAGCGGTATTCCTGCTTCATGCGGGCCGCTGCCGCTTTCAGTTTCTCCGTATTCAGCAGTACCAGAGCCCCGAAATCGAAATCATCGCGCAGCGACCCCGGCTGATAATCGATGACCGGTGCTGATTTGACACCTTCTGCCGAGGATTGGTAACGGTCGGCATACACCATACCGGCACCGGTATCTTGTGCAATTTGCACCATGCGCTCCAAGGCAAACAGTCCGATGGAAAGCACCGTGGGCTTGGTGCAGAGCAAGGTGAAAGGCGCATGAGCCTCGGCGGCTATCTCTCGGATAGCCTGGCTGCTGAAGGGCGGTTCGTGCAGGCAGTGGATGCTCTCCACATGCGGGCAGCGTTGCAGTTCCTGCTTATTTTGTTCGGTTCCTGTTTCCCCTATATAAGGTAAAAAGCAGGAGATTGTATATTTCTGTTCCATATCTTGTAAAAATACAAAAATAGACAATCCCCCTGAAAAAGAAAATGATTTGGGAATGAAAAATGCCGGGTTAGGACATACCTTTTGTGTGCGTATCTTGTTTCCTGACGAGCAGGCATAAGCCCAGGAAGGTGAACAGGGCATTCAGTATCAGCAGCTCGTAGCTGAACCGATAGCCACTGAACCAGGCTTCGGAATGCTGGTCCAAGATAAAACAGCAGAGAGGGGCTACCAGAGCTACTACGGGAATGTAGCGGTCGCGCACGTGCCAGGGGGTCAGGATGCCGAAGGCAAACATACCTAATATCGGGCCGTAAGTATAGCTGGCCAGGATGTAGACGGCATCTATCACGCTGGTGTTGTTCAGCAGGTGGATGATGTAGAGGGTGATGCCCATCAGCACTGCCATACCCAGGTGAACCCGCTGGCGCAGGCGGCTGACGCTTTCTTCCGACCGGCCGTCGGTGCCCAGAATGTCTACCGTGAACGAGGTGGTGAGGGCGGTGAGTGCCGAGCCTGCCGCAGCGTAGGCCGATGACACCAGCCCGATGATGAACAGGATGCCCACTACGATGGGGAAATAGCCTCCGGTGGCTATCAAAGGGAAGAGTTCATCGCTTTTCTCCACGTGAATCTGATGACTTTCGGCAAAGAGGTACAGCAGTCCGCCTAGCATCAGGAAGAGGAAGATGATGACGGTCTGCATCAGGATGCTCACCATCATGTTCTTCTGCGACTCGCGGAAGTTCTTGCAGCTCAGGTTGCGCTGCATCAGGTCTTGGTCCAGTCCGGTGGTGGCTATCATGGTGAAGATGCCGGCCAGGAACTGCTTGAAGAAATACTGTCGGCTGTTCACATCGTCGAAATAAAAGGTGCGCGACAGCCCTTTTTCATCGAGCAGGGTATATAGACTACCGAAGGTGAAGTGCATATCCGAGGCGATGTAGCCGATGCACAGCACCACGGACACGATGAGGCAGAAGGTTTTCAGGGAGTCGGTCCATACCAGTGATTTCACGCCACCTCGGAAGGTATAGAGCCACACCAAGGCTACAGTGATAAACACGTTGAGCAGAAAGGGCAGTCCGTAGGGCTGGAATACCAGCAGTTGCAGGGTGAGGCATACCAGAAACAGCCTGACCGAAGCCCCCAGCATCTTGGAGAGGAAGAAGAACCAGGCCCCGGTGCGGTAAGAAGACTTGCCGAAACGGTTTTCCAGATAGCCGTAGATAGACACCAGGTTCATCCGATAGAACAGCGGGGTGAGTACATAGGCTATGATAAACTGCCCCACGATGAAGCCCAGCACCATCTGCAAGTAGCCGAATCCGTTGGCACCCACCATGCCGGGCACCGATACAAAGGTGACACCGGAGATGCTGGCACCAATCATGGCAAAGGCCACCACGTACCACGAGGAGCGGCGGTTGCCGGTGAAGAAGCCGGCGTTGTCGGCCTTGCGGCCACTGAGGTAAGATACCGTGAACAGCAAGGCGAAATAGGCTGTCAGGGTGAGGAGGATGAAGATGGGGTTCATAGCAGTAAGGGGGATAGGGCAGCCCTGTGTATCACTCTTCGTAGAGCAGATAGGGCTTGCGTTGTTCTTTGAATTGTTTTATATCATTTTGCCAGGTGGCTTTGATTTCGTCGGCACTCTTTCCGGCCATGATGAGCTGCTTCACGGTATCTGTGCCCATCAGCAGATTGAAGAAAGGCTTGAAGAAGCGGTCGCCCATTTGCAGGTTCCGGTAGGCATCTATCACATAGCTCAGGTCCAGACCTTTGGCTCGGAGGGTTTCCATGCTCAGCATACTGAGGTTTACCCCGTGGCACAACTGGTTCAGCAGCGGCGGGTTCTTGGCACCGGGCACGCTGCGGGGAGTGAACTGATAGCCGTAACCCTTCATCTGCGGATGGCCGTAGATTTGAAAGGGGAGTGCCGTGCCGCGTCCCAGGCTCACGGGAGTTCCTTCGAACAGGCAAAGCGAGGGGTACAGGTAAATGGCCGTCATATTCGGCAGGTTGGGCGAGGGGGCCACGGGTAGTTCATAGGGGGTCTGGTGGGTGTAGTTCAGGCAGGGAACAACGGTAAGGCGGCACGTGCGTTTTCCGGGCAGCCAGCCTTCGCCATTCACCATCCGGGCCAGTTCGCCCAGCGTCATGCCGTGTACCACGGGTATGGGCAGCCAGCCTACGCCCGACTTGTATTTCATATCCAGCAGAGGCCCGTCTACATAGTGTCCGTTAGGGTTGGGGCGGTCTAGCACCAATACCTCACGCTGATGTTCGGCACAGGCATCCATCAGTCTGCACATGGATATGTAATAGGTATAAAAGCGCAATCCTACGTCTTGGATGTCCACTACCAGTATATCAAACTTCTGCATGGAAGCCGCACTGGGCTTGCGGCTTTTCCCGTCGTATAAGGACAAGATAGGCACACCGGTCTTGGCATCCCGGGTGCTGGACACCTGTTCGCCGGCATCGGCCTTTCCCCGGAATCCGTGTTCGGGCGAGAAGATGGCCGTTACGTTGAATCCGTTTTCCACCAGTACGTCCAGCAGATGTTGGCTGCCTATCATGCCGGTGTGATTAGAAAAGATGGCCACGCGCTTGTTCTTCAGCAATGGAAAGTAAGCTTGCGTCTGCTCATCGCCCGGAATAATCCGTTTGTTTTGTGCCTGCAGGGCAGGAGCGATGACGTGGAACAGCAGCATCAGCACCGGAAGCAGGCGGATGAATGTTTTCATAGCTCTTCCGGTATTATTTCAGTTCGCTGGGACGCAGGCCAAACGAGCGGCAACTGATGCTCTCTACGGGCACTTCCCACACCCATACGTTTCTTAAAGCTGGCTCTGCCATGCGACATTCATTGGAAGTGTATTGCTTCATCATCAGCTCCAGGATGCGGCGTTTCTCTTCCAGGTCGTGTATAAAGGTCACCTGTCCTCTGCATACCACGCTACGGCTTTTCATGCTGTAGCTGCAAGCTATCTGCTGGTGCATATACACCAATTCATGCCCCTCGCAGAAAGTGATGCAAAGATGTGGACGCTCCTGAGCCATCTGCAGTTTTCCTCCTTCCGGTCCGGAATGCAGGTAGATGGTGCCGTGAGGGCCGGCCGATGCATCGTAGGCAAAGTTCATGGGGATGACATAAGGATGGTTGTCGGCATCGGTAAATCCTACCATGCAGTAGGGACAACGGGCTATGATTTCTCTGATTTGTGCAGAGTCTTGGATAGAGATTGTTTTCATCGGGTTCTTTTTTTTAGTTAGTCTGGCAAATATAGCATATCTTTTCCAGATTGTTTCCAGAATCGGCTGCCATCTTTGCAAACAAAATCAAGGGAGAGAATGTTAAGTCAGTATACCCGTTGTCGGTGTTTCTCTCTTTTTTGACGGGCAGAAATGAATTATTTAATCACTTAAAATAATAGAACTATGAAATTAAAGATGTATTTTGTAATGTTGGCCATGGGCCTGATGAGCTTTGCTATGCTGAGCTGCAATGACGACGATGACAGTGCTCCTGTTCCTTCTGAGTTGGAAAATGCTTTTGTTGCCCGTTTTGGGGAAGTAGCACACGACTGGAGTACTCGTGGAACTAATTTTATTGCCGAATTCAAAGACCGTAATCAAGACGTAGATGCGTGGTTCGATGCCAACGGTAACTGGCTGATGACGGAAACCGACCTTCCTTTTGAGGCGTTGCCAGAAGCTGTGAAGCAATCTTTCCTGGCCAGTGAGTATAAAGACTGGAAGCGCGATGATGTGGATATGCTGGAAAGAAAAGGCATGGAAACCATCTATGTGATAGAAGTGGAAAGAGGACATCAGGAATATGACTTGTATTTCGATGGAAACGGTACTTTGCTGAAGGCAGTAGAGGATGTGGATAAGGAGGATGATTCCGATAAATATTTGCCAACGGCCTTGCCTGATGCTGTAACCAAAATCTTGAGCGAAAAATATGCAGGCTATAAACTGCTGGAAGTGGAAAGAGAACCGGGCAATGTGCTGGAAGTAGATATCTGGCTGCACAGTACCAAGCATGAAGTACGCTTCAATCAGGCCAACGAATGGATTTCCACCAGCAGAGAGGTGAGTTATACATCCTTGCCCGGTGTGGTAAAAACAGCGGTAGACCAATACCAGCAAACACATCCGGGTGAATTGCTCGACGATGATGAGGCCGATTTCGTGGAAACTCCTCAAGGTAATTATTATGTAATCGAGCTGGAGAAAGGTGAACAGGACATTTATCTGAAAGTTTCAGAAGATGGAACCGTATTATCGTAAAAAAGTCTGTAATTCGGTCAGAGAGAACTAAAATTTACTTAAAGTCATAGAGGGGGCAGTAGGCCTCCTCTTTTTTTTATCCATATTTGCGAGACTCTCAGGTGTTATGCATCATAGGTGCAAAGATCCTGTATGAATCGATGTTGAACTTAAAAGAATCTGTATGAAGCGACTCTACTTGATTTTACTATGGATGTGTTTATTGTCGGGCAGTCTTTTGGCACAAAATCGTTTGTCTATCTTTTTGGGTAGTGCCAACAAGTATGCCGAAGTAGAACTGAGCGATTATCGCCGTAGATTATGTCGTGAATATAAAGTATCCGACAGGCAACTGGCCCGGTACTACCGGCTTTGTGGAAGAAACTGGGGTAATGTGGGCATTGCGTTGGAGATAGCACATACCTCCGGCCGCAGAATGGATGATGTGTGCGATTATTACAGCCGGTATCACCGGCATGGATGGGAACGTATTCTGATAGAGGTGGGTATCCGTCCGGATTCCCGTCATTACCATTCTTTCTATGACCGCATCCACAGTCATGGTGGGTATTGGGACGATTGTTACCGTTCCTATTGCGACCGTCACGGCAGGCATCATCCGCATGTGCATAAACATCATAAGCACAGGCATCCGAAATATCATAAGCATAACAGGCCGCATAAACGTTATTACGATGATGACGATGACGACGATGACGACGATGATGATTGATTGAAGTAGCCTTTCTGCATGGAACAGGCATTCTATATGCATCGCCCATAGATAACGCTATCTTTGCCGTTAGATAACGTTATCTATGGGCGATGCATATATATGCTTTAGAAAGCGGTTGCTAAAATGTGCTGTAGATTGGAGAAGTTGTTTCTATAGGTTGAACTTTATTTTTCTATAGGTTATTGGGCAGAAATCTGTAGCTTTTTCTTTTTCTGAGACGAATCGCGAATTTATTTTAATTTGACTTTTTTTGAGTGTGTTGATTGTCAGCATATTAGCTCTATTTTAATTAGTCAACAATTAGTCAACATCTGCTTAAAATAGGAGTAAATCAACCAAGAGCAACAGAGTTATATCTGGAGGGTCTGCAAACAAAAAAGGCTCTATCTCGTTAGAGATGAGCCTTTTAGTTTGTGGACCAGCCTGGGCTTGAACCAGGGACCTCCAGATTATGAGAACGATAAGATGATATTCTGTGATAGTTGACTTTATAAATTTTACCGAATATCAGACAGTTGTGAATTTTACTATTTCTTATAAAACTCATTAAATACCCATTATTGAAACCGTTTGTTTATGCATTGCAGAATATTTCATTAATATTATTCATGCCGTTTTATTAATTAGTGGGTTTGATTATACGAAGACAAACAAAGATACACTGCATTGATTTAAAATATTGGCACGTTCTTGTATTCCCCATATCACTTCAATATCTTGTTTTATTAAATTGTTTAAACAATCTGATATGCTCTCAAGTTCCTTCATCATCAACGGATATGAAGGGTTGAACGAGACAGACAGAATAATGGCTGATACCACAGTTGTCTCCTGTTTCCTTATTTCCTCCATCGCAATTTCTATTTGAGCGGAAACTGAGATGCGGGCATCAACGGTTATCTGCATTACAAGTTTATACTTATCAGCGAATTTTCTGAAATCATTCAGATCTAAATTGATCAACCCTTTTGCTTGGGCTACATTGATGAAATAATCTTTTGTTATTTTTTGTTCATCCTTGATAACTCGTATCAAATCTTCTCTACTTGATTCTTTCATTTCTATTTACTATTAAAAACCTATCCTTATCCACCGTTCTTCTGACATTCCTCCACAAAGCGAGACAAACAGATAAAGTATTGTGGTAGAAATGATATATGTCCATATAAACATAATAACTTTCTTTCGTTTCATTTTGTTCCTCCCTTAAATGTCCTTTCCATATTTTTCCGTGCGATTTCTTCCGTTCCGCCGAAATACGTGATTTCCCATAGCAAACCCGCGATAAGCTCTTGCGGTGCAATCACAACATCCTTCTCTATTACCACTTCCATACCCGCTATTTCCGGCCACGACGGATAGCAGGCCACAGGGCAATTGAGATGATTGTTCACTTTGTCATAAACCGAACAGTTCATGTCTATCATTGGACTACAGTTTTCCCAACGCCATCCCAAGCGGATGTAATAGGGGGATGATTTTGCCTCCAACGCTTGCACTTTCTGATAAATTCTTTCCCACTTGTCCAAATCAAGCTGCCCGGCCAACTTCGGTTCGTTGGTTTGCCATAGATTCAAGAATGCCGGACTTATTTCAGCAAAACTAAATTGCGAAAACAGTTCCTTGAATGTCATAACTGTTATTTTAGAATATTTAAATTTCCCTCACCCCACCCTCGTTAATCCGATAAACAATCCCTTCGAATTGCGAAAGGCATTCATCCAGTTCTTTATACAATTCGTTCACGTTCTCAGAAGGTAGGTCACCGTCCTGCACCTTGGCGCTGTACTTCAGTCGGCTCTTTAATTGGTCGATTCTGTTTTGCAGGTCGGCGCGGATGCTTAATGCTTCTGCCAGTTTCATTCTATTCCTCCTATTTGGTTTGATGGTGCAAAGATCCGTCATGAAAGTGCCAAATCGCAGCACAAGGCGGAGATATTTTGTATTTCGTATCTTAAATTTTCGAACCCCATGTAGAGTAATGCAAACGAAAGCAGACGAAAAAAATAATCAGCCTATGCTTTGATTCGGCGCATTGAAATCTTTCCTTTGCCACAAAATAAAATACCATCTTATGGAAAATAGAGAAGATTGGAAAGAGGTTGTCAAAAAGAGGCAAAATAAAATGGAGGTGTGGAGGCTTTCTTTTCTTTCAGTAGAAGAACTATTATGCCTGCAGTTGCTAGGTTATTCTTCCAAGTAACTATATGAAAACAGGGAAAGCGAAAGATATTCACTGAAAGAAACGGCTTCCATGTCCATCCGCGAACTCGACAAGGCAAAACGAATATTGGACAGGCAGATAAAAGCAGGAGTGATTACCATCCCTTATAATGCTGCGGACAAAGATGGCTTGGACATGGCCTATGGGCTTGCAAAACAGATGGGGGAACAAGGACATATTGTCATCAGTGGTTTGGCTTTGGGATGTGACACGGTTACCCACCAGGGTTGTCTTGATGCAGGCGGACAGACAATCGCTGTGGTGGTCTCAGGCTTAGATATCACTCATCCTAAAGTGAACAAATCGTTGCAGGATGAAATAATCGCCAAGGGTGGAGTCATACTGTCCGAACATCCCTTTGGATGGGAAAACAATGTTTATTCAGTCCAGTATGATACGCAGAATGAACTGAACTCTGGCAACAAGTTCCTGCTCGATTATAACTTGGCTCTACCCATTAGACTTGGTCAGGAGATAACATTAGACTTAGATAATAAAATTGTTATAGCATAACACTCTACTATAAATAATTATGACACTAAAAGAATTACTAACGCAAGTCGGCTTCGACGAACTTCTTCCATATTTGAAAAAGTATGAGCCAAAGCATCTTGACAATCTCTACGCCTTCCGCGAGGCATATGACATCCTTCGTAACATGGAACCTGCAAATAACTTTGAAGGTAAAATCTTTATAGAATGGCATGGCGGAGAATGGGAAGATGAAGAAAAATGGATTGGCGTAGGCCCGATGCACGACTGTACTTGGGAAGAAGATTTGGCCAAAGAAATTGTCGTGGCGGACGATGTGCATATTTCCAAAATAGAAATTGCTATGCACTGTCTGTGGGAAATCACTTATTGGGGATTCTCTCCTGACGAAAGAGAAGAAACATGGCAAAGAAAATTTGGGCCAAAGATTTTGAATAATAAGTATGAAGTTGCTTTGGATAAACTAGAAGAAAGCATCTGGAAGCATCAGACACCACGCAGCCTGCGCAGCAGGGGGGAGGACGGACGACGTTACGTTACGCGGACAAACGTGCGTGATTTCTTTAACAATCGTATGAATCGCTCAAAACGAAAGCGGGAATACCGTCAGGGCAAACGGGAAGAATCTCTGCGCAAAATGGCCGCACGAGAGAATTTGGTAAGGATGCTTTCCGCTGAAGGCAGCACCTTTAGGCGGAGCGATGTGGAGTTTCTGCTCAATGTCCAATACGGCAGACAGTATGATTATCACTCGGTGACGCAAGATACCAGTTCACGCCTTACTTACATTTTGGAGTCAATGATCCAATATCAACTGATCGACTTTACGAAGTATGATAGTGCCATTATCTTCATCCATTGCCCTTCTCATTGCCAGCTGGATGAAACGGAGCTTGAGACCTTCCGTAAATCTGTGATGCAACATCTTGGATACACAAACATGTTGTTCGGTACGCAGACAGAAAATTATGAAAAAGAGGAAGTAAAGGTTACGCTGTTATTGAATAAGACATAAGTTTAAGACAGGGCCAATATACCGATGTCCTTAGCTGTGCGATATACGTCCATAGCACCAGGATGCCGCAGCCTGCTCCGGCATGCACGTCGGGCATGATGCGGATTTTACACTTGCTGAACACGTCGATGGACAGTAGCTCTTTGATTTGTTTGCTGGCACTGTCCTCGATGTTGTCCGTGTAGATTTTACGTTATAATCTTCTATGGTTTTCATGTTGCTTTATGAAAGGATACGTATCTTTAATTGTTTCTTTTCGTCTTCAACCAACTGATCCCACAAGCGTGAACGCTGCAAGGCAGATGCCGGAATATAATCCTGGTATTTCTCCAGAAACTCCATACTATACAATTCATCCCGACAATAGCAGTCGATGATTTCGCTCCAATCCCAATACTCGGCAAACTGTTCCAAGAGCGCGGGAGTAAGTTCGATGTCGGAGTTTCTCGATAATTCACGCCAGTTCCAATATTCCTTGTATCTCTCCAGATTTTCCGCCGTGAACAGATGCTCATTGTCCGAACCGGAAAGCTCCTCCCAATCGACTTTGTTCTTAAACTTCTCTATCATGGATGTAGTCCAAAGGATGTTTCTGTTGCCGGAAATTTCTTTCCACGACACCTTGTCCTTGTACTTTTCTAACAGTGGTTCATTCCAAGCGAACTCGCTTGACAGTTCTTTCCATGCGGCTTCTTCCAACACTTTAGCCATAAAATCATTGTTCCAGTTCTTTGTTGCCATACTACTTGTTATTAAAAGGTTTAACATCTATTCTGCCGCAAAGTAAAGGGCGTTAAGTGCCAAAACAAGGCACAACATAAAAGAAATGCAGAAAAGAGCGAAAATTTTAAGGTTGGGCTACAATTTGGCACAAGAGAATATATAACTTTGTGGCATAACCATAAAATGATAGTAATATGGCAGCAAATCTCTTTGGACGGTATGTCTGGCTGATAGATACCCTGCGCCGATACAGACGCCTGACATTTCAAGAAATCAGCGAGCTTTGGCAGGAAAGCGGGCTGAGCTATGGTGAGGAATTGCCTTTGAAAACCTTTCATAATCATAAGAAAGCTATTAAAGATATCTTCGATGTATATATAGAATGCGATCGGAAGAACGGTTACCGCTATTACATAGACGAGCCGGAACGGTTGGAAGGAAACAACCTGCAAAGTTGGCTGATAAGTTCCTATGCCACGTTGAACCAGATTCAGGCGGACAACAAACTGGAAGACCGGATTATTTTTGAGAATATCCCGTCGGGACAAACCTGGCTCACGGCCATTGCCGAGGCCATGCGGCGCAACCATGTGTTGAGCATCACACACCAAGGGTTCGGCAAACTGGAAGCCAGTACGTTTGAGATTGAACCTTACTGTCTGAAAGTTGCGAAGCGTCGTTGGTATGTGGTGGCACGCAGTTCCTATTATTCAGACCGGAATAAAGAGAGAGGAGTCAAACCTGCCGATGTCTACCGGGTATATGCTCTCGACCGTATCTCGGACATTCAGGACACGGGCAGGACATTCAAGATGAAGAAGGGTTTCGACGTCAACCAATATTTTGAAGGATGCTGTGGCATAATCACATCGGATGAACCCATACAGCGCATTGTGCTCTTGGCTTATGGCGGTTTTGCCGATTACTTGCGCACTTTGCCCTTGCACGAATCGCAACGGGAGATAGAGAATGACGACGAATCCACGCTCTTTGAATATCATTTGAAACCGACTTTCGATTTCTATCAGTTGGTTCTCGCCCAAGGCGACCAGGTGGAAGTGCTGGAACCGGAAACTGTGCGTGAGGAGATGCGTAATTTCGCAAAGAATATGTTGGATTATTACACTTGGAAGGAGGATAAACCATGCAAGGAATAAATTTCATAGCCATCGACTTTGAGACAGCCACAGGCAAACGTGCTTCTATTTGCGAGGCAGGCATCTGCGTGGTGCGTGACGGAAAGATTGTAGAGACCCGTTCGTGGCTCGTCCGCCCGCAAGGAAATAGCTATAGTTATTGGAATATGCAGGTTCATGGAATACATCCGAGTGACACTATCCATTCACCGGAATTTCCGGAGGTATGGGCAGAAATCTGCGAATACTTGAAAGACATTCCCGTACTTGTGGCTCACAATGCCGCTTTCGACATCGGTTGTATCCGTCACTCGTTGGAACTATACGGCATGGAGAAGCTGGAGATCTCTTATTATTGTTCCCTCCGTGCGGCACGCAAACTTTATAGCTTCGGCTGCAACAGTCTAGACTATCTCTGTGACCAGTTCAATATACCTTACGGACAGCATCACCGGGCAGGGGATGATGCGGAAATGTGTGCACGGCTGTTTCTGAGGGAACTGGAGGATGCTGGATGGTGCGGATTGAATGAGATGGAGAATTGTGGAGGAAAATTGTAAAATGAAAAACAAACTTATGATACGATGAATACATTAGAATTAAAATCCATTGCGGAACTGCAGGACATGGCGTTTTATATTCCTGCCTATCAACGGGGATATCGTTGGACGCAGCAGCAAGTGAAAGATTTGCTGAAAGATATACTTGAGTTCAGCGAGAAGAAAGGTAATGCCAGCATTTATTGCTTGCAGCCATTAGTCATCGTGAAAAGACTTTCCGATGAAGATTCAGTAATGAAGCGAATACATGAGGCAAAAGATTTGAATGAAGTAAGACGCTTGCTGAAAGAACAATGGGAAGTAGTGGACGGACAACAGAGACTGACTACCATTCGCCTTATTTTAGAAGTGTTACAGCAACCTCATTTCTACGATATTGAGTATGAGACCCGTAAAAACAGCGCCTCTTTTTTAGATGGCATTATGAACGGAATTCCAGACTCTAATGTCAAGGAAAACATTGATTATTACTACATCAAACAAGCTGTCAATTGCACCAACAATTGGCTGAAGGGAAAAGACATTGACCGTTTTCGAAACGTTTTGCTCCATCAGGTAAAGTTCATTTGGTATGAAACCCAAGAGAATAACCCCAAAGAGGTGTTTACACGGCTGAACATCGGAAAGATTTCGTTGACCAATGCAGAGTTAATAAAGGCACTTTTACTAAACAAATCCAACTTCCCGAACGATGATTACAGCACAGTCAGGTTACGTCAGCAGGAGATAGCCATGGAATGGGATGTCATAGAATACACACTTCAATCCAATGAATTCTGGCTCTTTCTTAACGAGTCCGGCAACGAACGTTCGACACGTATTGATTTCATCTTTGACATGATTTGTCAAGAAGACATGCTGCATTGCAAGGATGACCAAGAGATTCAGATGAATGATGACCTCAAAACATTCCGTTACTTCAATCATTATTTTGAAACACAGAAGCAAAAAGAAGAAGCTATCCAAACTATCTGGGAGAAAGTAAAAGAGATTTTCCAGACCTTGCAAGAGTGGTTTGATGACAAGGAATTGTACCATTATATCGGTTTCTTGATTTGCATCGGAAAAAGCGTAAACAGAATTTATTGGCAATGGACACGATATGCCACCAAATTGGCTTTCCGAGAAAATTATCTTATGAAGGTAATCAAGGAAAGCATCCGTTACAAGGACATTGAAAATACCGTCTATGAAGTTGATGCGGAAGTTCCCCAAGAATTCAAAGGTGGGGTCAAGCAGAATTGTCGTCCCATTTTGCTTCTGCACAACCTGCAGACAGTCATCAACCAGAATAATGTATTGGCTGAAAACAAGAAATACCGGGAGGGTGTATTTTACAAATTCCCGTTTCATTTGTATAAATCAGAAGATTGGGACGTGGAACATATTGACTCAAATACTGAAAACAAACTGAATGATATACAATCGCAGCGCGAATGGTTGCTTAATGCCTATTTCGGACTCCAGGGTGAGGCATTCAAGGAAATCAGGAAAAATATTAAAGACTTCTTCGAGAAATTTACCGGAAAGAATTACGAACAAAGCGAAGATCCGGACAAGCAGAAGGTACGAAACGAGCGATTTGAAGAGCTGCGAAGCAGTATTGATGACATAAACGGGAATATTCGGCTGTCTCAGATTGAGAAGAATAAAATATGGAACTTTGCCCTGCTGGATTCATCCACCAACCGGAGTTATGGAAATGCTATCTTTCCGGCCAAGCGTAGAGTCATCATTGGCAAGGATCAGGGTAAGAGATTCTTTCCGCCAACGGTTGACGAGAACGGAGCGATTGTGGAGTGTAAAGTCCAAGAAGGTCAATCCTCTTTCATCCCGCCATGCACCAAATCTGTCTTCCTGAAGTACTACAACGCCGCATCGTCTGATTTCAATACTTGGAACAAGGAAGATGCCATAGCTTATATGAATAACATCAAAGACACACTTAAAGAATTTTTATTATGACAGAATATAGCAAGAACATCTCGTTTTGGGGCCTGTTGACATCAAAGAAAATAGTCATTCCCATCATTCAGCGCGACTACGCACAAGGCAGAATTGGTAAAGAATACCTGCGGGAACGTTTTCTTGGCCAGTTGTTTGCCGCACTGCAAGGGGATGCTAAGCCATTGGTGCTCGATTTCGTCTATGGTAGTGTGGAAGCGGGCACTCTCTATCCGCTCGACGGTCAGCAACGTCTGACTACGTTATGGCTGCTGCATTGGTATTTGGCTTTATGTGCGGGGACATTAAACGAAGATAGGGCAACGCTGCAACGATTCTCATACGAAACAAGAGTCTCCTCCCGAACCTTCTGCCAAAAACTTTGTGACATAAACGAAAAATATAAACCAAAGAATCACGGCATCCGTTCTTTCATACGCAACCAACGCTGGTATTATTCCATTTACGATCAGGATCCTACCATACAATCCATGTTGCGTATGCTGGAAGGTACGGACATTAAGGACAGCAACGAAACAGACATAATAGACGGTATTGAAGAATATTACCTAAAATGGATAAAGGATAAAGCCTTGGAACTTTTGGCACACGACCAAACTCCTACCATACAATCCATGTTGCGTATGCTGGAAGGTACGGCGGACATTAAGGACAGCAACAAGATGGACATTGAAGAATATTACTTAAAATGGACAAAGGATAGGGCTTTGGAACTTTTGGAACGATTGAAAGATGAAGAGAACGCACTTGTTAAATTCTATCTGTTGAACATGGAAGACAAAAACATGCCGCTGACCGATGACCTGTATATCAAGATGAATGCCCGTGGCAAAGTCTTGACCGATTTTGAGAACTTTAAGGCCGACTTGCTAAAATATAAACAGAACGACCGGGAGTATTTGATACCGGAGGATGATGCAAGTAAAGAAGATGGGGTCAGTGTGTTGATGGACACTCGGTGGACAGATCTGTTTTGGCATTTCCGTTCCTCCGAAGACCGCATTGATGAAATCTACATGAGCTTCCTCAATCGATTTTTCCTTAATTTGCGCATTGCAAACACAAGTTTTAAACCGGAAAAGATAATAATAGAAGATTTGTATAAGATGCTGTCCACGCCAGATAAGAAAGGAAACAAAACAGACTGCCATTATCAAAGCATGAGCATCTACAATGATGTGCTCACTAAAGAATGTATCGGTAAACTTACTGCTTGCTTGAACAATCTGTGTAGACAGTATGAAAAACTAACAGAAGATTATGGAAAAGAAAAAGCCAAACAGGCTATGGATGAGCTTTTTTGGCCTTATTGGAAGTTAGACGAAGACAAGACCGGCAATACACCTTTCTATTTCATCCCACATTATAAAAAGACAGAAAACAATAAGACAGATAATACTCCATACACGCTTACCTATCCGCAACAAGTAGTTTTCCATGCCATTTGCGTTTATCTGACCACGTGTAAGGAGGTGAACATAAACAAACTAAAAGATTGGATGCATTTTGTTTGGAATATAGTGGAGAACAGCTATATAGACAAGGAACAAAGCATCAGTGCCATTCGTTTCTTTGGAAAGGGAGTCAATGAATTGCCCAAATTCGGAGATGCAGTAATGCCCAATAATGCTTCGGACGACATTATCACTTACTTGGCCGGAATAGACGAAAGCCAGATAAAAGACACATTCAGCCGGAGACAGTTATTGGAAGAAATATCGAAAGCCAAACAGATAAAGAAAGGCCCTGACTGGAAAGGTAAAATATATGCAGCAGAGAACTTTGCGTTCTTCAAAGGTGCCATTGCTTTCCTTTTCAACAACGAAGAAGGAAAGGTAGATTGGAGTTGCTTTGATAAAAAGATGGAGACCGCAAGGCTGTTGTTCGATAAAGAAGGTATCCGGACGGAGAAGCGTGTGGAAACCTTGCATACGCTATACAGCTACTGTGACAGTTGGGAATTACAATTCTGGTGGAATGCCAAGATATTCACTTGTACCGCAAACACATGGAAAGAAAACATCCTGACCAAAATCAATGCCTCTAACGAATATATCTATTCAAAACCAGTTCACCATTTGTTGATGGGACATTCTCCTTCAAATGAGACAAGGTCTGAGAAAATACGATTATTGGCCAATGAATCATTCGTTAGGTTCCTCGTATCGGAAAATACAAATAATTGGAATTTGTATATCCGTCATCCACATGATGCTTTATACTATTGTGGCTATAAGTATGGGGTAATGTTGAACTATCCGATGCGCGATACCTATTTGAACCGATTATTAGATGCTGGAATCATAGAACTGACCGATAGCAATACGAGAATAACCGGCACTGGACTATTTTGGGGAAATCTTAGTATAAACTTCATCTATCATGTAAACGGAAAGAAACTTTATCTGCAATGGTATAAGCAAAGTAACAATAAGGAATACGATATCTATCTTATGACGCAGGGATGGGACTACAAGAGGCGTTCCATTGTGTTGGAGAATGAACAAGGTGATAGAAAGCAATACTATTGTTTTAATATTGCAGAGCCGAGTGATGGCACCTCATACATTGATAGTTTCTGCCAACAAGTAGAAGCTGAATTTGCGGAATTCATCTCAGAAAAAACATCCAATGATTAGATTATGACCATCCTTCACCTCTCAGACACTCACGGTCAGCATCGGCGGCTTACCCGGCTGCCCGGTGCTGACAGCCTTGTGCATTCAGGTGATTTCACCATGAATGGAAGCGAGCAAGAGGCTCTTGATTTTATGAATTGGTTTTGCGACCTTCCTTATCCCCACAAAATTTTTATCTGTGGCAATCACGATGCCTGTCTGTATAGAGCAAAGATAGATGGGTTGGATAAGAATGTGCATTATCTATGTAATTCCGGTGTAGTAATAGATGGAGTTAAATTCTATGGAGTCCCTATGTTCATGGAAGATTGCATTTCCGACTGTCAAGCCCATAATTATGCTGCCATACCTGCCGACACAGATGTATTGATTACCCATTGTCCGCCCTATGGTATTCTTGATTTTGACGATGGGATAAACTATGGTTCGACTGAGCTTTTGACGAGAGTAGAAGAAATAAAGCCCCGTTTGCATTTGTTTGGGCATATCCATAAGCAGCACGGAGTAAAGAAAGATGGTTTGACTATTTTCTCAAATGGCGCAATCATGAATGGAGATTACACGAACTTCAACCGTTCGAACCTGATTGAAATATAATGGAAGTATTGCTTACTCAGAAAGAGGCATTCAAGGAAATGGCGGCGAAGTTCAGCCGCTTTTCCGAACTTTGCTTTTAATTTGCTGACAAGTTATAGGTAAAGACTGGAGCATATTAGAGGTGAAAAACAGCCATATTGGATGGCATCATACATGATACCTCATATGAAACAATATACAACCATTCCCAATACCACCGTATAAACGAACAAAAATATTCCCAAAACCTTCATCTAGAAATCAGAGAACCAAACGCCTTCATTTCGCCTAAGGATTTTGCACATACTGAATTCATGTTCTGTTAGCATCTTCGCTTGTTCGGAATGGTGATTTTCTAACATGGCTTTCCATGTCTCAATAGCTTGGTTTAAGAGCTGTTGAAGTTGGGCAAGATGTTCTGACTTTATAGTTGCCTTGAACTGTGTGTTTTGCTCTGCTTTTACAATCGCATTGCAAATGCCGTTGAAATATTATTGGAACTACTAATAGCTTCCTGCAAAACCACCGCAGCCTCCTTCAGCTTTAATGGTATCCAGAAGGTCTTGATGAATTTTCAACAATGCCTCTTTTGCTTCACGGATTTCTGTAAGTCGTTTGTTTGCATCCTGCTTTTCAGCCTCTATTTCGTGGCTGCTTTCAGCCTTTTTCAACATATCATCAACATTTATTGATGGAATGATTCTTGATTTGCCAATTCCCATGATTTCCTATTATGAGTGATTTATTATCTCCCGAATAAGAAATATGGGTTATCCAAAGGTATAACCGCTATATACGTGAGCACATGGCTAAAGTTGCCAAACTGCTAGGCCTGGAACAAATGCCATCTCCGACTTGGGCTAGGCATAGCTTTGCCACCAATCTTAATAATTCTGGCGTTGTACCTTATAAATACATAAGTGACAGCATGGGGCATAGCAGCGATGGGGATATAACGTCTAATTATATTGGAGCCTATCCTCTTGAGAAAATGCTGGAGCTTATATCCAAGCTATCGGAAGAATAATCTTCTAATTACTGCAAAGCACCAAGTGAAATGCCACAAAAACAAGGAATAAATGACCGTAAAATACCGAATTACATACCGCAAAAAAATGGATTAAAACACCACAAAAAACACGAATACAACCAAGAGCAACAGATTTATATCTGGAGGGTCTGCAAATAAAAAAGGCTCTATCTCGTTAGAGATGAGCCTTTTAGTTTGTGGACCAGCCTGGGCTTGAACCAGGGACCTCCAGATTATGAGGCTCTAAATCAGTCCTTGCTATAAGGCTGTGAATCACTAAATTAATTATCTCTCTTTTAGTTTGTGTGAAACAATAGTGAAACACACAAGCCAATATATTGGTAGCTTATTATATCAAAAGGCAGCATAAGAGTTTTCTCAAATGCTGTTTCCTTTAGATTGTTATTCGTTCATGTAATCAACTATCTGCCTAAACACATCACCAGCCATCAATCCTCCACTTGCAGGTAATTCCTCTTTATGGATGGAAACAATGATAGAATATTGGGGAGCATTGGCAGGAAAGTAACCACAGAACTCTACAATATAGCTTCCATCTTCAAGCTGTATTGTCCCTGTCTGACCTGCAACCTGTACCTTATCAGACTTGGCAGGTTGTCCCAATCCATCAGTTACCACATATTCCAATGCCTGTTTCAGACTGTCAATGTTGGATTGACTTGCTATCTGTGGATTGATAACTGTTGTACTGTCTTTGTAAAGTTGAGGCTGTACCATCTTTCCACTATTAGCAATAGCATTATAAAAGGTTAGCATTTGTATAGGGGTAATAGTTTGATTATATCCAATGCAGAACCATGCAAAAGCCGTATCGCTCCAACCACTATCTTTAGGAGTAACAAAATATGCAGGTTTCAGATTAGCTATTCCTGCGATGCTGTCTGGCTTACCATAACTCATATTATTCAACAGCTTGAAGTATGCTTGTGCATCATTTCCAAATGCTTTCTCCATTGTTTTATAAACAGCAATGTTTGAACTTGAAGCCAAACCTTGCTTGATAGAGATTTCACCATATCCACCTCTATGCCAATTATGGTCTTTTAATTCTCTATCCTGTACAGAATAGATTCCATTGCCTACATCTACTGTATCAGATAGTTTCACCTTTCCTGTTTCCAATGCAGCCAATATGGATATAGGTTGTATCAGTGCTGATTCGTATGCTTGGGAGAAGTTCTCACAAGATGGATAGTCCGCACTGTCTTTCTTTTCAAGTCCAACCATAGCTTTTATATGCCCTGTCTGAACTTCCATGATAATAGCTTTCCCAGACAAGGCATTGAGTTCTGATAGCTTGTTCTCTAAGATAGAAGTAGCTTTGACTTGTAAAGTACTGTCTATAGTGGAAATTTGCTTATTTTCCTGTTGTTTGGATTGGCATGAGAAAAGACTTATGAACAAGATGCTATGAAATAATATATTCTTTCTCATATTGTAAATATTAATCTTTAAAACTACACATGATAATAACTATAATAAATCCTCCAATAAAAAATCCGGCTGTGAAAACTGAAAATATATCCATGTACTTTAAAATTCTAATTATATAGGTTCTTCAGAAAATCTTTTTGTGTACAAACATTTCCGTTTGCATCATAATATGTTGTATTGTCTTGTTTAGTAATTCCATCTGCATCGTAGGTAGTAACACGTTTATAGCCATTATTTGTAACCTGTTCTTTCTTTATGACGACTCCAGACTCATAAAAAACTTTCATATTGGGATTTTTAGTTGGTATAGAGATACCAGTAAATGGGTTGTTATCACCTTTCTTATAAACTATATATTTCCCATTTTCATCTACTCTATCTTCTAAATCAGAGCTTTTTACCTCGTTGTTACAGGAACTAACTCCCATGCTTAATGCAACCAATAATGAGGTTGCTAATAATCTAAATGCTTTCATTGTTATTTAAATTTAATTATGATGTGCAATCCCAGTCCAACATTGGCATTGTATCTAATATCTAAACCATTTGCGGAGAAACCTTCAAATAGTTTATCAAGTACAATCGTTGTTCCAGATTTAAGCCAGTCATTGACAAATAAAGTTTTATATGGTTCTTTTATTGTATTCCATTCTACTCCTCCAACATATCTCATGAATGAATCCTCAAACCAAATGTTAAATTCATTAGTTTGGTCGTTGAAAGAGATATATGAATTGTCAAATCCTTTAGTCAAAGTAATGCGTAGATTCTCTACATCAAACCAAATGTTAGTATCATCGCCAAATAATTTTGAAGCTCTATATGTCATAATTCTAACAACTTCTTCTGGCATTAGTGGCAAGGGACATAGGGGAAATGGTCTATCCTTATCTATTCTACGATAGGTTTCTGCTTCTCGTTCCATATAGACTGCTTCCTTTGGTTCACTGTTAGGAATATATCTAAAGATTAGAATATTTTCAAGAAAGCATATTGAATTGAGGGATTGAACTTGCCAATCTTCTAATGGAGTGTTATAAACATCCATGTCAACATTAGATAGGATTTCATTAATGTTAATGTCGTCAGTTCTAAATCCAGCTTTATTAAAAGCTAAAATCCAATCGCTATTATCGTTATAAGTGGATTTATTAGATTCTTTTATTAATAATGATAGAAGTTTGAGGATGGAGATTCTATCCTCTCTATCTAAGGCTTGAAACAGTTTTCTCATTGTATATATCGTTATGCGCCCACCTGTTCCCTATGGATAAGCTGTTATAATAAAAAAGGTGTGGGAACACTATTTGCTTTACCCTATTCTCTGGCTTCTCGCATTGCCTTTGCTGTGGATAAAACAATAGCAACCCACACCAATTTGACAATATCTAAGCCTTACAAACATAAGGTAGGTATATATCAATGGTGGGGTGCTATTGCTATCATCTTCACAGCGTTTCAAATTTTGCGAGAATTTGAGAATAGAAGATAATTTCAATAACACCTTTCGTTAAATATGTCCTTCCAACTCCCTATCTCATTAGTTCATTGGAATTGGTGCAAAGGTAACAAAAGGTTTTAAATCTATCAGCATGGAGTGAGGATAAATAGTAATTATTGTGTTACTAAACAGGGAATTAAAGGAGTATTTAAGCAGGGTAGCATATGAACTCTCTAAATCTATGTGGGTATCAAATTCACTTCTTCTCATATAAGGACTAAATTCTGAATATTCTTACCCACCTTAAATTACTGTCTTTAGGTCAGCATATTGTTGGATATTCAAGAAGTGCTACCTGCGACATGATTAATAAGAGTTGAGATAGTTATAAAATCTGTAAACTTATGGAATTGAACTACTTCTATAAGGCTGAAATGCCAAACTACCAAGATTGGACTTTAGATGTGCCTAAACTTAATATCCTATTGATTTGGGACAGAACCATTCAGACCACTATAAAGATGTATCTTAATAATCCTGTCCCAATCATCAGAGGCTCAAACAGTCATAAGTCTGCAAGATTTCTTCCTGTCTTAATCCCAAGTATCTTTTAGTAATGGCAACAGAACTATGGTTGAACAGTTCCATGAGCTTTACTAAGGCAAGTTCAGCATTATCGCTGTTCATGTTATAGACCTGCCTGCCGAATGTCTTTCTAAGTGAATGGCAACTAAAGTTCTTAATCTTTAACCTGTACTTCTTCTTCACCTCTTTAAGAATGATATTGATTCGTTGGACTGAAAAGACTGTGCCTTTCTGACTTATAAGAATTGGCGCATTGATTCCAATAGGATTTATATGCTCGTAGCACTCTTTAATATGATGTTGTAATTGTGTGTTCAGTCTTATAGTTCTTACCTTGCCTGTCTTTTGCTCAATTACTGTAAACTCGTCAGTACCTAATATCTGCTTCCACCTTAGAGATAGAATATCAGATATTCTTAATCCTGTGAAGCATCCCAAAGCTATAAGGAGTGAGATTTTATAATTCTCATCTTTGGCTAACTTCCTTATGAGGTTCATTGCATCAGACCAAACAAGATAGTCTGCCGTTGTGCTTGAATATTTAAGTGACATAATGTTCTGTTTTATAGGTTAATGAATAGAAGTGAATATTAATTCTGAGTTGGATTTACTAACTCATTGATTACTAAAGGAACATTCACTAATAGCAGAAGTGAATATGATAAGGACACCCAACTTGGAAATTGAGTGCCCTTTACCTTATTATAATTCTCCCTCGTCTGCGAAGCTGTAATATCCTGCATCTGTTAATATGAGGTGGTCTAAAACTGTAATCCTCATAAGTCTTGCAGCATCCTTGACCTGTTTAGTAATCTCCATATCCTGCCTGCTTGGTTTCAGATTACCGCTTGGATGATTATGTGCAAGAATAATGGCTACTGAATTGGTGAGCAATGCGGCTTGCAGAATTACTCTGACATCAACAGACGTTTCAGTAATTCCACCCTCTGATATAAGAGTGTAACCTAAAACTTGCTTGGCTTGGTTTAAGAACAGGACTTTGAAATATTCCTTGTAACAGATAGTTCCCTCCTTATAGGTAGGAAGCAAGTATTTATAAGCATCTTCCGAACAAGTTACTTGATGCAGACTTTTAAATTTTGGTTTGTAGGACAGTTCCACTTCTCCTACTGTATAATCTATATTCATAATGTATGTGTTTAATAAGTTGGTAGAAATAAAGAAAGGACAACTAACTGATAGCTGCCCTTTCCTCTCTCAATCAATAAAGCTCATTTAATCAATGAACCACTTATAGCGTTCGTCACCATGTAAAGCTGCGTTGATTCCAACTGCCATTTCAGTAGCATTTAAAGAACGGTCTAAGAATGAATCAATGTAGCTTGACTTGTTAGCTCCTGTAAGCAAGTTATAGAACTTCCACATATTAAGCTCACTCCCAAAGCTGCCAAAATTCTCATCGTGAATGTATGCTTTGGCTACACTGTTAATCTGTGTATCTGTAAGTAACATTCTTGGCAATGCCTTTTGATAGCCTGTTGGTAAGCATTGGTAAAGTCTTGCCTTGCCTATAATCTGTGCGAATTGGTGTTCACTCATGGAAGTGTTGCCTAATTGCTGCATCAGATAAAGATGCTTGGCAGGATTGTAGTTGTTGAACAGTTCCAAAGCTGCACGATAGAGTTCACTTGTACTGCTCACCCTTAAATCGTCCTTGTAGCCATCTGTAAAGACACACATATTGCAACAGACTTGATTTTTGAATCCAATCGCCAATCTGAACAACTCTGGAACTTTCTTGCTGTATAAGTTCATCTGATTATAAGCCCTCACACCTACGATAGACAGGTTCAGCTTATTTCCTCCAACCGTTTCATAGATGGTTGGAACATCAATGCTGAAAGCTGCCCTCTCGTAGTAGATAGTCTTATCAGATTCCAACAGTTGGTTGGCTGGTTTATGGATAGCTTCAGGGATTCTGCCTTTGATAATGTGGCTCACACGAATATCTGCCTGTTCCACTTTCTCACCGTTAAAGAATGACTGTGCTGCATCCTGTATGGTTTCCACAAATGCGGCATGGTTAATGGTAAGTTCATTGTCTTTAGAGAACACAGGAGTAATGCACTCATGTTTCAGATGATGTAAGGTTGCTTCCTGTGTATTCGCTTCAATGAAATGGTTTACTTTCTTGGGTGCTGCTACTTCATCTACAATGATTGCTTCTTCTGCAAACTCACCCATGTTTAATGATTCTCTACGCTGTGCCATAGCTGGCATAATTACTAAATCTCTCATAATGAAATTGAATTAAATGGTTATTGATTGAATGGATTAAATAGGAACGAGCCTAAAACACAAGTGAATTTCTTCGCTTGCATCTTAGGCTGTCCTATGTCTTTCCCTAAAGATTCTTTCAAAGGAAATGAGGAGCATTAGTAAATTATTGGCAGGCTATGGTAATAGTGCATCGTGCCTGTTCTTGGATTAAAAAGAATGCTTATTCCTGTCAGCCGTTGGACTACATTTCTAAAGCATTCTTTTTTATTTAGAGCCATGAGGGGGGATAATAATGTAGTGTACCTCCTCGCTCGTTACACTATAAACTTATGTAATCATCTTATGAGATAGGTTTATGCTTCACCCAAAGCCTCCTTAATGGATTTGATGGTTCGTAACGGCTTTAATTCCTTTATTCCAAGTTGGCGGTAAGCCCTGCCTAAGATTGGATATTCATGTTCTATCTCAATAGCTTGCAAGTCGAATGTCATTGGGTTTGCTTTGATTTCACAATATCTTTTGTGTAATTCTCTGAAAGTTGGCTTTACAATTAATTCCTTGACAAACTTCTCTGGTGCGATATGCCATTTACCTTTAGTAGTTACTATTCCAGATTGGGCATAAGTTTCTCTTAATGATTTGTCTGATTGGTAAACCACAGTAGCAATATAATAGCTGTAAAGCTGTAACTTGGCTACCATATCATTAACGACAAATTTATTCTCTTGATAAGATAGGTAAGATTCAATCCCAACTTTCTTAATCTCATTAATCTGTTGCTTGGTTGCCGCTTCTGATAGTTTGGTATTATTAAGCATATCAGCCCTTTCTTGTGCTGCCTTTACTTCCTTATCCACAATCTGCTCCATTTCTTCAAATGTTGTGTAATGATCAGTAGCTTTAGTGTTGAAGATATGGACTACTTTATTCCTAAATGGATTGGACTTGGTTCTGATTCTTCCTACAATTTGAGGTATATCCATATCAATGCTGACCAATGTGTGTCTGTTCTGAACGTTGCTGACCACAAAGCATAATCCTGTTTCAGAATGGAAGTCCACACCCTCAAATGATTTGGAAGTGATGAAGTTGAATTTCTTGGGAGCGTCAGCAGAACTTGATATAGTATATTCTTCTAAGGTTCTTCTGTTCTTAGGATTGTCTGCACAGATAATTCTATAATCATCTTCTGTTAATTGCGTCTGTTTAAGTATGGCTTTGATTTCAGTAACGCTGTTGATGAAGAAGTATGCTTCCTTGCTCTCAATGCCGTTCACATTCAGACAGCCTTTAGCTTGGTAGGTCTTGATGAATTTGGCTGCTACCATATAAGGCTTGTCTGTATGGTAAGGATAAACAGTAATATCGTCTGTTGTATTCCAATCAGCCATGTATTCTGGAATGTCATTGAAGATTGCTGGTTTCAAATTGTTTGGAATAGGGGTAGCTGACAAGAAGCAATAGGATTTGAACTCTTTAAAGTGAGCCAACACGCCATTAATAGCCTTGTCTCTGAATGAGTATTGTTTAAGGAAGTTGTGGTATTCGTCAATCGTCAGTTTAAAGTCTTTAGGATTGATAAACTCCATCAGCTTGTCTATCTTGTCATAGGTGCAGATAATCTTCTTCACTCCAACAGAAGACAGGTAGTCCTTTAACTTCTTCTTTAGTTCTAAGGTGAAATTTCCATATAAGCCAAACAGGTTATCAACAACAGGACTTAATCCTGCTCTGCGTTCATGTTTCTTCCAGAACTTCACATTACCATCTGCATCTTTAGTTGGATAGCATTTGTTCTCAATCAGTTCTGTGGTTGGAACAGTAATGATATAATTCTCGTTATTGGTAAGTGCTATGGTAGTAGCACCGCAACCTGTCTTGACCTTATTAAAGATGCAGTTCATAGGGAAGTCCTTCATGATAAGGAATCCATCTTTCTCTTGAATATCTAACTTGGTAATCATATATTGTTGGCTTTTAAAAATCTGTTAGCTGTAACCCCAATTATAGAATCTTAGATATGTCTAAAGTTCATATAATGGGTAATTTGAGATAGTTCTATAAGGCTGAAATGCCAAACCCAAGAATTTGGAGTAGAGAAGCCCACCTGTCACATGGGCTGTCTGAAAGGTCATTCCTTCACTTGTCCTGCCAATTTAGCCAGAGCTTCCTTGTAAGATTTTGCTTCCATGCTCTGACCTGCGATTGGGGTGAAGTACTTATTCCAATTCTCTTTATTGATATGGTTGATAGTGTTTACAACCACTTCTATATCTTTACATTCAGTAAAGAATGCTTTCAATCCTGCTCCAAAACGTCCAGTAAACCTATCATTAGAGATGAAGCTGTTAGATTCTAATGCCGCTAAGATTCTATCTCCCTTATCTTGTGTGTCTTGGCTGATTTGGACTTTACTAAAGTCAGAGAGTTTCTTATATCCTTGTTGGATTGACTTGATTTGTGCTGCTGTCAGATTAGATGTTCCAAGAGTATAAACGTTGAAAAGGAATGCAGGAATATAGCCTTCTTTCCTTTTATTAAGGATATAGTCTGCATTAGTATCTCCTGTTGAAATATTGGAAGCATAAAAATCATCATTAGACCATTTCCTGCCATTGTTACGTATTGATATGTAAGCCAATATATCCATATTCTCTTTAGAGAGTTTTACTGGCTGATAAGTAGCTGTAACATCTTTCAATTCATCAAACATGAGGGCTATTGTTCTATGCTGACCATCGCCACAAACACCGTCGTACTTGTCATAGTCTGCTTCCTGTACTTCAACCATTTTAATCTCGAAATTGCTGATAGTAGCAGAGCCCTCTCCTTTCTTGCGAGCAATAGTAGGTTTGTACAACTTTCTACCGCCTAATTTATCTTTAGCTTCTTCCATTGGGAAGTATTCAATAGGCATTGTTTCAATGAATCCCCATGCCTTAATCTTGTTGTAAGATTCAACTACGTTAGAATTGTCAATTTTAGTGCGGTTACCTTCGATGAACAATAAATTTAAGTTCTTCATGTCTTTGGGGCTTTCAGTGATTAGTCTGCGGCAACGTGCCTGCCAGCTTTCTGAAAGCGATGCAAAGATATGTCTCTTAAATAGGGTATGTAAGAGTAAGTTTTATATCCCTGTTTTTACGTTGCTGAATATCATTAGGTTAGCATCTGATGAAGTGTAATATTAAAGTCTTTGAAGTCTCTCATCAACTTGTCAAATGTAGCGTTGTTATCTTTGGTACAAACGTATGCAGGGTCACCCATTAGTAATTTACATAGATATAAAGTGCATAAAGCTAAGTCTCTTTCTGCTTGTACAAATTTTACATCCTCTGGCTTCTTTACTTTAATGGGAAGATAATCCAGCAATGTCTTGACCAAAGAATATTGGATAGTGCGCTCTCGTACTCTTTTATTCTCTCGCTCCACAAGATAGTGTGAGACCTGTTCATGGGAAGAATAAAATTCAAGCATAGAGTGAATGAATAGGGAGTTCTCGAATTCGAAGTTCTTGCCATCTACTTTGATATTCATTTTTAGTTTGGCATTGGGCTGTTCCTCTAAGATGGAGAGAATGTTGTTTACCCTGTTAATCCCTGTGGTTATTTGGTTCTCGCTCCACACTTTGATGATGTGGTATAAGAATGCTATGAACTCAAAGGTTGGTTTGGGTTGTAACTCCAATTTGTTGATAGCCTCCTGTATCAGTGTGAAATTATAGAACTCATCTTCTGTAAATGGCAGCTCCTTTAAATATGTATTGCGACTACGATAGTATGCGAATGGTGCTTGAAGCGGCTGATAATCGTCTCCATTAAATAGTGGGAAGTTCCTGCAATAGATTCTGATATATTCTATGCTGTCAAGAATAGATGCAACATCTTCCTGCTGATATTCACGCTTGAAATCATCTTCCATGCTTTTCTCCATTTCAGCTAACAAATCTATATCCATTTTGGGGAGAATATTCTGTTCTTCTATATTTTGGTTATCTTCCATAAGTACTTCCTGCTCCAATTCTGCACAAAATTAAAAAATAATCCCCACCTGCATTGCTACAAGTGGGGAATTATTAGCTTACTTACCAAACACGTACTTCACAACTTTGGCGTTAGCCTTGTTCTCATTTACAAAGTCACGTTCAATATAAATGTCTGTCACTTTCATGGAATCGTCTATGTGGTTCAAAGCTGCATGAACGATGTATTTGTCTATGCCTACTTTGTTGAGAGCGATAGTAGCCCATGAGTGCCGGGCTGCATAGTATTCCAAATCATCTACTTCTAATATTGCTCCAATCTCTTTTAGACCGTAATTGATAGCTTTATTAAAAGTCTTTTCATCCCCATAGTATTGATAGAAGTTGAACAGACGTTTGCCTGTGCCATCCTTGTACTTATCAATGAGAGGTTGCACTATCTTAGGAATATCTACCATCATTTTTGCACCATCCAATCTGCGAGCTTTGGTCTTAGTTCTGTTATAGATAATAGTGTTCCCTCTCATTTCAGTAGCATTGTAAAGGTCTGCTGAATTGATTCCCATAAGACAGAATGATAGAATGAAACAATCTTTAGCCAAGTTATAACGGCAGGTGGACTTATATCCTTTCTTCATGTCTTTATAAGGCAGCTTCCACACCTTTTTAATGATGTCTGCTGGAATGGCTCTCTTACGTGTAGCTTCCTGTTTAGGTATCTTGAAGTCCTCAAAGGGTGAGTTAGGAATAAGAATAAGGTTCTTGTCTTTCTTATTGAACTTGCGTTTAGCTTCATTGAATAGCTTCTTAATGCTTACCAAGTAGAGGGAAAGGGTACGGTTAGAGGTAACACGTTTACCCTGCTGCATCAGTTTCTTGGTACGTGCATCACGTTCTCTAATTAAAAATGCTTTGAACTGTTCCAAGAAATCTAAGGTGATAAGATTTATATCCAATTCTTCCTTACCAACAAATCGTACCAAGGCATTGATGGCAGTTGTATAATTGGGTGCTCCTTTAATGGTGGCAGAAGCTATCCACTCACGACTGAACTTTATAAAGTCAATGGTTTGTTGCTTCTGATGTTCACCGTCCAGATAATCCATTATATCTTCAATGGTATAATTGTTTAACTCAACTTGGAGCTGTGAACATTTTTCTTGATAATCTCTGATTAGACGTTCAACTTTACCTTTCAGAGGTGATGAGGACTTGATTTTGAAGTCTTTAGTCAAATCCTTTTGGTTGGCGAACAGACTTGTAGAAAGCCTTTTCATGCGCCTGTCAAGAGTGAATCTAAGGCGAATGGTGAAACACTCGTTAGATTGTCTTTTAGTCTTAACGACTTCTGCATTGATTGTCAGCATATTGTACACTGTTTAATTGGTGAAACAATAGTGAAACAACAGCTATATATTAGGACTAAATCAACCAAGAGCAACAGAGTTATATCTGGAGGGTCTGCAAATAAAAAAGGCTCTATCTCGTTAGAGATGAGCCTTTTAGTTTGTGGACCAGCCTGGGCTTGAACCAGGGACCTCCAGATTATGAGTCTGTTGCT